>CALMRC010000087.1 GCA_937873275.1 uncultured Spirochaetota bacterium
GTACCCGGAGGAGGCGGCGAGGGCCGCGGCCAAGGCTAGATGCCCCCCCGCCGATCCCCCGCTGAGGAAGACCCGGGAGATGTCCGCGTCGAGGTTCTCCGCATTCTCCGCCAGGTAGGCGCTGAAGGACCGGATATGCCGGAGCATGTCCTCGATTCCGAAGGGTCCGATCATTCCGTTCGGCGTGGGGGACCGCAGGGGGAAGGTCCCCGTCCGGGCAAGTCCGTACTGCAGGTCGAAGACGGCGTACCCCCGGGACGCGAGGTACCGGTTCACGTAGTTCATGTTCCCGTAGCCTTTGTCCCCGCTGATCCAGGCGCCGCCGTGGATCCGGATCAGGACGGGATGCGGGCCGCCCGATTCCGGAGCCCAATGATCGAATCGAAAGGTGTAGGACCTTCCGTCCGGAGTGGTCTCCGAGTGATAGGGAACGTCGAGGTCCGAGGAGGCTCCTCCGGTCCGGGATCCCAGGAACATGCGGCCCAGGGAAAAGGCGTTCCGGCCCTCGGACGCGGATACCGGCGTTCCGGCATCGTCCCCGAAGGCGCGGGTGAAGTCCCGCTCCGCGGACCGGAGAACCCCGGGGGTCCGGTAGACCGGGATGCCTCCCAGGAGGGCGGCCGCCGCCGCGGGGAGGGCCAGAAGGAGGGCCTCCCCCCGGTAGGGACGGCGGGTCCCCAGGGAACGGGCGGCCCAGGAAGCCACGGCCAGGAAGGACAGGGACCAATACGGAAGGCATTGGGGAACGAGCACCCCCGCCGTCCGGGGGTGCGGGGAGGCCAGAAACCTCGCGGAAATCGCTAGGGCGGCGATTCCCACCGCGAAGCCGGCGGCGACCGCGGCCGGCCGGACCTCGGCGTCCTCTGCCGGCATCTCCCGCCGTAAAAAGGATACGAAGACGCCCATACCCAGGTTCCCGAGCACGACGAGCCGGGAAGCCGCCGCGAAGGCCGGGATATCCGGGAAGCCGGACCAGGCGATCAACAGGAACGGCAGAAGGCCGTATCCGAGGGCGGTCACGGCCAGGTAGAGGATTGCCCGGCGTCGAGGGACCCGGCGGATCGAGCAAAAGGCGCAGGAGGCGGCGACCGCCGCGGGAAGGATCCATCCGAACAGGGTACCGGGGATCCCGGCGTTCGGCAGTAGGACGAATAAGCCTCCCGCGGCGACACCGGCCAGATTCAACCCGCCGGAAACCATTCGAAGAATCTCGCCGAGCCGTCCCGTTCCGTCCTCCTTCCCGGGCATCCCTTCTCCTTCCGTCGGCCGTCCGATCCCGCGGGCTTCCGGATTGACCGATTCCCCCGAGAAGGATAGTATCATACCATCGTGGGGTGGTTCCCGTTGGGAGCCTGAGATCATACCCGTTGAACCTGATCCGGATAATACCGGCGAAGGGAACCGATTCATCTCCCCCACAGCCATTCCATCCCCGGTTCGAAGTATGCCGGCAAGGAGTCTCCCATGGCTGTACAGAAATCCTGGAAATTGAACGAGATCGTGGTCCTGGTCGTCCTGTCCGTGGCGATCGGGGTGCTGTTCTGGGGATGGACCTTCGTCTCCGCCCTGGCGGCCCCCCTGTCCTCTCTGGGACTCAGCTACCTCCTGGCGGGTATGTGGTTCACCGGGGGTACCCTGGTTCCTTTCTTGATCCGGAAACCCGGCGCCGCCCTGTTCGGGGAGCTGATCGCCGCGATCCTGGAGGGATTCATAACCCAGTGGGGACTCACGGCGGCCATCTGGGGCCTCGTCCAGGGCCTCGGCTGCGAGCTCGTATTCGCCGCCACGGGATACCGGCGGTGGAACCTGGGGACCCTGGTCGCGGCGGGAATGGCTGCGGGGATCCTTTCCTACGGCCTGGACTTCTTCTACAGCCAGTACTGGACCCTCCGACCCTGGGTATGGCCCGTCCAGATCGTCAGCATCCTGGCGGGCGGCGCGTTCTGGGCCGGATTCGGGGCCTATCGGGTCGGTCGAGCCATCTTGAGGACCGGGGTCGCCGCGAACCTCCTGTCCGGGGATGAAGCCGCCGGTGCGTGAACTCCTGCGCCTGCGGAACGCAGGGTTCCGTCACCGGGGTGCCCCGGAGCCCGTCCTGGAGGGCGTCGACCTTTCGGTGCGGGAGGGGGACCGGATCCTGATCCGGGGACCCTCGGGGTCCGGGAAGTCCACCCTTCTGCAGATCCTAGCGGGACTGGCCCCGGAATACGTGTCCGGCGCCTTGACGGGAACCGTGGAACGGCTCTACGACTCGATGGGGGTGGTGCTCCAGAACCCGGAGGCCCAGGTCGTGACTCCCACGGTGGAGGAGGAAGTCGCATTTTCCCTGGAGAACGACGGGGTGGAGGTCCCGGAGATACGCCGCCGGATTTCCGGGGTTCTCGACCGCCTGGGCATCGGCGGCCTATCGGAGCGCCATCCCCTTTCCCTGTCCGGAGGCGAGTGCCAGCGGGTCTCCCTGGCGGCCGCCCTGGCCCGGGAGCCCGACATCCTCTTCCTGGACGAGCCCACGGCCTACCTGGACCGGGCTTCCGCTTCCTCCTTCTTCGAAGCCCTGTCGAAACTCCCCGCCCGCACGGCGGTCGTCGTGGTGGAACACAGGATCGAGACCGCCGCGTCCGTCTGCTCCCGGGCCTGGGAGGTCACTCCCCGGGGAGGCCTGATCCCCTCGGATTTTCGGACCTCCCCTCCCCTCTCGGCCCCCCCCCGGCCCTCGGGAGAAGCGGTCGGTCCGGTACCTCCCCCCGCCCTGGAGGTCCGGGGCCTGAGCCACCGGTACGGAACGGGAGCCCCGGTGCTCCGGGATGTCGACCTCGTCGTGCCCGCGGGCCGGGTCGCCGGCTTGACCGGGCCCTCCGGCTGCGGCAAGACGACCCTCCTGGGCCGGATCGCCCGCATCCTGCCTCCCGGCCCGGGTTCCATCCGCATCGCCGGACAGGACGCCCCCGCCCGAAAGCCCGCCGCGTTCCACGCCTCCCTGATGTACATACCCCAGAATCCCGAGCACCTTTTCGTGGCGGAACGCGTTCGGGAGGAACTGGGCCTCTCCGGCGACCCGGCGCTCGAGCTGGCGGAACGTTTCGGGCTTGCCGGGCGCCTGGATTCCAATCCGTACCGCCTGAGCGAGGGCGAAAAACGCCGGCTCAACCTCTGCGTGGCCCTGGCGGAACGACGGCCCCTCTGCCTCCTGGACGAACCCACCTACGGGCTGGACGATTCCGCCCGGGACATCCTGGTCCGGGACATCCGGACCCTCGCCTCGTCGGGAACCGGCGTCCTCATGGTTTCCCACGACGAGGAGTTCCTGGCCGCCGCCTCGGACGTCGTCCTCCGGATGAAGGACGGCGGGATTCCACGTGAGGAGGCCCTCCGTGCGGGATCGCTCAAGTCCGCGTAATCCCCTGGCCGTCCTCTTCGTGACGGTCTGCCTCCTGGCCCCCGTGCTCCTCTCCTCGGGGTACGCGGCTCCCGTCGTCTACCTGATCCTGGGCCTGGCCAACCTTGCCGTCCTTGGGGGGATCGACGTTCCCCGGTATGCCCGGACCCTTCTCGTCCTGTCCGGGGTCTCCCTGGGTCTCTTCGCCCTGAACGTCCTGGCTCCCGCGGAGGGGACCGACGGCCTGGCCCGGGGGATCGCCGTCTTCCTTCGGAGCGTGAGCCTGATCTCCCTGTCCGTGGGATTCATCTTCGCGGTGGATCCCTACAGTCTTGTGCGGGCCCTCATGGTGCGGCTGGGACTGGAACCGAAGGTCGGGTTCGCCCTCTTCGCGGGATGGAACACCATTCCCCTGCTCCGGAGGGACCTGGGGATCATCGAGAAGGCCCAGGCCCTGCGCCTAGGACGGCGTCGCCGGACCCTCCGGGACCGGACGAATACGGCCACGGCCCTGCTGGCCGGGGCGATCCGCCACGGCGAGAGGGTGGCCCTGTCCATGGCCGCCCGGGGGCTCGATCGGGACACCCCGCGGACCTTCCTCAAGGACAGCCCCTGGACCCGGGCGGATACCCTGTACTGTGTCGCGGGTTTCCTGGCCTCCGGGACGACCTCGTTCGTCCTCGCGGCCCGAGGACTTTTCGCCTTTTATCTTGGATGAGATCGGGCGGCTCCGAAGGCCGCCGGTATCGGGAGGAACAGCATGAACGTGGATTCGATCCGATCCGCCCTGGCGATCCAGTGCCTGCCCATGGGCATCCCGGAACGGGAGCAGGTCTGGGCCGCCGTGGACCGGGCCATCGCGGCCCTGGACGCCTCGGGGCTCTCGTACACCGTCGGCCCCTTCGAGACCGTCGTCGAGGGTCCCCTGGACCGCCTTCTCGAGGCGGCCGCCGCGGCGCACAAGGCTATGTTGGAGGCGGGGGCTCCCACGGCGGCCACCTACATGAAAGTGTGGAGCGGCTCCGGAATCGGAACCAGCGAGGAAAAAACAGGAAAGTATCGGGCCGCGGGGCACTAGGAGAGCCGTCCGGCCCGGTTTCGGCCGATCCGGCTGGTATCGCCCTCCGCGGGAGTGGTATATTCTTCTCGTGCGGTCGGCAAGGGTCCTGGACCCGCGGCCGCCGCGGATCGCCCCCGCCCGGGGATCCGTGAATCCCGAGGACCGGATATGTCCGGCCCCGGATCAAGGAGAGGCTCCCATGAAAGCGCTCACCCCCGTCCTGGTAATCCTGTCGATCGCGGTTCTCCTGCTCGCGTCCTGCGCCCCGGGTCCCAACACCCTTCGGGGCACCCAGGACGCGGACGGCAAGGTGGCCGGCTTCTGGAACGGCCTCTGGCACGGAATCATCACCCCCGTGACCTTCGTGGTCTCCCTGTTCAACAAGAACGTGAACGTGTACGAAAGCCGGAATTCCGGGGGCTGGTACAACTTCGGGTACGTGATCGGGCTGTCCGTCATCTTCGGAGGCGGCGGCCGCGGCTCCGGGGGCATGCGCAGGCGGAATCGGGAGGACTGAGTCTCCCGAACGGGGAGAACCGCCGATGCGCCGGCACCGGCGGTTCGGCGTCACGTCCGGAACCGTCCCAGTTCCTCGTCCATGACCCGGATGAGGTCCCGCGTGCCCCGGGCGATGTCCGAAACCTTCCGCGCCCCGGAGGCCAGTCCCTCGGCCCCCGCGGCCATCTCCTCGATGCTCTCCTTGATCTCCATCGTCGCGTTCTGCAGGTAGGAGATCTCCGCCAGGACCGTGTTGTTCCCCTCGCTCATCTCCTTGGAACCGACCTGGACCTGGGAAGTGATCTGGTTCATGGACTGCAGGGCTTCCAGGATCTGCCGGGTGCCTTCCTTCTGCTCCTCCATGGCGGAGTTGATTTCCCGCACCAGGGCGTCGGTGCTCCCGATGCGCTCCGCGACGCGGGAGAAGGATTCCCCGGAGGCGGAGGACGCGTCCACCACTTCCCGTATGGCTTCCTGGACCTTCCCCAGCTCGGACTTGATGGCCCCGGACTGCTTGGAGGAGGTCTCCGCCAGCCTCCGGATCTCGTCGGCCACGACGGAGAAGCCCCGCCCCGCGTCGCCGGCATGGGCGGCCTCGATGGCGGCGTTCATGGCCAGAAGGTTCGTCTGGGAGGCGATCACGGCGATCACCTTGTTGGCCTCCAGGAGGGCCTCCGAGCGCTCCGCGATCTGCCGGATCTTCTCCCGGGCCTGGTCCTGGGTCTTGCGACCGTCCTCGGCCGCGGTCAAGAGCCCGCCGAACTCCCCGGCCATCTTCTCGATGGACTCGGAGATGGAGGAGATGTTTCCGACCATCTCCTCGATCGAAGCGGAGGCCTGGGTCACGCTCGCGGACTGGTCGGTGATCATCTGGTCCAGGGACTCGATGTTTTTCGCGATCTCGTGGACCGCGCCGGAGGACTCGCCGACGCTGGCGGACTGGGCATGGGTCTTGTCCCGGACTTTCTCCACATGGGATGCGATCCGCTCCACCCCCCGGGCCGTCTCGGCGGCGTTCTCCCCCATCCCCTCGCCCAGGTCGTTCAGCTTGACCTGGGAGGACTTCAGGCCCGAGACGCTCTGGGACAGGGCGGCGCAGAAGGAGTTCACCATGCCGGAGATCGTTCCCAGCTCGTCCACCGATGCGATCGAGATCCGCCGGGTCAGATCCTTGTCCGCGGAGGACAGGGACTCCATTTCCGAGATCACCGACCGGTACAGGAGGGCGGTCCCGGAATTCCAGACGGTGACCAGGAGGAGGACGACCACCAGGTATACGGCGGACAGGATCGACAGGGTCCAGGACGGCGGAAGCCGGACCATCCCGGCCATGGGACCCGTGGCCAGGAAGGAGGCGGAAAACGCGAACAGCAGGGTCATGACGGCCATGAAGGCCGGGATGATCAGGATCTTCCTCTGCTGGCGGGATTCCCGAAGGTCCCGGGGAAAGGTGTCCAGGGTGTGCTCGAGCAGGGTCACGGACACGAGCCGGTCCGCGAACACGTACAGGAAGGAGGTGCTGAACATCGCGACCGAGGCCAGGAACATCGTGAGGAGCCCCGCGGCGCCCTCCCTCAGGGAGGATCTTCCCACGAACACCTCAAGGCCGGCCAGGAACGCCAGGCTGAGGAGCAGGTACTTGATCATGCTCAGGAGGGGGACCGCGCCGACCTTCTCCAGGGCCTTCCGGTAGGCCTCCTCGTCCTTCTGGAGGGCCGCGAAATCCCGGGCGAAGTGCTTCCCGCTTCCTCCCACTAGAAAAATGGTCGCAACCACGAAGAGGATCGCGGCGGCTCCGCAGACCGCCAGGACACCTCCGTTCACCTCGTCCGGCCGAAGGAAGGCGGCGTACGCGCCGTATACGGCCGCCGCCAAGGCAATACTGGGAAGGAGGACGTTCATGCGAAAGGCAAGGCTGTACTTCTTCATTCGAGAACCCCGCTACCGAAAGTTTTTCGTCTCCCCGGGGCGGCCCGCCGCGGGGGGTTCGTTCCCGACGCCCCGGGGGATCGCGGAATGTCGACCAGGATAGAGTATTGTTACTTTTTAAAGAATTTCCAGGCCGGAATTCAAAAAAGAGTTTCCCCTCGGCATGCGAGGCCGCGGATCCGATCGGAGCGGCTCGAAATCCCGCCTCCGTCGTGATAGAGTCTCCGCCGGAGGATACTATATGAGAAAACCTGCGGCGATCCTTTGCATCCTGATCCTGGCGATCCTCGCCCTTCCGTCCGTGTTCGCCCAGTCCAAGGCCTTGGACTCCCTGTGGACGACCTCGGCGAAGTCCTATCCCTCGGCGGGAAAGTTCGGCACCCCCAAGGCCTGGGCTCCCGGCCAGTACGTGGTCGTCGGCCAACTCTCCAACGGCAAGCGCGATTCCGTCACCACCACCCTCGTCGTGGCCAAGGTCGGGAACGGCTGGGTGATCGAGAACGCCAGCGTCGACAAGTCCGGGAAGGAATCGGTCATGCAGATGCTCCTGGGCAACTACGACGCGGCCATGAAGACCGGGGACGCCTCCCAGATCGAGCTCGTCTGGGTGAAGACCCTGGAAAAGGACGGTTCCGTCACCAAGACCGAAGGACAGTCCCTGATCATCATGAAAACCCTGATGAAGTCGGCCTACGAGAAGATGATCGTGAACCTTTCCGAATACGTGGACGGCGGAGCCGTCCAGGTTCCCGCAGGTTCCTTCGCGGCCACCACGGTCGTCACCGCCAAGACCAAGATCCTCGGCAAGACCATCGAGACCGAGTCCTGGTTCCACCCGGCCGTGCCGGTCAACGGCATGGTCAAGTCCCGTACCAAGGACGACAAGAGCGTTTCCGAGCTGATCTCCTTCGGCTTCGACGGGAAACCGCGGATTCCCTGAGATGGCCGACCCGGATCCCGAGGACGTCCTGCTCCTGGCTTCCGACGCCGCCCGGCTTGTACTGCGCTGCGGCGCGGAGACCTACCGGGCCGAGGAGACGGCCCGGGCGTTCTGTTCCTCCCTGGGGGGCGCCGAGGCGGAGTGCTACGCGACCCCCACGGGGGTCGTCCTCTCCTTCTTCGGCCCCGACGGCCGTTCCCGCTCCATCGTCCGGCGGGTACGGGGCAGAACCATGAACCTGGAGCGGATCGCCCGGATCCACTCCCTGACCCGGGACCTCTACGCGGGGCGCGCGGATTTCCGACAGGCCTCCGAGGGCATCGACTCCATCGAACGCCTGCCGGGATATCCCGGCGCCGTCACCCTGGCGGGGGCCGCGGCCGCGGCGGGGTTCTTCACCTTGCTGTACGGCGGATCCTGGAGCGACGCCCTGGTCGCGGCCCCCGTGGGCGCGATCCTCTCCCGGATGACCCGGACTCTCTCCCGCCAGGGCATCTCCGACTTCTTCACCAACATCGCGGGAGGTGCCTTCGCGGTCCTGGCCTGCCTGGCCGCCGGGCTGGCCGGTTTCGCGGCAAGTCCGGATCGGGCCGTCATCGGGTCCATCATGCTTCTGGTCCCCGGCGTGGCGATCACGAACGCCATCCGGGACACCATCGCCGGGGACCTTGTGGCCGGGGTGGCCCGGGGGGCGGACGCCTTCATCTCCGCCGCGGGGATTTCCATCGGGGCGGGCGCCGCATTCGGCCTGTGGAGACTGGCCGGTCTGGGGGCCGCGTGAATCCCCTGGAACTCCTGTGGGCGGCCCTGGCGACGGCGGGATTCGCCGTCCTCCTCGAACTGCGCCCCCGGGACCTGCCCCTGGCCGTGGCGGGCGCCTCCCTCGGGTGGTGGATATTTTCCGCCTTCCGGATCGCCGGGGATCCCGCCATCGGGTACTTCGCGGCCGCGGCGGCCATCGGCTTCCTCTCGGAGTTCGGGGCCCACTTCCTGCGACGGCCGGCCTTTCTCTACATGGTCTGCGCCATCCTTCCCCTGGTGCCGGGAAGCGGGATGTACAACACCATGCTCCAGTCCGTCCGGGGCGACTTTCCGGGCACCCTGGCGATCGGGTTCGCGACCCTCCAGGCGGCGGGCGCCATCGCGGCGGGCCTGGCCGTGTCCAGCGCCCTGGCCCGACTGGCGTCCCAGGTCGCGACCTCCCGCAGGAGGCGGGGAGGCACTCCGGGCGACCGGGAAAACGGCGACGAACCCGCCGGATGGGTCAGCGCGAAGTAGATCCGGAACGTCCGGGTCGGTGCCGCCCGGTCGGGCGACCGGCTAGCATGGGGATCCAGGCAGGGACGCCTCCAGGCCGAGGTCTCCCGACAGGCGCGCGAGGAAATCCCTCGCGGTGCCGGGCAGGGCCGGCGCCGAGGCCAGGAACGCCCGGGTCACGGCCAGGTCCGTCCGCATGGCCGGCAGTCCCCGGGCGGCGTATTCCGTCAGGGCGTCCAGGTAGCCCAAGACGGAGGCGAGCAGGGGCGGATCCCCGTTCCTCAGGCCGAGCAGGGCTTCCTCGAAGTCCCGGACCGCCCCGCCCCGGCCTTCCTCGAGCCGATCCAAGGCCGTCTCCAGGCGATACCGGGCGTACTCGTACCGGAGCCGCTCCTTCTCGTGCCGGGGGATCTTCGGGAACCCCCGCCGCCGGAGAACCCCCAGGGCGGCGAAAACCGGAACCGCGTCCCCGCCGGGCAGGCCCGTGTCCGGGTCCCCGCGGCGGGGCGCTCTCCGGACGCCGAAGCGGTGGGCCTCGAAATTGCTCAGCGCCGACTCGTACTCCGCCCGGACCCGGACGAATTCCTCCTGGGCCCCGTGACCGGCAAGATCCGGGTGGGTCGCCTTGGCCAGCGCCTTGAACTCCGACTTGAGCTGGCCGGGGGTCCGGATATCCCCGTCCCGGATGCGCCGGGCGAACCGGTTCGGCATGCGCTCCCGCTCTCCTCGCCCCGATTAAACCTTGACGAGGTCGTACCGGCGGCTGCCCAGGCCCATGCGGACGCAGTGGTCCAGGGTCGCGCTCCAGTCCGTGTCGGGATGGATGTGCCCGAATTTCTCCCCCGCGCCGGCGTAGGCCTTGTCCGTGAGGGCCGTTCCGCCCGTGGCGGGCGCCGCGTTCACGGCGTCCACGCAGGCCTGGTCCAGGGCGACGGGATCCGGGGACGCGAAAATCCCGATGTCCGCGACGACCGGGGCGTCGTTGTGGGCCCAGCAGTCGCAATTGGGCGAGACGTTCATCACGAAGTTCACGTGGAAGCAGGGTTTGCCCCGGACCACCGCGGCGGTGTACTCCGCGATGCGCTCCCCGCAGACGACGCTGGCGGATCCGTCCGAAGCCCGGGCGGCTCCGTAGGCGCAGACCGCCACGCACTGGCAACAGCCCGTGCACAGTTTGTGGTCGATCACGGCCTTGCCTCCGGAATCCAGGGTCACCGCCTCGGCCGCGCAGTTCGACACGCAGGTCCCGCAACCCGTGCAGTCCGCCGTCAGGATCGTCGGGTGGGATACTTCATGGAGGAACCGCTTGCCCGCGCGGCTCGCGCATCCCATCCCGAGGTTCTTGATAGCCCCCCCGAATCCCGTCACCTCGTGCCCCTTGAAGTGGTTCAGGGAGAGGATGGCGTCCGCCTCCGCGACCGCGGAGGCGATCATGGCGGAGGAGCAGTGCCTCCCGCCCTCGACGGGTACCGAAAGGAAGTCGTTTCCGCGGAGGCCGTCGGCGATCAGGATATCGCAGCCGGTGGCGTCCCGGGAGAACCCGTTCTCCAGGGCCGCCCGGACGTGGTCGTACGCGTTGTGCCGACGTCCGGAATACAGGGTGTTCGCGTCGGTGAGAAAGGGCCTCCCCCCGAGCTCCCGCACGAGCCGGGCCACGGGGGCCACGTAGGGTGGTCGGATATAGGAGAGATTTCCCGGTTCGCCGAAATGGATCTTCAGGGCGACATACTTCTTCTTAAGATCCAGTCCGCCCATGCCCGCGGCCCGCAGGAGCCGATCGAGCTTGACCGGAAGGGAATCATCGGGAGTGGTCCTCAAATCCGTCCAGTGCACCCGGGAATCCGACATTCGCCATGCCTCCGAGATTGGAATAGGTTCGAGCGCACTATACCCCGGGAACGGCTTTTAGGAAACTCTATCGGTCCGAATCTTGTTTACGACCGGTCCGGGGCGTGCTATCCTTTCCCGAAAATCGCGTATTCCGGGTTCCGGATCCGCGGATGCAGATCGTCGAACGTAGTTGCAGGAGGCTTCCATGAAGAGAATCGTGGCGTTGCTCCTGGTCCTCGCCTTGGTTGGCGGGGCCGTGTACGGAGCTCCCAAGTCCAAGGTCAAGATCGCCCTGATCATCGAATCCACCGTGGACGACAAGGGCTGGGGTCAGGCCATGCACGACGCCATCGCCGCGGTCCAGAAGAAGTACGGATCCGCCCTGGTGGAATACAACTACAGCGAGAAGATGAAGCCCGTGGACGCCGGCTCCGCGGCCCGGCAGTACGCCTCCCGGGGCTTCGACATCATCATCGCCCACGGCGCCCAGTTCAAGAACCTGATCCTGGAACTGTCCGAGGAGTTCCCCAAGACCACCTTCGCCTTCGGCACGAACGCGGACATCGGCCCGAAGAACGTCTTCACCTACATGCCCATGAGCGAGGAGACGGGCTACATCAACGGCGTGATCGCCGGCATGGTCACCAAGACCGGCATCATCGGCGTCGTGGGTCCCGTGGACGCGGGGGATTCCGCCCGGTACAACCGCGGGTTCTGGCTGGGCGTCAAGTCCGTGAATCCCAAGGCCGAGATCAAGGTAGCCCACACCGGTTCCTTCGCCGACTACGTGAAGGCCGCCGAACTGGCCCACACCCACATCAAGGCCAACGCAGACGTCCTGACCGGCGCCGCCCAGCAGGCCACCGGGGCCCTCCGGGCCGTGGCGGAATACAAGGACAAGCCCATCTGGTGGCTCGGCCAGGACACCCTCCAGCTGACCATGCCCGAGGGCTACAAGGTCATCGCGGCCGCCAGCTACGACTACGCAGCGGTCGTGGAGGCCATGATCGACAAGCGCCAGGACGGCACCCTGGGCGGGGAGAACATCCCCCTCACCTTCCGGAACGGCGGATTCATCTACAAGTTCAACGACTCCGTAGGTTCCGTCCTGACCGCGGCGATCCGCAAGGCCGCCGAACAGGCCAAGGCCGACATCACCGCCCAGAAGCTCAAGATCGACTGGCAGGCCGTAAAGTACTGATAAATCCAAGGGGCTCCCGGGGCCGTCGCCCCGGGGCCCCGGTTCCGGGAGCTTCCATGCCCTTCGAACCCATCCGCAGCCTCGAGCTTCGGGGCATCACGAAACGTTTTCCGGGGATCCTCGCCTGCGACCACATCGACCTGACCGTGGGCGAGCACTCGGTGCGCGCCCTCGTCGGGGAGAACGGCGCGGGCAAGACGACCCTCATGAACATCCTGATGGGCCTCTACCAGCCCGACGAGGGGCGGATCCTGATCAACGGCCGGGAGGTCCGGTTCCGGTCCCCGAACGACGCCTTCGCCCACGGGATCGGCATGGTGCACCAGCACTTCATGCTGGTCCCCAACATGACGGTGGCGGAAAACGTCGCCCTGGGGATGAAATCGTCCCATCGGCCGGGACGCCTGGACCTGGGTTCCGTCCGGAAGCGAATCCTGGAGATCTCCGAGCGCCACGAGCTCCCGGTGAATCCCGACGCCTACGTCTGGCAGCTCTCGGTAGGGGAACAGCAGCGGGTGGAGCTGGTGAAAACCCTCTGTCTGGGGGCCCGCTTCCTGATCCTGGACGAACCGACCTCGGCGCTGACGCCCCAGGAGACGGACGAACTCATCGAGCTCCTCAAGAAGATGTCCCGGGAACTGTCCGTGATTTTCATCAGCCACAAGCTCCACGAGGTCAAGGCCCTGTCCGACACGGTCTCGATTCTCCGCAGGGGCCGGATCGTCTTCGAAGGGCGCACCGAGGACCATTCCCCCGCGGACCTGGCCGCCCTCATGACGGGACACGAGGTGGCCCTCCCCTGCGTGGAATGCTCGGACGCGCCGCGGCCCGGGGGACCGGGGCTCCTGTACGTCCGGGACCTGCGGGTCCGGGGAGACCGAGGCAACCGGGCCCTGGACGGAGTCAGCCTCGACGTGTACTCCGGCGAGATCCTCGGCCTGGCCGGCGTTTCGGGCAACGGCCAGCGGGAACTCGCGGAGACCCTGAACGGCCTCCGCAAGCCCGAGTCCGGTTCCGTCCGGCTGGACGGAGTCGAGCTGGGAGGCTGCGGCGCGGACGCGGTGATCGCCGCCGGCATGGGCTACATCCCCGAGGACCGGAACACCGAGGGAATCGTTCCCTCCTTCTCGGTCCGGGAAAACCTGGTCCTCAAGGACGTGGGCACCGGCGGATGGAGCCGCGCCGGTTTCCTCCGGTTGGGACCCATCTCCCGCAACGCCGCCACCCTGCGGGAGAGCTTCGACATCCGGTGCCCCTCGGTGGATACCGCCGCCGGCTCCCTGTCGGGAGGCAACATCCAGAAGGTCATCCTGGCCCGGGAGCTGTCCCGCCGCCCGAAGGCCCTGGTGGCGGTCTATCCCACCCGGGGCCTGGACATGGGAGCCGAGGAGTTCATCCACAAGCAGCTCCTGGCCCGGCGGGCCGAAGGGGCCGCGATCCTCCTCATATCCGAGGAACTGGACGAGATCATGAACCTGTCGGACCGGATCGCGGTCATCTACAAAGGCAGGATCCTCAAGGTAGTCCCCGGCCGCGAGGCCACCAAGCGTTCCCTGGGACTCCTGATGGCCGGAGTCCTCGATGAATAAGTCGATGAAGGCGGTCTACAACGCCGTCGTTATCCTGGCCGCCGCCGCCGCGGCCCTGGGCGTCGGGGCCCTGGTCTTTGCGGCCGTCGGCGCCGACATCGCCAAGGCCTATACCGTGATCCTCACGGAGCCCCTGAAGGACCTCATCGGCTTGACCGAGATCGCGGTCCGGGCGATCCCCCTGACCCTGATCGCCCTGGGAATCGCGATCGCGTTCCGGAGCGGCACCCTCAACATCGGGGCCGAGGGCCAGATGATGATGGGGATCCTGGCCGCCAGCGCCACGGCCATCGCCCTGCCGGATTTGCCCAAGCCCGTCCTCCTGCCCCTGGCCGTCCTGGCCGGTGCGGCGGGAGGGGCCGTGTGGGGCACCGCCGCGGGTATCCTGAAGGCCCGCCTGGGTGTGAACGAGATCCTATCCACGGTGATGCTCAACTACATCGCCGCCCAATTCTATACCTTCCTGCTCCGGGGACCCATGATGGATCCCGAGGAGCTGGTCACGGGGTCCGGCACTCCCCAGACCGTCCGGATCCCCCGGGCCGCCTGGCTGGATCGCCTTATTCCCGGCACACGGTTGCACGCCGGGGCCTTCCTGGCCCTGGCCCTGGCGGTCCTGGTGTTCATTCTCCTGTGGCGTACCTCCGCGGGCTTCCGAATGCGGGCGGCCGGCGCGGAGGCCAAGGCGGCCCGGTACGCGGGCATCCGGGTGGAGCGGTACGTCGTGGCCGCCATGCTGCTCTCCGGGGCCTTCGCGGGAATCGCCGGGGCCGTGGAGATCCTGGGAGTCCACCGCCGGGCCATCGAGGGCGTCTCCGGGGGATACGGTTTCACGGGGATCGTGGTCTCCCTGTTCGGGGGGCTCCATCCCGCGGGAATCGTCCCGGCGTCCCTCTTCTTCGGTCTCCTCCTACTGGGGGCGGACATGACCCAGCGGCTCGCGGACGTCCCCGCGAACATGGTCCTCGTCCTCCAGGGCGCCATCATCCTGGCCATCGTCTCGGCCCGGCAGTTCATGAACAATCCCTACGTCCAGGATCGGCTCGCCCGAAAACTGTCCCGGCTCCTGGGAAAACCCGCCCCGAACCCGCCCGCTGGTTCCCGGGAGGCTTGCCCGGATCCTTCCGACTCCCCGGACCCCTGCCTGGCCGACGAGGCCGAACCCCGGACAGGCGGCGGATCCCCCGCCGAAACGGAGGAGCACCGATGAGCGCCGGATCCTTCATCCTGAACATCCTCATCCTGGGGGTTCCGTTCTCCGTGGCCCTCCTCCTGGCCGGCCTCGGGGAGACGATCAACCAGCGCGCCGGCGTCTTCAACCTGGGCTGCGAGGGCATCATGGCCATGGGGGCCTTCCTGGCCTTCCTGCCTCCATACTTCCTGGCGGATACCCCCCTGGCCGGATCCGCGAACCTGATCGGCCTGCTCCTGGCGATCGGTGCCGGGGTCCTGTTGGGTCTCCTCTTCGCGCTGGTGGTTGTGACCTTCCGGGCGCCCCAGGGGATCGCCGGGATCGGGCTTCAAATGCTGGGCTGGGGAACCGCGGGTACCCTGTTCCGCAAATACGTCGGAGGAGTGACCGGCGTCGCGGGCATAGCGCCCCTACCGATTCCGGGACTATCGCGCATCCCGATCCTCGGTCCCATCCTGTTCAACCACAATCCCCTGGTCTACCTGGCCTTCCTGCTCGTGCCCGTCTTCTGGTATGTCCTGTTCAAGACACCCTGGGGTCTAAAGGTGAGGGCCGTGGGAACCTACCCCCGGGCCGCGGATTCCCTGGGAATTCCCGTCGCCCGGGTCCGATACCAGGCCCTGGCCGTGGGGGGCGCCATGGCTGGCCTTGCGGGAGCCTACCTCAGCCTGGCCCAGGCCAAGATGTTCGCCGACGACCTCATCGCGGGGCGAGGCTTCATCGCCGTGGCCCTGGTGTATTTCGGCCGATGGAATCCCGTGGGGGTCCTGGGCGGCGCCCTCCTGTTCAGCCTGGCCCAGTCCCTCCAGCTTTCGATCCAGGTGGCGGGCATCGATTTCCCCTACGAGTTCGCGGTCATGCTTCCCTACGCCCTGGTGATCCTGGTCCTCGCCCTGGTGCGGAAGTCCCGTATGGCGGGTCCCGCCGAGCTGGGCCGCCCCTTCGACCGGGAACAGCGGGTCTAGGCGCCGAGAACCACGTCTTCGAGCCCCGGGAAACCGGGGCTTCTTTTCGACAGGACTTGCCAAAGACCCTCTCCTCCGCGATAGTTGCATCTGCAATCATTTTCGGGGAGGTTTCGTGACCGCATCGAGGGATCCCGAAGAACGCTTCCTGCGCATGACGACCCGGCCGGTGGACCGGCTGATCCCGGGGCTGGCGGTGCCCACCATGGTCAGCATGATGGTCACCGCGTTCTACAACATGGCGGACACGTATTTCGTGGGCCGGATTTCCACGAGCGCCACCGGCGCGGTCGGCATCGTATTTCCCCTGATGACCATCCTCCAGGTCATCGGGATGACCCTGGGCGTGGGCTCCGGCAGCTTCGCGGCCCGTCAACTGGGAGCCCGAAGGCCGGACCGGGCGGCCGACGCGGCCTCCACCGCCTTCTTCACGGCCCTGATCTGCGGGCTCTTGCTGACGGTTGCCGGGGAAATCCTCCTGGAGCCGTTCATGCTCCTCCTGGGATCCACCCCGACGATCCTGCCCTACGCAGCGGCCTACGGCGGTCTCGTCCTTACCGGGGCGCCCTTCGTCGCGGCGTCCTTCGTGATGAACGTGAATCTTAGGTCCGAGGGCAGCGCGGTCCTGGCCATGATCGGGATCTCCGCCGGGGCGGTCGTGAACATCGCCCTGGATCCCCTGTTCATGTTCGTCCTGGGCATGGGCATACGGGGAGCCGCCGCGGCCACCGTCCTGAGCCAAATTCTGAGCTTCGCCATCCTGCTGTCCCACTACCGCCGCAGGAAAAGCGCCCTCCGCATCACCTTCCGGGGGGCGTCCTTCAGCCGGTCGATATACGCCGAGATCCTCGCGGGCGGCCTGCCCACCCTTTTCCGACAGTCCGTGTCCATCCTCGGAGCCGTCGTCCTGAACACCGCGGCCCGGACCTACGGGGACGCCGCGGTGGCGGGAATGTCCGTGGTCACCCGGATCATGCTGTTCATGACCTCCGCCATGATCGGGTTCGGCCAGGGGTTCCAGCCCGTGGCCGCCTTCAACTACGCGGCCGGCCTCACGCACCGGGTCCGGGCGGCCTTCTGGTATTCCGTCCGGATCGGGGCCCTCTTCCTCTCCGCGTTCTCGGTCCTGATCCTCTCCTTCGCGCCGGAAGTCCTGCGGATGTTCCGGGACGACCCGGAAGTGATCCGGATCGGCGCCCGGGCCCTGCGGTTCCAGGCCGCCACCCTGCCCCTCACGTCCTTCATCGTGATCTCGAACATGATGTTCCAGTACATCGGCAAACCCGTGCAGGCGTCCGTTCTCGCCCTGTCCCGCCAGGGTCTGGCCTTCGTCCCCGCCGTCCTCGTGCTGTCCCGGCTCTTCGGCCTGGCGGGAATCCAGGTCAGCCAGTCCGTGGCGGACTTGGCGACCTTCCTGGCGGCGGTGCCCCTGGCGGCGGCTACCCTGCGGACCTTCCGGTCCGGGAATCCGGCCCGGGGATCCGGGACCGGGGGTACACCGGCGGGCTCGCCGTCCGGGATACCCGGGGAGGTCCCGTGACCCGGCGACCGACGATCCTGCGCCACATCTCGATCCTGTACCGGCACAGCCAGATTCATATGAACCGGAGTCTCCGAGGCCTCGGACTGGGCGCCGGTCCGTACCCCTTCCTCCTCGCGGTGAACCGCCGGCCGGGTATGAGCCAGGACGAATTGGCCGAGGATCTCGCCATGGACCGGGGCACCACCGCCCGGGCCGTACGGGACTTGGAGAAGGCCGGTTACCTGGTCCGCTCCGGGGATCCCCGGGACAGACGGGTTCAGCGTCTGTCGGTCACCGAATCGGGAACCGGCATGGTCGAGCTTCTGGATGAACTTCTGAGGAGCTGGATGGAGGTTCTGTTCTCGGGATTCACGGATCCGGAGCGGGCAGCGGCCCGGGATCTGGTCGAGCGGATGTCGGAGAACGCCCGGACCCGGCTGTCCGGGGAATCGGGACCGTCCCTCAGAGCTTCCAGCCGACCATGAACCAGAAGGAGTCCTGGAAGGCCGTGAGGCCGAGTCCGCCGGAATCCGCGAAGGCCGCCAGGGAAAGCTGGACGCGGCCCCCCACCAGCAGGCGGCCCAGGCGGGCGTCGACGCCCAGGTCCAGGCTGTACTGGAGGTCCGAGAGGATGGAGGCGTAGGCGGACGGCCAGTCCAGGAACACGTAGCCGACCTTGACGGCGGCCCAGGGAAGGAGGATCCCCAGGGGGCGGGCGTAGCCCAGACCCAGGTCGCCGGACAGGGCCGCGGCGCCGTAGTCCGCCACGGCGTCCAGGTACGTCAGGCTCCCCACCGCGCAGAGGCCTTTCCAGATTCCGACCATTCCGTACAGGTCGAAGCCGATGGATTCGTAGGTCCCCGTGCCGAGATCGTCGTCCAGCCGCTGCCCGCCCGTGCCGATCCCGCCGTAGATGCGGGTTCCCACGGCGGCCGCGTCGGCCGGCCGCGCGGTCGGCTTGGGCGCGGGTTTCCGGACCGAGGACGGGGCGGCCTTCCGGGGAACCCCCGCCAGCCCGTCCCCGGCTTCCCCGGCAAGTTCCAGGAGGATCGAGGCCCGCCCCTCCCCCTCCGCGGAAACCTGCCGGGCGATGATCCCCGTGTCCACCGCGATCATCTTGGCGGTCACCAGGTAGGTGCGGTCGATGCGCTGGACCCGGATGGCCACCACGAAATCGGCGCCCAGGTATTTCCCGGCCTCGGAGATCTCGGTATCGGATACAAGGCCGGAGAGCTGGAATTCCCGCTCCCGCAGGACCTGTTCCACGTTGATCCGGTCGAGTACCACGAAGCGGCCGGACAGGACCAGGCGCCCGGTCAGCTTTTCCGCGACCGCGGCGGCCGCGGACCGGTCGATCCCCTTCTGCAGGTCCGCGTCCAGGACGGCGACCTTGGGCTGGGCCGCCGCGGCGGCGGAGAGTAAGATCACGGCGAGGGATATCAGGGTTCTTCTCATGCTCGGCTCCTGGATGGGCGTCCCCGGGACGGGCTACTCTACCCGGGACGGCCCGTCCGGTCAAGTTCGCCCGTTGTTCCGGCGCTTGTCCTCGTACATGGACCGGTCCGCCCGGTCCACCAATTCCGGAAGGCTTTCGCAGGTCGCCGTGTCGAAGGAGGCGGTCCCGATGGACAGGTCGATCTTCCAGGGCTTCCCGGACGAGGCGTTCCAGGTCCGCACCGCCTCCCGCACCCGGGTCATCAAGGCCTCGACGGATCCCGGCTTCGTGTTCGCCTGCAGGGCGATGAACTCGTCGCCTCCGATTCGGGCGAGGATATCCCCGGACCGGACGCAGCCGGACAGGATTCCCGCGGCGGCCCGTAGGGCATCGTCGCCCTCGGCGTGGCCGAACCGGTCGTTGATGCTCTTGAAGTCGTCCAGGTCGAAGTAGAGGATCGCGAAGGATCCGTTCCCCCGGCTCGCGACCTTGTGGTGCTGATCCGCGAGCTCGTCGAAGGCCCTCCGGTTCCGGATGCCCGTCAGGGGATCGATCCGCGAGGCCTGCTCGAGCTCGCGGTTGAGGCGCAGGAGCTCCCGCTTCGCGTTCACGAGCTCGTTGTTCATCCGGGAGAATTCCTCCAGCAGCTCCTCCTGGGTCATGCCCTTCTACTCCTTCGGCCCCGGGGTGCCCGTGACAAGACGGGTTCCGGCTTCCACGGCCTTCTCGCAGTCGGAGCCCGTGGCGTCGGCACCGATCTCCTTCCAGAGCCCTTCGGCGATCAGGAAGGGAAATCCACCCACCAGTACGGCGGGACGCCGGGGATCCCGGGATCGGAGCGCCTCGATGGACCGGGCTATCCAGCGGACGTTCTCCGGCAGGGTGGCGGACAGGGCGACCAGGTCGGGCCGCAGCCTCTCAACCTCGGCGAGGAGGGAGTCGGCGGGCAGGTTCGCCCCGAAGTACCGGGAATCCCACCCCTCGGCCTGGAAAAAATCCGCCACCATCCGGATGCCGACCTCGTGCAGCTCCCCCTGGGCGCAGGCCGCCACCAGGACCCTTCCGTTCGTCCGGGACTGGGCGATAAGTCGGGGGTACAGCTCCGACATCAGGTATTGGGTGGCCGCCGTGGCGAAGTGCTCCTGGGCCACGGAGATCTCCCGCACGTGCCAGAGCCGTCCGACCTCCCGCTGGGCGGGCTGGAACAGATCCAGGTAGAGGGACCGGATCGACACGCCCCGGGAAAGCTCCGCGTCGACGACCATCCGGGCCCGATCGCGTTGACCGTCCACCAGGGACCGCACGTAGGCGTGCACCGCGGTCCCCGGCGGGGGACCACCCGACCCGTAGCCTTCCGCGTCGGGATCCATGCGGGCGTACAGTTCCGATGCCCGATCCGCCCGATCCCGGATCGCGCGGGCGTCCTCTTCCCCCAGAACCGCGGCGGCGGCCCGTCCCGCGCAGCGTAAGGAGTCCTCGACGAGGTCATCCGGTAGGCGCAGACCCCGGAACAGGACTTTCAGCCAGGATATATAATCCCGGAAGGCGGCCTCACCCCCCGGGAGACCGGACTGGGCGAGCCTTCGGACGTGGTGGGCCATGTCCTCCCGGGCCCGGAGAAGGCTTCGCCCGTCGTACCGGTCTTTGAGCTCCGGCCGCGACTCGAACAGGAGGTCCAGCGCGGTTCCGGCCGCTTCGTCCGGTCGTTCGATGAGATCTTCCAGCGTTCGAGCATTCCGGCCCATCCCGGCCTCCCTGCCGGCGCGAATTGCCGGCGAAGGGCGATTCCCGCCCGGGGTAAGTATAGGCCGCCCGGCGGGTTTCGCAAGCCGCTTCGTCCGGCTCGGGCTTTGACATTTTCGACCTTCCGGCCATACTTACAGTATCATGGCACTCGGTCCCCGGGAGCGGGAATGACGGACTACGATCTGGACGGCCTCTTGTCGGACATCCTGGACGCCCGCCTGGACTCCGCCCTCGGCCGGCTTTCGGTGGCCGCCGCACGGGACGGCTATCCCCGTATCATCCATGATTATCTGGAGCCGGTTCTCCAGCGCACGGGACGGATGTGGATGGAGGGTACCATTTCCCTGGCCCAGAGCTATATCGCGGGTAAGGTCGCCGAGCGGGTTCTCGAGGAGGCGTTGGAGGCGGGCAGGCCGGGACTCGGGGGACAGCCCCGGGGGATCGCGGTGCTCGGGAACATCGAAGACGACTTCCACGCCCTGGGGAGGAGGATGGTGGCGTCCTTCCTTCGCCTGGACGGGTGGGAGATCCTGGACCTCGGGAACGATGTCGCCCCCGGACGGTTCGTCGAGGCCGCCCTCGACCATGACGCCCGGATCATCGGAGTTTCCGCCATGATGCTCTCCACGGCCCTGAACATCCGGGGGATCCGGGATGAGTTGGACCGTCGGAACCTGTCCGGAATCCTGCCCATGGCCGTGGGAGGCGCCGTGTTCAACCTCAGGCCCGGTCTCGTGGAGGAAGTCGGAGGGGACGGCACGGCCGCCAGCGCCATGGACGCCCCGGCCCTGTTCCGTAGTCTCGTCGAAAGCCCGGACGCCCGTCCGGCCGGGGGGACAGAAGGGGGTCCGGTCTGATCCCCGTAGAGCGGGTGGCCGCCCTGTTTTCAGGAGGTCCCTACGACCGGCCTCCCTACGGATTGGTCTGCTGCACTTTGGGGGCGACCTTGACGTCCGCGGCGGTGGAGGAGTACTACGCGAATCCGGGTCTCTACGTCCGGGGACAGAGGGCCGTGTGCTCCTACCTGGATCCGGACATCGTCTTCACCCCCTTCGTCTTCGCCTTCGAGGCCGCCGCCTTCGGGGCGGAGCTCGCCCCCCAGAAAAACTCGGTTCCGAACGTCCGCAAGCCGCCGTTCCGGTCCGCCCGGGCCGCCCTGGAGCATCCCGATTCGGACCCGGGATCCGACCCCTTCCTGAGATTCCTGACCGACTCTTCGGCCGATTGCGCCGAAGCCTTCCGCGGGGAACGGATCGTCGCGGCGCCCATCGTGGCTCCAACCGACCTCCCCGCCCTCCTCCTGGGGATCGAGGGTTGGATGGAAATACTCCTGTTCCGGCCGGAGGACGCGGAGGGGCTTTTTTCCAAGGCCCGGCGCCATTTCGCGGCCCTCGCGGAAGCCTATCGATCCGCGGGAGTGTCGATCCTCGTCATGCCGATGATGTTCGCGAATCCCCGGATCCTGGACGAGGAATCCATCCGCCGCCTCGCCCTGCCCGTCCTGGAGGCGGCCCTCCGGGATTGCCCCTTGCCGGTGGTGCTTCACCACGGGGGAACCGCGTTCGCCGAACGGATCGGCCTGTATACGGGGCTTCCGAACCTCGCGGGATTCGCCCTCGGAGCCCAGGACAGTTTCTCCCGTGCCCGGGACATCACGGGCCCGGATACGGTCCTGCTGGGAAATATTTCGGGACCCTGTTTCGACGTGTACACCCGGGACTCCCTCTCCTCCTCCCTGACGGCTCTCCTCGAGGACCGGCGGAACGACCGTCGATGGATTTTCGCGAACGGGGGAGCGGAGCTCCCCGCGTGGACCCCCCCGGACCGGTTGACCCTGGTCCGGGACATCCTGCAAGGCCGTCTCCCGTGAGCCTCTCCGGAAACCCGGGTACCCGGATCCGCGTTCTGTCCTGCGGCATCCTGAAAGCCGAACTCAACGCCCTGTCCCCTTCCATCCTTCGGCACCTGGAGATCGTGCTCCTCGATTCGATTCTCCACATGCGGCCCCAGGATCTGGAATCCGGTCTTCGCCGCCTGCTGGATTCCGAGCCCGTCGGTCCCGCGATCCTGGCATTCGGGGACTGCGCCCCGGGGATGCGGGAGATCTGCCAACGGCCCGGTCTCCTGCGCCTGCCCGGGATCAACTGCTGCGAGATCGTCCTGGGCCGGGAGCGGTTTCGGGAACTTCGCAGGCAGGGCACCTTCCTGTTCATGCCGGAATGGACGGTACGGTGGCGGGAAATCTTCGGATTGGAGCTGGGATTCCGGGACGCCGACCTGGCCCGGGACTTCATGACGGAATCCATGGATTCCCTCGCCTACGTGGACACCGGGGTCGTTCCCATCCCTCGCTCCATCCTTCGGGAAATCGAGGAGCACTTCCGAATGCCCGTCCGCATCGAGGCCGCGGGGCTCGGGATCCTGGAGGCCACCCTCCGGGAGGCCCTTTCCAAGCTGGGCGTTCCGTTCACCACGGTATCCGGGGACCCCTCCGCTCCGGGAGAGGAATCACCCGCATGAACGGCTCCGAGAAGAGCGCCCTGTCCATCCTTCTGGCCGACCTCCTGGAGGAAATCCTGAGCCGGGCGGACAACCCCGGAGAGTGCGCGTCCCACCTGGCGGGGCGGATCCGGGAGATCATCGGAGTCAAGACGGTACTGGTGTTCCTGGGCTCCGAGTTCAGCCGCACCCGGGCCCACGAACTGGTGTCGGCGGTTCCGGCCCGGCGGAAAGACTTCGCCTCGGAACCGGGCTTGCTCCGACTCCTGGATACGATGTACGAACTGGATTCATCGCGGTTCCTGGATCCCGACGAAGAGTGCGCCGAACCTCTGCCGACAGCCCTCGGGGCGGCGCTCCGGGAAGCCGGGTTCGGTCCCAGTATCCTCGTTCCCCTGCGGTACGCGGAAAAGAGGATGGGCGCCCTCCTGCTTCTGGATATCCTGGACCGGAGCGGTCTGGAGAATCTCCTCGCGACCCTTGACCGCCTGTCCGGCGTGCTGGCCCTGGTCCTCCGGAATTCCTTCATGTACCTGAATCTGGAGGACGCGGTCCGTCACCGCACCGCGGACCTCCTGGCGGAGCGGGAACAACTGAGGACGGCCCTGGAGGAGAAAAACGTCCTGCTCCAGGAGATCCACCACCGGGTCAAGAACAACCTGCAGATCATCGAGAGCCTCCTCTACCTCCAGGGACAGCGGACCGGCGAAGCCGAGGCGGCTTCGGCCCTGCGGACGGCCCGGGGACGCATCACCTCCATGGCCCTCGTCCACGAGGAGCTGTACTCCTCGGACGACCTTTCCTCGGTGGACCTCGGACGGTACGTCCCGCGCCTGGCCCGCGCGATTCTCGCCAGCCACGGTTGCCCCGCCGCCGCGACCTTTTCCTTGGCCCCCCTGCCGGTAAGTCTGAATGCCGGAATCCACCTAGGCCTGATCCTGAACGAACTGGTCACGAACGCCGTAAAGTACGCCCTCCGGGACCGGTCCGACGGCCGGCTGGAAATCCGCATCGAGGCGGAGGGCGGGGAATGCCGCATTGAACTGCGGGATGACGGACCCGGCTTCCCTCCGGATCTCCCTTCCGAGGGCCGGGAGAGACTGGGGATGTCCATCGTACGGAGCCTGGCGGAGCAGTTCGGGGGGACGGTCCGATGGTTCGGGGGGATCGGCCGGGAGGACGGGGCGCCGGGGATGACCGTGGAGGTTCGTCTTTCCCGGGAGGCGCTGGAGCGATGAGGATCATAATAGCCGAGGACGAACGTCTCATCGCCATGGCCCTGGAAGTCGTCCTGCGGGATCTGGGCCACGAGGTGCAGGCGGTCTGTCCCTCCGGAACTTCCTGCGTACAGAAGACCCGGGAGCTCCGGCCGGACCTGGTCTTCCTGGACATCTGCATGGAAACCCGGACCGCGGGCATCGACGCCGCCCGGGAGATCCGTACCTTCGCGGACGCGGCCGTGATATACACCACCGCCTACGACGACCCCCAGACGAAGTCCGCCGCGGCCGAAACCGCGCCGGCCGCCTTCCTCGTGAAACCCCTACGCCCGGAGGACATCGAAACCGCCCTGCGATCCCTGGGAACCGAAGCTTCGGACCCGGGGGACGCCGGGACGCGGCCTCGTTAGGAAAGCCCGACCCAGGTTCCCGACCGGCCGCTTTCCACCAAGGCCTCCACGGTCCGCACGATGTCGTGGCCGGCCCGGAAATCCGCGTACAGGGGTTCGGCATCGTAGAGGACGGATCGGTAGAAACTGTCGAGCATGTTTTGCTGGGCATCCGGCCATCGCTCGGCCTTGCCGGTGAAAGGATGCACGGACCGCCCCCGGGAGTTCAGCAGGGAGGGATGCAGGACGAAGTCCTCGTTCGGTCCGTCCCGCCGGCCGATCCAGAGGCGGTCCGGGGTGTCCTGGCACCACCGGGCGGAGGCCCGGCTTCCGTCCACCTGGATCGACAGGCCGATCTTCCGCCCCGGGCTGACCTGGGACACCGCGAAGACGCCGCGGACTCCCCCCTCGAACCGCAGGAGCGCGGCCCCGTAGTCCTCGGTGTCCACGGGAACCCGCCGCCCCCCTCCACCGCCTTCCGGGCCGGGTTCGACCCGGTAGGGTAGAAAGGTGGCCAGGTCCGCGCAGGCTTCCCGTACCTTCCGGCCCGTCAGGAAGACCGCCAGGTCGAGCCAATGGGAACCGATGTCGGCCAGGGCCCGGGAGGGTCCCCCGATCTCGGCCCGCACTCGCCAGTCGAAATCCGTTTCATAGAGGAGCCAGTCCTGGAGGTATTCCCCGTGGACCGCGCGGACGTCCCCCAGCGCTCCCTCCTCGATCATGCCCCGGAGCTGCTGAACCGCCGCGTAGTGGCGGTACACGAAGTTCACCCCCGTGCGGAGTCCCGATCGGTCCGCCGCCGCGACCAACTCCGAGGACTCGCCGGAATCCACGGTGAGGGGCTTCTCGGAGAGCACGTGCTTTCCCGCCGCCAGGGCGTCCCGGTTGACGGGGAAGTGCTCCCGGTTCGGAGTGCAGTCGTGGATCACGTCGAGGTCGGGATCCGCCAGGAGGTCCCGGTAATCGGTATAGAGGCGGGGAATCCCGTAGAACTCGCACAGCCCCCTCGCCCGTCCCTCGTCCCGGACGGCGACGGCGGCCACATCCGCGTAACCGAGACGGCGCGCCGCCTCCAGGTGGGCGAGCCCGATTCGGCCGACTCCCACGATCCCGACCCGTATCCGTCCCATCGTCCCTCCATCGGCCGGCGTTCAGGGCAGGACAACGCCCTTCACGTATCCGGTCGGTTTCGTCTCGTACTCCTCGTAGGCCCGGTCGACCTCGTCCAGGGTATACCGGTGGGTCACCAGGGACCCGAGTTCCAGACTGCCCGCGGCCGCGAGGTCCAGCCCGATCCGTAGGCAACGCGCCCGGACGTCCGCCCGCTTCTCGTGGGCGTTGACGATGTCCGCGGCCTTCCAGTTCAGCATCCGGAAGTCCACCGTCCGGGAACCTCCCTGGTGGTATCCCACCACGGAAAGGATCGAATGCCGTTTGAGCATCCGGACGGCCAAATCCAGGGCGGAGCCGCTTCCGGAGCACTCCGCGACGACGTCCACCCCGCCCGCTCCCGAACCGTCGGTCAGCAGGAACTCCGGGGGCAGCTCCCCGGGACGGAAGAACTCGTCCGCCCCGAGCCGCCGGGCCCGGGCTTCCGTCTCCGGACGGGTGTCCACCGCGAGGATCCGGAACGCCCCCCGGATCCGGAGAAGCTGGAGCGTCAGAAGGCCCATGAACCCCAGTCCGAGGACCGCGACGGTCTTCCCGAGCCCCACGTCGGTACGCAGGGCTCCGCTGACCGCGCAGGCTATCGGCTCCCCGAGGGCCGCATCCTCGAAGCCCATGCCGGGAGGTACCGGAACCACCGCCTCCGCGGGTCCGACGACGTATTCCGCGAAACCCGGGCGGAGGAGGCCCGAGACGGGATCGCCGACCCGGAGTTCCCGAACGCCGTCCCCCGCGGCGACGACCTCCCCGGACACCTCGTGCCCCAGACGCAAGGGAGGCTCCCCGGGATCCGCCCAGGCGGGAAATTCGGACCCGCAGACCCCGCAGGCCCGGACCCGGACGAGAACCTCGTTCACGCCGGGGGTCGGGACCGGGACCTCCGCCAGCCGCGACCGGCGGGGAGCGACGACCTCGCTAATCCGCATGCCGCCTCGGTCCTATAGTCCCGGACGCGCGAGGTCCCGGGCGGCGGCACGCGCCGCCTCGTCCAGGGGCAGGACCTCGCTGTTTTCCATGGACGTGTCCGGGGCCTCCACCAGGAGGAGCTTGGTGTCCCGGCGGGTCACGGTGTTGTGCCAGAGTCCCCGGGGTATCTTGTAGAGCCTTCCCGGCTCCATGGGCACGGCCTCGAAGTCGAGTCCGCCGCCGTTCTCGGTCGCCGACACCAGGACGCAGCGCCCCGCCAGGAGCACGAAGAGCTCGTCCGTCTTGTTGTGACGCTCCAGGCAGTCGAAGCCCTCGAGATCGTTCGCGGGCTTCCAGTTCTTCACGGCAACCATCCACCGGTCGTTCTCATAGACCCGGGCCAATCCCTCTCCCTCGTGTCCGCTGGATTCAATCCGCACCGCATACCCCGTTTCAGCCCACCAGGGCCTTGCATTCCGACGCGATGTGCCCCGGGGTCAGACCGAAGGCCTCGAAGAGGTCCGCGGGCTTGCCCGAGTACCCGAACTTGTCCCGGATGCCCAGACGGCGGAACTTGGCGGCGGAAGCGCCCGCCAGGGTTTCCGCGACCGCGGACCCGAGCCCGCCGATCACGGAGTGCTCCTCCACGGTCAGGAGACGGCCGTACTTTTCCGCCGCCGCGAGCACGAACTCCGAGTCGAAGGGCTTGATCGTGTGGACGTCCGCGACGGCGGCCCGGATCCCCTCCCTGGCCAGGGCGTCCGAGGCCTTGAGGGCTTCCTTGACCATGAGGCCCGTGGCCAGGATGCATACGTCGGAGCCCTCCCGGAGTAGGACGATCCTTCCCGGGACGAAGGGCGTGTCGGGGGCCGTAATCGTCTCCACCACCGGCCGGGCCACCCGGATGTACACGGGTCCGTCGATTTCCGCGGCCGCGAAGACGGCCTTCCGGGTCTCGACCGGGTCGCAGGGCACGAAGATCGTCATGTTCGGCACCACCCGCATGAGGGCGATGTCCTCGACGCTCTGGTGGCTGCCCCCGTCCTCCCCGACGGAGAGTCCCGAATGGGACAGCCCGAACTTCACGTTCGCGTTCACGTAGGCGACGGAATTGCGGATCTGCTCGTAGGCCCGGCCGGTTCCGAAGAGGGCGAAGGTGCTGGCGAAGGGCAGGAGTCCCGAGTGGGCGAATCCCGCAGCGGCGCACATCATGTTCGCCTCGGCCAGCCCGAAATTGTAGAAACGGTCGGGATACTTCGCCTGGAAGAGGCTGGTCATGGTGGCGTGGGCCAGGTCCGCGTCCAGGACGACAACCCGCTCGTTCGCCGCACCCAGTTCGACGAGGGCCTCCCCGTAGGCGACCCGAAGAGATTTGGCCTCAGACATCTTGCCCCCCCCCAAGCTCCTTCATCGCGGTCTCGTACTCCTGGGCGTTCATGGGCTTTCCGTGCCAGCCCGCGGCCCCCTCCATGAACGAAACGCCCTTTCCCTTGACGGTACGGCAGCGGATGAACCGGGGCCTTCCCTCTGCCCGGCGCCCCGCGGCGGCGGCGACCGCCTCGGCGTCGTGGCCGTCCACCTCCTCGCAATCGAACCCGAAGGCGGAGAACTTGGCGACGATGTCGCCCAGGCCCATGACCTCCTCGTTGGGACCGTCGATCTGCAGTCCGTTGTGGTCCAGGAGCACGACCAGGTTGTCCAGCTTGTAGTGGGAAGCCGCCATGGCGGCTTCCCAGATCATGCCCTCCTGGACCTCCCCGTCCCCGACCACAGCGTAGACCCGGTAGTCCTTCCTCTTGTGCTTGGCCGCCAGGGCGAGGCCCACGGCCACGGACAGGCCCTGGCCCAGGGAGCCGGTGTTGACGTCGACCCCGGGGGTCTTGGTCATGTCCGGATGTCCCTGGAGATGGCTGTCCACCTGCCGCAACCTCCAGAGGTCCTCCCTCGGGAAGAAGCCCAGGTCCGCCAGGACGGCGTACAGGGCGGGGCAGGCGTGGCCCTTGCTCAGCACCAGGCGGTCCCGGTCCTCCCAGGCGGGCCGGGCCGGATCGACCCGCATCGTGCGGTAGTAGAGCCCCTCCAGGATCTCCACGCAGGAAAGGGACCCTCCCGGGTGGCCCGACTGGCAGAGGTACAGCATCTTGAGAATGTCCCGGCGCAATCGCGTCGCCGTCGCGTCCAGAGAATCGTGGCCCATGTACGGGAACTCCTTTCTATCAGCCCTTGACCGCTCCGGCGGTCAGGCCTTCTATCAGCTTCTTTTGCGCGAAGAAGAACATGAAGCAGACGGGGATGATCGTGATGATCCCTCCCGCGGTCAGCATCCCCCACTCCACCCCCAGCTGGCCGATGAGGTTCTTCAAGGACACGGGGATGGTGCGGTTCGCCTCGTTCGTGAACATCACCGCGAAGGTGTACTCGTTCCAGGAGGTCATGAACACGTAGGCCCCGGTCGCGACGATGCAGGGCATCAGGACCGGCAGGACGATGCGGACGAAGGCCTGGGCGCGGTTCGCACCGTCCACCATCGCCGCCTCCTCCAGGGAGGGCGGCAGGTCGGCGAGGTACCCGTTCAGCAGCCAGATCGAGAAGGGGATCGTGAAGGTGGTGTACGCCAGGATCAGGGCCAGGGGAGTGTACAGGATTCCCAGCTTTCGCATGATCGCGTACAGAGGTATCAGGAGCAGGACCGTGGGGAACATGTTGTTCGTCAGGAACAGGGTCATGAGGAATTTCCGCCCCCGGAACTGGAACCGGGAGAACGCGTAGGCCGCCAGCAGGGACACGGTCAGGGACACCAGGGTCGTCGCGGCCGCTACGATCAGACTGTTCGTCATGGGGCGGACGAAATTGTAGTCGCTGAAAAGGCGACGGTAGGATTCGAAGGTGACTTCCCGGGGCCAGTACGTCACGGTTTTGCCGTAGAGTTCCCCCTCGGGCTTGATGGAGGTGACGAAGGTCCAGTAGAAGGGGAAGAGAAGGAATACCAGCATGGCCGCCAGGAGGAGGTAGGAGGCCAGGCTCTTCGCGGAATCCGCGGGCGTCTTTTTCATCGGGCTCCCTCCTGGCCGCGGAAGATCCGGCGCAGGTACACGACGGCCACGGAGGATAGCATGAGGGCCAGAAGGATGGACATGGTCGCCGCGTATCCGAGGTTCAAGGTGTTCCCCTTGTTGAAGACGTACACGCTCAGGGTCTGGGTCGCGTAGGCGGGACCACCCTCGGTGAGGTTGAAGATCACGTCCACGGAATTGGATACCCAGATGATGCGCAGCAGGGTGGTCACGAAGATCACGTTCTTGAGGGACGGTATTGTGATGCGGAACAGCTTCTGAACGCCGTTGGCACCGTCCACGTCCGCGGCGTCGTAGAGTTCCTCGGGAATACCCTGGAGGCCCGCCAGGATCATCAGGGCGAAGAAGGGGATGCCCTGCCAGATGATGGTCAGGATGACGGCGGGGAACGCGGTCTCCCCCCGGGCCAGGAACGGGACGAAATCCCGAATGATCCCCAATCGGAACAGCATGTCGTTCAAGACCCCGTAACTTCCGTCGTAGATCCACCGCCACATGAGGCCGATGAGGACGCCGGGGGTCACCCAGGGAATCAGGCTGATCGACCGCACGATCCCCCGGCCGAAGAACCTCCGGTTGAGCAGGAGGGCCAGGATGAATCCGAAGAGGAACTGGAAGCCCACGCCGACGGCCACCCAGACCACGGTCTTCCAGACGGCCTGCCAGAACAGGGGATCCGAGAGGACCTCGGAATAGTTCCCGAGGCCGATGAATCCGATCCGGCTGGGCCGGCGGAGGTCGTAGCTCTGGAAGCTCATGGAAACCGCGTTCACCACGGGGATGAACACGACGGTCAGCACGGTCAGCAGGGCCGGCGCCACCAGAAGGTAGGGCCATACGTTTTTCTTGCGTCCCATTCTTCTCCATCCCTGTCGCGGGATAATGGTTTTCCTGAATCTACCACGGAGCACGCGCCGGACCGGCCGGGGCCGGTCCGGCGGCGCCGAAGCGAAGCTTCGGCGACTTGCCGGCTTTATTTGTACAGCCCGTCCTGGAGCTGCTTCATGGCCTCGGCCGCGGTGATCTTGCCCTGGAGGGCCGCCGCGATCGTGTTCGGCCAGATCGTGCTGATCCATTCGGTGGTCGTGTCCAGCACCGGGTAGATGCCGGCGAAGGGCGCTCCCTCGATGGACACCTTCATGAATTTGCTGTTCTGGAACTGCGGGAGCTTCTGCACGGCCTTGCTCACGGGGACGTTCCCGGTGACGGTGCACCAGGTCTCCTGTCCCTTGCCGGCGGCCAGGTAGGCCAGCCACTCGAAGGCGGCTTCCTTGTTCTTGCTGGACCGGAACATCACGTTCTCGGTATCCCCCATGGAGGTCCACTTGCCCACGTCGCCCGGGAAGGGGAAGGCGTCCACGTCGTCCCCGAAGGTGCCGATCATGCCCGTGGAGGATCCGATGTGGTGCACCGTCATGGCGGTCTTCCCGGACTTGAAGTTGGCGATGATCTCGTTGAACCCGTCCATCGGCGCGGTCGGCGGGGCGTACCCCTTCTTGTACAGGTCGATGAAGTCCTGCATGCCCGCCACGGCCTTCGGGTTGGTGAAGTCCGCGAAGGTGCCGCCCCGGGCCTGGATGAAGCTTCCCCAGGGTTCGTGGCCGCCCTTGAATCCGCGCATCCCGAAGCCGTACACGTCCGTGCGGCCGTCCCCGTCGGTATCCTTGGTCAGCTTGGCGCAGGCATCCAGGAACTCGGCGTAGGTCTTGGGTACGGAGATTCCCGCGGCCTTGAACATCGACGGCCGGTAGTATACGTACAGGACCTGGGTGTTCCAGGGCATGAGGAAGACGTTCTTGGTGCGGCTGGCGTCCCGCATGGTCTTCCAGAGGGCGGGGTCGATCTGGTCCTTCTCCTTCCAGCGGTTGATGTACCGGTCCAGGTTCTCCCAGAGGTTGTTGGAAACGAAGAGCGGCGTGGAGGTGAGCTTGGCGGAAGACGTGTCCGGCCCTCCCCCGCCCATGGCGGCTCGGAACAGGGTCTCGCTGTAGCCGCCGCCGTCCCAGGGATATTCCTGGACCACGACCGTGATTCCCTTGCCGTTGGTGGCGTTGAAATCCGCGGCCATCTCCTTCATGACCGCCGAGTACTTGGGATTGTCCGCCCAGTACCAATGGGTGATGGTGACCGGCTTGGGCGCCGCGGCGACGGCAAGCGCGATCATCGCCAGGGCGGCGGCCAGCGCGAATACCTTTTTCATGTCTGTTCCCTCCTTCGGGACGATTGATTCAAGGCCGATCTATTCCTACCGGCCGCGTACCCGTTCTCCGGCCCGGGGGTCAACGGGGGACCCGCCCGGGCAGCCTGCGTTTCCAGGCTTCCTCCATGTGTGTCCGCATCGCCTCCTCGGCCGTCTGAGGATCCGCGGCCAGGATCGAGCGGACGATGGCGTCGTGTTCCGCGAACGTTCGATGGAACCTCTCCGGGTCGCTCTCCGCGAAGTCCGCGTTGAGAGAGATGATCTGGGGAGTGAAATAGCTGGTCAGGGCGAGGCATACGGGGTTGCCGCTGGCCTTCGCGATCGCGAGGTGGAAGAGGTGATCCTCCTCCAGGCCCCTCTGACCGGCGTCCGCCCGGGCCCGGAACTCGGAATGCCATTTCAGGATCTCCGTTACCTCGTCCGGGCCGGCCCGCTCCGCCGCCTTCCGGGCCGCGAAGGATTCCAGGAGGGCCCGGATTTCGAACAGCTCCGCCGGGTCGAACTCCTCGTCCAGGCTGCCGACGCTGGCGATGAGCCCGGAGATCGCCTTGGTGCCCAGTCCCGCAACGACGGTTCCCCGCTGGGGCAGGGTTCGGATCAGGCCGTAGTGCTCCAGCTTGGCCAAGGCTTTGCGCACGTAGCCGCGGCTGACGCCCAGGGTCAGGCCCAGGGATCGTTCGGAGGGCAGTTTGGTGCCGGGCTTCAGTTTTCCGGACACGATCTGGTCCCGGAGGTGTTCGAGGACGATCCGCTCGCTGTCCAGGTTTTCTTCCGGCATCCCTTCTGCCTTCCCGAGGGTTGGTTAACATAAGTGGTTAACCAGTTATTTCAGTATTCACCCGTTTCCGGGATCTGTCAACCGAAACCTCGGCCGTTTTCTTGCTCTCCCGGTTCGTTATTATTACATTTCTACTAATGTTTCCAGGAACATGGTTGACGTAAGGAGGATACCTTGAAAAAACGGAACAGTATCGTCGCGGCGGCCGTCGCGATCCTCGCCCTGGTGTCCGTGGTTCCCGCGGCATCCCAGTCCGCGTACGACCGGGACGTGGTCGTCCAGGTGATGCGCACCAATGTCCAGACCCTGGGCCAGGTACGGGGCGCCCTGAACCGAGGGGATTTCTTCGCGGCCGCGGAGGGGTTCTGGAAGTTCGCGGACGGCATGAACCGGATCCAGAAGTTCACGCCCCCCAAGGGAAGCAAGACCGAGTGGGACCGCATCCTCGGCCAATTCGTGGACGCCGCCCTCCGAGGGGCCGGGTCCGCGGGGGAGCGGGACGCCGCCAAGGGCCTCAAGATCGTGGAGGAGCTCCAGGCCCTGAACAAGGAGGGACATTCCCTGTTCCGATGAACATTCGCAATCCTCCTGCGGCCGTCCGGACCGTTCCGGGCGGCCGTTTCATTTGCGCAACTCCCCTCGAAGCGCTAGACTTTTTCCTATCCTGAACCGTCGAGGCGTTTCTACATGAACAGCACCGAACTGGAATCCTCGGTCCGCTCCGTCACCGTCTACCGGGGGCGGGCCATGATCACCCGGGAAGCCTCGGCGCGGCTCGCCGAGGGGGACCATGTCCTCGTCTTCCCGGGTCTTCCCGAGAACCTGGACCGGGACAGCCTCCAAGTCCGGGGAACCGGGGATGCGGTCCTCGGGGAATGCGCCTTCGAGACCGAATACTTCGAGGAGGACACGGACAGGATCCGTGCCCCGCTCCTGGAAAACCGTCGAAAGCTTGCGGACGAACTGGACGATATCGGCGCGGAGCTGTCCCGCATCGCGGGGGAAGCTGCCTTCCTGGAGCGTATCACCGCCCTGGTGACCGCGCCGCCGGCCGCCGGAGGCAACGGCCCCGGTCCGGCCCCGATCCCGCAGACTGCCCTGGACGTCGCCCTGTGGACGGGCATGACGGGCTTCTACCGCGATCGACGCGCCGAGCTGGACGGTCGGCGCTTGAAGGCCGAGAGGAAGGTCCGGGACCTGCAGGCCCGGATCGAGTCCCTGGACGCCCGGCTGGAGGACCTGGGGGAATCCGACCGCCGTTCCCGCCAGGTCGTCCGGGTCGGGATCCGCAAGAAGTCCCCCGGGGATCTCGTCCTTCGTCTCTCCTACATGATCTCCGGCCCCACCTGGCGCCCGGTGTACAACCTCCGGGCAGCGGGGGACTCGGATACCCTGGAGTTGGAATACGACGCCTACGTCTCCCAGGCCACCGGGGAAGACTGGTCCGGCATCGAGCTCCGCCTCTCCACCGCCCGGGTCAACGTGTCCGGCGAGATCCCGGAACTTCGCCCCTGGCGGCTGGAGTTTTTCCGCCCCCGTCCCGCGGCACTCCGTTCCGCCCTCTCCATGGAATCCGCGAAGGCCGTCCTTCGGGAGACGGACGACTACGCCTCGGGAGCCGCCCCGTCCGCGCCCTACGAGGAGGAAGCCGAGGAACCCGACCTGGACCGGGAGGAGGCGGAGGTCCGGGATTCCGGCGCCGGCGTGGTGTTCACCGTTGCGGGGGGAGGCGGCGTGTCCGGCGACAACCGGGACACCCGGGTCGGACTGGCCCGGCGGCAATTGCCCGCGTCCTTCCTCCACAAGGCCGTCCCGAAGCTTTCGGAGTTCGCGTACCTCACCGCCCGCTTCAAGAACGGCTCGGATGTCCCCATACTGCCCGGGGCCGTGAACATTTTCTTCGACGGGTCCTTCGTGTCCCGTTCCGCCTTCGGGCTGATCATGCCCGGACAGGAGGCGGAGGCCTCCCTGGGCGTCGACGAGGGCGTCGCGGTCGAATACCGACTCCTCAAGCGATTCCGGAAGGAAGAGGGACTCGTGTCCAAGAGGATCAGCGAACAGTTCGAGTACCGGATCCGTATCGCCAACAACCGACCCCGGCCCGCGGATCTCAAGGTTACGGACCAGTTCCCCCTGTCCTCGGACAAGGATCTCGTCGTGAAGGCGATTCAGCCCCAGGCCCGGGACAATCCGAAGGAAATAGCCGTGGACGACGAGGCCCGGATCACCTGGGCCTTCACCCTGAAGCCCGGGGAGACCCGGGAACTCCCCCTGTCCTACCTGGTCGAGTACCCCTCGGACCGCAGGATCGAGGGGCTGTAGGAGGCGCCCATGAACGGTACGAGATTCATGACCCTGCCGCTGGTTACCCTCGGTTGCCTGGCGGCCGCCGCGGGACAGGACGTCCGGCCGGCGGAGCTCACCTATTTCGGGCGGGCCACCGTGAAGATCCGCACGGCTTCCGGATTCGTCCTGTACATCGACCCCTACGCCCCGGGGGATTACTCCGAGCCCGCGGACCTCGTCCTGGTGTCCCACGGACACGGGGATCACAACCGCGTCGACCTGGTCAAGCTCCGGCCCGGTTCCGTCGTCGCGTCGGCCCCGGGAGCCGTACCCGCGAAGGGCGTCCGGTTCCTGTCCGAGGGGGATGTATTCCAGGCGGGACCCGTCTCCGTGCGCGCCCTGGCCGCCTCGAACAAGAACCACCGGCGCGGGGAGACCCTGGGCTTCCTCGTGACCTTCGACGGGATCGTCGTGTACCACGCCAGCGATACCAACTACCTGTCCGAGATGGAGGACTTCTCGAAGTACGGCATCGGCTACGCCCTCCTGCCCTGCGACGGGTTCTACAACATGGGCCCCGAGGAGGCTTCCCGCTGCGCCTCGGCCGTGAAGGCCCGGGTGGTCCTCCCCATCCACTCGAGCAAGTCGGAGCTCTTCGACGGGAAGAATGCCCGGGCCGTGCGGGGGGCCGAGGTGATCGTCCTGGAGCCGGGACAGAGCACCCCGCTCCGTCCGTGACGGCGGACCGGGTGCACGGAATCCGAGCTTCGATCCCGGCCGCCGCCGCGGCGCTCCTGGCCGTCCTGGCCTTGCCGGGATGCGTACGCCGGGTCGAGCCGGGACTCCCGGGCCGTCCCGCCGCGGAATCCCGCCCCGTCGTGAAGATCGCCCCGGCGGAGCCTCCCCGGACGAACGACGAGCTCTCCTCCCGGGGACTCTCGGGCCCCGTCCGGACCGTGACCGCCCGGTCCTACCGGCCGTCCCTCGACGGGTCCGGAAAGCTCGAGTTATTCCTTCGGACCGTCTCCTCCTTCGATCCCGGGGGGCGTCTGGTCTCGGAAATCCAGTACGACCCGGAGGGGAAGGAACTCACCCGATACCTGCCGGTGCGGGACCGGGGCTCCCGACTCTCGGGCATCGAATCCCGGTCCCCCTCGGGAGAGCTCGAGAGCCGGGTAGCCTTCGAGTACGACGGATCGGGTCGCCGGGTCCGGGAGCTGTATTTTACCGGGGACGGCCGGCCCGCCGGGGGCTACCTCTACGAGTACGGGCCGGAGGGACGGCGGATCCGGAAGACCATGCGGACCGAGTACGAGGACGGCTCGGTCCGGACCGCCCGGACGGACTACCGCTACGACGAGGCCGGACGGCTTTTGGAGGAAACTTTTACGGACGATTCGCCGGGAGGCGTCCTGCTCCGCATCGAACACGCCTATCGGGACGGCCTTCGCGTCCGGAGTTCCGACTTCCAGCGGGGAACGTGGCTCGAGTTCCTGACCTTCTACGATCGCGATTCCCGGGGCAACCCGGTGCGGGAGGCCTCGTACCAGATCCCCGAGAGCGGGTACGGCGACTCCTTCGCCTCCGCGACCTCCGAGTCTGGCCTTCCGAAATCCTTCCTGTCCTCGGTCACCGAATCGGAGTACGAGTACTACTAGCCGTTCCGTCCGGTTTCCCGGGCGGGATCCGTCCGTTTTCCGGGATCCGGACCGACGCCTTTCGATCGTGAAAGGTTGCGGCCCCGGCCGTACGGCTGATCGATGGATGCCGCGATGCGCCGCGGCTATCCTGCGGGTCCCTGGAGGACCCGATGCACGAAATCGCGAACCGCCGCGGAGATCCAGCCCGCCCGGCGAAGACCCTCGTCCTGATCCTGCTGACTTCCGCCGCCGCCCCCGCGTTCCCCGGGGGGAGCGGCCGGTATTCCCTGGACCCGGCCCTCGATACGGCCGTCGCCCTTCCGGGAGCCGCCGCCTTCCTGGCCGGCGAACTGCTCACCCGGCGGACGCCCGCCACGGCCGATCCCTTCGGCTGGCCCGACGAGGGATGGACCGCGACCTACGACCCGGACCTCGACCGCATCGGGGACGTCACGAGCGTGGCCGCCGTCGCCGCCCTGCCCCTGCTCCTGGACGCCCTCACTCCGAGGGAGGTCCGCACGATCGCGGCGATGTACGCGGAGTGCGCGATGTGGACGATGGGACTCAAGAACCTGCTCAAGGCGGCGGTCCCCCGGCCCCGACCCTACATGCTCCGGGCGGACACGCCGGCGGACCTTCTCGGGGACGACGAAAGGATGCAGAGCTTCCCCTCCGGGCACACCGCCTTCGCCTTCATGACCGCATCCTTCCTCGCCACGGTCTACCGGCCGGAATCCGGATCCCCCGCGGCCGGGATCCTCGTCGGCGCTTCGGCCTTCGGCCTCGCCGGCGCGACGGCGGTCCTCCGGGTCGCGTCGGGCACGCACTACCTGGGCGATGTCCTGGCCGGGGCGCTCCTGGGTTCGGCGGCGGGATACCTGGTTCAGCGGCTCCACGAACGGCGATCCGAAGGCGCCTGGGCGTTCGCCGCGCGTCCGGACGGCTTCTCGATATCCTACGCATACTGAAAGGAACCACGATGACCTACACATCCGCCATCTTTCTCGGAATCATTCAGGGTCTCACGGAATTCATCCCGGTCAGCAGCTCGGGACACCTGGTCCTGTTCAGGAGAGTATTCGGCATCGAGGAGGCTCCCCTCCTGCTGGACACCCTCCTCCATGCGGGCACCCTCGTCGCGGCGGTAGCGGCCCTGCGGAAGGACCTGGCGTCCATGCTGCGCCGTCCCTTCCAGCGGCTCACCTTGCAGTTGGCCGTCGCCACGGTGCCCGCCGTCGTCGCGGCGATCCTCCTCAAGGACCCGGTGGAGGAGATCTTCGCGACGGGGAAATTCCTGGAATGGGGGTTCCTGTCCACCGCGGCCGTCCTCTTCCTTTCCGAGCGCGCCTTCCGCAGGAGGGTCACGGTCCGGAGTACCGAGGAGGCGACGATCGCGGACGCCTCGGCGATCGGGCTCCTTCAGGGATTCGCGATCCTCCCGGCCGTCTCCCGCTCGGGGCTCACCATAGCCGGCGCCTTGTTCCGGGGGTGGGATCGGTCCTTCGCCGCCCGGTTTTCGTTCCTCCTCTCGATTCCGGCGATCCTCGGGGCCGTAGTCTTCCAGATCCCGGACTTCGCGGAGGCCCTCCGGGCCGGGGGCATACCGGGCCCCGTCCTGGCGGGGTCCCTGACGGCCGCCATCGTGGGATTCCTGGCCGTCACGGGCATGGTGCGGCTCATCCGGGAACGGTCCCTGCGGGGATTCTCCGTCTACCTCGCCGTCCTGGGGGCCTTGGTATTTCTCGACCGGCATGTTATCCATATGTTCTTCTGACCATGGAAGGTTTCCGAATCCTGCTCATCGAGGACGACCCCGTGGTGCGGAACCTCGAAGCCCAGACCCTAGCGCGCTGGGGCTACGAGGTGTTCGCGCCCGAGGCATTCCGGGATGTGCTGTCCGAGTTCGCAGCCGCCTCGCCCCACCTCGTCGTCCTGGACGTGGACCTTCCGTCCCTCGACGGCTTCGAGTGGTGTTCCCGGATCCGGGCGGTGTCCAAGGTGCCGATCCTGTTCCTCACGGCCCTCTCCTCCTCCCGGGACCAGATCCGGGCCCTGGCTACGGGCGCGGACGACTGGCTTTCCAAGCCCTTCGACGGGGACCTCTTCGCCGCCCGCGTCCGGGCCCTCTTCCGGAGGGCCTATTCCTGGGCCGAGGACCGTCCCCGGGTGCTCGCCCGGTCCGGCCTGGTGTTCGACGTGGAGCGCAGGGTGGCCTCCCGGGACGGGAGCTCCGTGGAGCTGGGAAAGAACGAGGCCCGGATCCTGGAAACCCTCTTGAGCCGGGACGGGCGGGTCGTGGGAAGGATGGATCTCATGGACGTTTTGTGGACCGAGGACGTCTTCGTGGACGACAACACCCTGACCGTCAACGTCACGCGCCTTCGGAAGCGGCTGGCCGAAATCGGGGCCGACGCGCTCGTCGAGACTTCGAAGGGGGAAGGATACAGGATACGGTGAGACTCCTCCGCGCGCTCGCATCGGACGCCGCTCCCCTCCTCGGCCTGGTGCTGTTCCAGTCCGCCGTCGGCCTGTCGGTCGCCTGGATAGACCGGCACGACGGAGCGGGGCCCGTGAACGCCGCGTACGCCGTGTTCGTCCAGACCGCCGCGGCCGGCGCCTACCTGGCCGCCCGGTCGGTGCTCCGTGCCCGGGAGTGGAAGGCCCTGTCCCGGGCGCGCGGGGATCCCTTGAACTCGGGCCTGCCTCCCGCCCGGGGCGAATCCTCCCGGCTTTGGAAGGCCCTGGCTCTGGACCAGCGGCGCGAGGCCTCCCGCCTGCTGTCCGCCCGGGAGGCCGCCGCGGCCGCGGACATCGAGGCCTTCACGGCTTCCGTCCACGCGATGAAGGCGCCGGTCGCCACGCTGGGGCTCCTGGCGGACCGCTCGGACCGCACCGGGGAATCCCTGGAGGCCCGGGACGTCCGGCTGGAGGCGGAGGAGCTCGACCGGCTTCTCGAGCTCGCCCTGGGGCGGATCCGCTTGGCGGACTTCGAGGGGGACTCGGCCCTGGAAACCGTGGAGCTTCGGGACCTCGCCGCCCGTTCCCTGAAAAAGACCCGCAGACTTTTCATCGCCCGCGGAATCTCCGTCGACCTCGGGGAGGAGACCGCGACCGCGGAATCCGACCGGAAGTGGCTGGGCTTCATCCTCGACCAGATCGTGGTGAACGCGGCCAAGTACGCGTCCGCCTCGGTGCGGATCCGCATCCTGCGGGAAGAGGACTCCGTGTCGGTCCGTATTTCGGACGACGGTCCCGGCATTCCCGCGGAGGACCGGGACCGGATCTTCACGCCCTCCTTCACGGGAGCCGCGGGCCGGGAGGCGGACGGCTCCGGGCTGCCCTCCTCGGGATACGGACTCCACCTGGCCCTTCGCGCCGCCCGCAAGCTCGGGATCCGCCTGGAGCTCCGGGACGCCGACGGCGGCGGAGCCGAGGCGGTCGTGTCCGTGCCCGCGCCGCGGAGCGCCTCGGAATGATCGCCGGGAACGATCCGTCCGGAGCCGTGGTCCGGCTCCTGGGAGTCTCCCGGATCTACGGATCCCGCTTCGTGGGTCCGTCCGTCCGTGCCCTGGACCGCGCGAGCCTGGAGATCCGTCCGGGGGAATTCGCGGCCGTGATGGGCCCGTCCGGGTCCGGAAAGACGACCCTCCTCAAGCTGATCGCCCGGATCGATCGGCCCGACGCCGGCGCCGTGCTGGTCGAAGGCCGGGACATCTCCTCCCTGGAGGGGGACGCCCTATCCGATTTCCGCCGGAACTCCATCGGGTTCGTGTTCCAGGATTCCGCCCTCCTGGATACGATGTCCATCCGGGAGAACATCGCCCTCCCCTTGATGCTTTCCCGGGTCCCGGATCCGGAGTCCCGCGCCCGGGCGGAGGAATCCGCGCGGGCCCTGGGCATCCACGGAATCCTGGATAGGTATCCCGGGGAGGTGTCCTGCGGCCAGCGACAGAGGGCGGCCGCGGCGAGGGCCCTGGCCGTCCGGCCCGCCCTCCTGCTGGCGGACGAGCCCACGGGGTCCCTCGATTCCAAGTCCGGACGGGAACTCCTGGAGCAGTTCGGCCGCCTCAACGCAGAGCGCGGCACGGCCGTCCTGCTCGCGACCCACGACCCCTTCGTCGCGAGCTGGTCCCGCAGGACGGTCTTCCTGCGGGACGGGGCGGTCTTCACGGAGATCCGGTCCTCCGGGGACCGCCGCTCGTTCTTCAACCGGATCCTCGAGGTGCAGGCGGCCATGGAGAACCTCCCGTGACGGGCCCGGCCGGCGGGTACGGCCCCCGGATGCCCTTCGCGGGGATCGCCGCCTCCGTCTTCGCCTTCGTCACCTTCCGGGCCGCGGGGTACCCGGGCGGGGAGTCCGTCCCGGCCCCCCCCTACAGGATCCGCCTGTTCTTCGCCGCGTGCGCCTTCCTCGTCGCGGCGGCCTCCCTCGCCTTCACCTGGTATTCCGCCCGGTTCCACGGCCGGGCCCGGAGCCGGGAGTTCGCGCTCGAAGCCCTCTTCGGCGTGCGCGGACTCCGGCGCTTCCTTCCTGCCTGGACGGGCTTCCTGGCCGGGACGGCCGCGGCGGACGCAGCGGGACTGGCGGCCGCGGCGGTCCTGAACCGATGGTTCGCCCTCGTCCTGGGGTACCTCACTGGCGGACGCGGTCCCCTGGACATGCCGATCGACGGCCGGGTCCTCGCGGGCGCGGTCCTCTTGGCGGTTCTCCAGGCCGCGGCGTCGGCCCTCGCGCTGGGAAGGTCCGTGCGCGAGGCCCGGCCGGACAGCCTCTTCCGTTCCGCGCCCCCCGCCGGCGGAAGGTCGTCCCGGGTCCGGACGGCGACGGGGCTGGCGGTGCTGGCCCTGGGCATCGCCGCGGCGCTCGGGGCGGATCGGAGATCGGGCTTGTCGTCCCTGGCGGCCGCGCTCGCGGGGGTTTCTATCGGCACGTTCCTGGCCCTGGAGGGCGTCCTGGCGGCGTTCTTCCGGATCCTCCCGCGATGCCGGGCGCGGTCCCTTCCGGGTGCCCGACTGTCGGCTGCCCTACTCGTCTCCCTGCCGCGCCCCTTCGCCGCGGCCCTGTCGATCGCCGCCCTCTTCACGGCGGTGGCCGGCACGGCCGCCGGATCCGTCTTCACGCTCTCCTCGAACGCCCGCATCCAGGTGGACCGGACGTGCCCGAACGGGATCGAGCTGGGATCCCGGGATCCCGGGGCGATCGCCGCCGCCGCGCAGCGGATCCATCGGTCCGCCCCCGGGGAGCCCGAATCCCGGGTCCGGTTCCGGGAAGTCCGCTCGGTCCTCTCCCTTCTCGCCGCGCCGGGCTCGGATTCCCCGGTCCCGGCCGGCGCGATCCCGTTCTCCGCCTGGAAGGGTATCCTGGAGGATTCGGGACGGGAGGTGCCGGCCGAGCCCCGGCCGGGAGAGATGATCGGCACCGGATACTTCGCCTCGATCGCGGATTCCCGGAATCCGTTCCCGACGGAGCTGTTCCTGGAAGGCGGTCCCCGTCTGCCGCGGTCCCTGCGCATCGTCCCGGAGGCGTACGTTCTCTCCGCCTCCGAGGTGCTCCGGCAGGTCGTGCTGAGGGACGAGGATTGGGACGTGTTCGCGGCCGCGGCGCCCCCCGAAGCGTTCCACTGGAGCGCCCTCTGGAACGCCCCCTCCCCGGACCTCCTGCGTCCCATGGAAGAGGCGACGGGCCCCGCACGGGACGACTTTGCGGCCGCCGGTGTCTCGGTCCGGCTCCGTTCCCGGGAGATCGAGGACTTCCGGAAAGCGGCCGCCGGCATGGTCTTCATCGGGGTCCTTCTGCAATCCGCGTTCCTGGCCCTGGCCCTATCCGCCGCGCTCCTGCAGCTGCGGCTGAACCTGCCGGAGGACCGGGACCGCCTTGGGATCCTGGAGTCCATCGGCACGCGGTCGCGGGACGCGGAAGCGGCTCTGCGCGCCCGCGTCCTGGCGATCCTGGCCGTCCCGGCCGTCCTGGGTTCCGTCTATACGCTGCTTGCCCTCCGGATGCTGTCCCGGATCTCGGGGTTCGTCGTGCTCCCGTCCGCCGCCGCGTCCCTCGTACTCACGTCGCTCGTATACGGTTCGGTCTACCCGATCCTCGCGTCCCGATACCGGGACGCCGCGACGGATCGCTAGGGGGTCGACGCGCGATTCCCCCTGGCCCGTATCCCCGTCTCCGGGGTACTATCCATCCCAGGAGGAAGGCGGACATGCTGTACCATCTGTACTATTTTTCCGGCACAGGGAACACCGAGCACGGCGCCCGGAGAATCGCCGAAGCCTTGGAGAAGGACGGCCACGAGGTGCGGATGCTCTACATCTCCCGCACCGCCCGGCCCTTGCCGGAGCGCCCGGACCGCCTGATCCTGGCCTTCCCGACCTATTCCTGGCGGCCTCCGGTCCTGGTGGCGCGGTTCTTGACGCGCCTGCCCCGGGGAGGCGGGACCCCGGCCGCGGTCTTCACCACGGACGGAGGCGGATCCTTCGGATCCGTGGACGTCGCCGGGCGCATGCTCCGACGGAGGGGCTACCGGGTAGTGCTCAAGGGGGCCGCCCATTACCCCGTCAACTGGGTCGAGATGTTCCCCGCCCCGGGCGGAGAGGAACGGGCCCGGTCCGTGGAGGCGGGGGACGCCGGGGTCGACGCCTTCGTGCGGGCTCTCCGGGCCGGGACTCCCCTGCAGAGGGAGCGAAGCAAGATCGACGGACTCCTGGACTTCGTGGGCATCCTCTTCGGCGCCTTCGGGCGTCACTTCCTGGGCAAGCTGTTCATAGCCGACGAGGACTGCACTTCCTGCGGGCTCTGCGCCCGGACCTGTCCCTCCGGGGCCATCGTCCTGGGCAAGGGTCCGACGGCCCGGCCCCGGTGGACCTGGGGCTGCGAATCCTGCAACCGCTGCATCAACACCTGCCCGACCCGGGCGATCAACACCTCCCCGGTCCGCGGAATCGCCCTTCTCGCCCTGTCGACACTCGCCGTGGTCCTGGGGTTCCGGTTGTTCGGACCGGCGTCGGCCTTCCTGCGGGGGGCCCTGCCTCCCGCCGCGGCCTCCCTGGCGAACATCGCCGCGGGATTCCTCATCGTCGCGACGGGTCCGATCCTGGCCCTCACGGTCCTGGATGCCCTCATCCTCCGGCCGCTCCTGGCAATCCCCGCCCTTCGGACATGGGCCGGCCGCAGCTTCACGAAGGGCTTCCCGCGGTACTCCTTCGAGGGTTTCAAGCCGCCTTCGGAGCACTAGCGGAGATCCGGCGGATCCGCTCGGAGTACTCCGCTTGCCCGTCCCGGCCGATCCGGTATACAACGTCCTCCCGGAGGATCCACCATGAGCGACACCTGTCCCTGCGGCTCGGGCCGCGAATATTCCGCCTGCTGCGGCCCGATCATTTCGGGCGCCCTCCGGGCTCCGACCGCCGAAGCCCTGATGCGCTCCCGATACACCGCCTACGTGAAAGGCGAGATCGACCACATCCTGGCCACCTACGCCCGGTCGGACGGCGCCGACCGCAAGGCCACCGAGGACTGGAGCCGCAAGGCCGTCTGGAAGGGCCTCTCGATCCTCCGCGTCGAGAAGGGGGGGATCGGGGATTCCGAGGGTCTCGTGGAGTTCTCCGCGAAGTACGAGATGGACGGCCGCTCCGAGGAGCACCGGGAGACGGCCCGGTTCGTCAAGAAAACCGGCGCCTGGCTCTACGATTCCGGGGACGTCCGGACCGAGACGGTCGTACGCGCCGGTCCCAAGGTGGGAAGGAACGATCCCTGCCCCTGCGGTTCCGGGAAGAAGTACAAGCACTGCTGCGGGAAGTGAGGCCGCGGCTTTCCCTACCCGGTTCCGGACCTTAGCCGTCCGGCGATTAGACCCATTCCCGCCACGACGGCGCCCGCCGCGATGCCCGCGAAGAGCGGATCGAAGGGCAGACCCGCCGCCTCCGCGGCCAGCACCGCCGCCAGCCCCGCCGCGCTGGAAGCGGCGGCCCAGCCTCCCCGCATGCGGCCCGGCAGGAATAAGGCCGCGGCCATCGGAACCAGGAGAACCGCGGCCCGAAGGCCCATGGACAGGAATCCGAAGGAAAGGATGGTCCGGCCCAGGCTTCCCAGGGTGACCAGGGCGGAGCCGGCCAGGGCCGCGAGGATCGTGAGGCGCGTGGCCAGGAGTTGGCGCTTTCCGTCCGCCCGGGGATCCAGGCAGGGTTTGTACAGGTCGTTCGCCACGATCCGTCCGAAGCCCAGGGCCATTCCGGCCCCGGTGCCCACGATGGCCACCAGGAGCGTCGCCAGGAAGAGCCCCGCCCAGGCCGGGGGAAGGTATTCCAGGAGGAACCGGGGGAAGGCCTGCCCGGCGGGGAGGGCCGGGAAGGCCAGGCGCATGTGGTACCCGACCAGGACGGCCAGGAAACCGACGGGTGGGATGACGGCCGCGCTGATCAGGGCCCCGGTCCGGGCGGACCGGTCGTCCCGGGCCGTCAGGACGGCCTGGACGTAGGTCTGGGTGGAGAGGACCCCCAGGGCGACGGAAAGTCCCGCCCCCAGGTCGATGCCGATCCCCCGGGCGAACAGGTCGAAGTATCGTTCCCGGGGCAGTTCCCGTAGAAAGGCGCCGAAGCCCCCGGAAAGCCGGAGGGCCATCGTGCCCGCGACCACGGCGGCCAGGTAGATCAGGGTCATCTTGACGATTCCCAAGAGGCCGGCCCCCCGGATACCTCCGAACACCACGTAGGAGGCCATGAGCAGGGCCGCGATCGCGGCCCGGGCCGGGGCGGAAAGTCCGAAGAGGGTCTCCAGCAGGGCATTCGCGGCCAGCAGCTGGGCGACGATGTTGATTAGGAAGCCCGCGGAAGCCAGGACGGAGGCCGCCGCACCCGCGGCGGCGCCGTATTCCCGGCCGATGATCTCCTGGATGGTGCCGCATCGAGCGGCTCGCAGGGAGCGGCTCATCGCGGCCAGGAGCAGACAGCCCGCGGACGCTCCCAGGGTGAACCACCAGGCGGAAAGGCCGTGCAGGAAGGCAAGCTGGGCGGTTCCGAGGGTCGAGGAGCCGCCCACCAGGGTTCCGACGATGGTTCCGGACACGAGGACCGGTCCGGCGGCGTTTCCGCCGGTATCGAAGTCCGCGGAATCCTTGACGTTCCGTCCGGTCAGGAATCCAAGTCCGAGGATGGCGGCCAGGGTCGCCGCCGCGGTCGCGATGAGAGTCGGGGGAAGTCCGGGCATCCGGAGGTTTCCGCGGGCGGTCCGCGGCGGATCGGAACCGTCCCCGGGCCGGAAGCCCCGGGAACGGCCCGACCCGCGGACGCGGTCAGGCCCGCTTGTACGCCTTGATGTCCGCCCGGATGCGGGCGGCGAGCTCGGCGCGGGGAACCCGGACCTGCTCCATGGAATCCCGGTACCGAACGGTCACGGTCCCGTCCTCCTTGGACTGGTAGTCGATGGTGACGCAGAAGGGGGTCCCGATCTCGTCCTGCCGCCGGTACCGACGGCCGATGGCGCCGCCCTGGTCGTAATCCGTGGGGAAGTCCTCCTTGAGGTCCTTCCGGATATCCTGGGCCAGCTCGGCGAGTCCGTCCTTCTTCATGAGGGGCAGGACCGCCACGGTGACGGGGGCGAGTTCCGGGTGGAAGTGGAGGACCGTCCGCCAATCGTCCTCGTTGCCTTTGTCGGCGACCTTCTGGTCCTCGTAGGCGTCGCAGAGGACCATGAGGAGCTGCCGGGTGAGGCCCGCGGAGGTCTCGATGATGTAGGGAACGTACCGGGCGTTGCCGTCGTCCTGGTCGATGTACTGGAGGTCCTTGCCGGAGAACTGCTGGTGTCGGGACAGGTCGTAGTCCGATCGGTTGTGGACGCCCTCGAGCTCCTTCCAGCCCATGGGGAACTCGTACTCGATGTCGTAGGCGTCCTTGGCGTAGTGGGCAAGCTCCCCGGGACCGTGGCGGTGCCAGCGGAGCTTGTCCATCCGCACCCCGAGCTTTTCGTAGTACTTCCAGCGCTGGTCCCGCCAGTAGTCGAACCACGTCTCGTCCTGGCCCGGCTTGACGAAGTACTGCATCTCCATCTGCTCGAACTCGCAGGTGCGGAAGATGAAGTTCTTGGTGACGATCTCGTTCCGGAAGGCCTTGCCCACCTGGGCGATGCCGAAGGGAAGTTTCATCCGGTTGGACTGGGCGATGTTCTTGTAGTTGACGTAGATTCCCTGGGCGGTCTCGGGGCGCAGGTAGATGAGTCCCGTGCCGTCGTCCACCGGCCCGATGTTGGTCTTGAACATCAGGTTGAACTTACGGGTGTCCGTCAGCTCGCCGCCGCACTCGGGGCATTCCTTCTTCTCGAGCTTCTCAGGATCGATCTGGTCCGCCCGGAAGCGCTGCTTGCACTTCTTGCAGTCCACCAGGGGATCCGTGAAGTTCTCCACGTGGCCGGAAGCCTCCCACACCCGGGGATGCATGAGGATGGCCGCGTCGAGTCCCACGATGTCGTCGTGGAGCTGGGTCATCTCCTTCCACCAGAACCGCTGGATGCGGTTCTTGAGCTCGATGCCCGCGGGACCGTAGTCCCAGGCGCCGGCCTGGCCTCCGTAGATCTCGGAGGACTGGAAGACGAAGCCTCTCCGCTTGGCCAGGGAGACGATCTTCTCCATCGTGACGGTGTTGTCCATGCTGTACTCCTGCTCGCGGTCGACGAATGCGAAGCATTTCAATGCGAAGCATTTCTATGCGAGCATTCGTCGCCGTGGGCACGCGTCGCGCGCCCACGAGCCCTGATTTCGCGCCGCCGACGGTATACGGCGGCTCGCCGGTCGGGCATGGCCTCTTCCCGGGCTCGGTCGGGAATCGGCGCCCTCCGGTGGTCCGATCCGGCCGGCGTGCCGGCCGGATCTCGACGTGGGCCCGAGTATACGGGAAACGGGGAAGAGTTGCTACCGGCCGCACGGTCGTGCCGAGGGATTCGGGCGGCCGCCGCCCCGGCCGTAATCGCCCCTTCCGAAGCCGGCAACGGTTGCGCCGGCCGACCGGAAGTCCTAGACTTCGTAGTACCGCGGAGGTCCCACCATGCGCACCCGAGTGAAAAAAATCTGCACCATAGGTCCCGCATGCCGGGACCCTGCAATCCTGGAAAAGCTTCTCGACCGCGGAATGGACATCGCCCGGCTGAATTTCTCCCACGGGACCCATGAGACGCACGGCCAGGACATCCGCGCCTTGAAGGCGCTCCGGGCTCGGCGCGGAGTGAACCTGGGCATCCTGATGGACCTGAGCGGGCCCAAGATCCGCCTGGGCGAAGTCCGCGGCGAGCCCGTCACCGTATCGGACGGCCAGGAGATCCGGCTCTTCCCGGGGACCGAATCCCGGCCGGGCGTTTCCGGCGCGTTCCCGGTCGTCTACCCGCACCTTTCCGCGGACGGACGGCCGGGGAAGCGCATCCTGATCGACGACGGCCTCGTCGTTCTCACGGTCCGCGCCTCGGACGCGGACGGACTCGTCTGCGTCGTGGAGCACGGTGGGCCGATCCGGAGCCGGAAGGGCGTCAACTTCCCGGGGCAGGTGCTGAGCGCCACGGCTCCCACGGAAAAGGACCTGGACGACCTCCGGTTCGGCCTTGCGGCCGGAGCGGACATGGCCGCCCTGTCCTTCGTCCAGTCCGCCGACGACATCCGCGCTCTTCGTTCCGCCATGGAGAACGCCGGGAGGATCGTTCCGATCATCGCCAAGATCGAGCGGCCCACGGCCCTGGAGAGGTTCGACGAAATCCTCTCCGAGGCGGACGCCGTCATGGTTGCCCGCGGCGACCTGGGCATCGAGGCCGACATCTCCCGGATTCCCGTGTATCAGAAACAGATGATCCGGGCCTGCAACCTCAAGGGCAAGCCGGTGATCACCGCCACGCAGATGCTGGACAGCATGATCCGAAATCCGACCCCCACGCGGGCGGAGGCCACCGACGTCGCGAACGCCGTCTGCGACAACACGGACGCCGTCATGCTCTCCGGCGAAACCGCCATAGGAGCCTTTCCGGTGGAGTCCATCGCCATGATGGACGAGATCGTCTGTCGGGTGGAGGCGGACCCCGACCTCCGCAGACCTTGGGTCGAGCGGGTCCCGGCGCCGGGCCGGGAAAGCAGCGAGGAGGCCCTGGCCAAGTCGACCGTCGACATCTCGGCGGCCGTCGGCGCCCGCTACATCGTCGCTCCCACCCGCACGGGGCAGACGGCCGGCCTCGTCTCCAACGCCCGTCCCGGCGTCCCCGTCCTGGCCGTCACAGCCTCGGAGGCGATATTCCACCAGATGTCCCTGCTCTGGGGCGTGGAGGCCCTGCTCCTGCCGGAAACGGAGTCGGAGACGACGTTCCTGGACACGGTCGAGAGAATCGAGCAGGCCCTTCTAAAGCGTAGGCTCGTCGAGCCGGGAGAATTCGTCGTGGTCGTCGGCGGTATGCCGCCGCACCGGACCGGCGGGACGAACGTGGTCAAGGTGCACAGGATCGGGTCGGCCTAACCCGGCGACGGCCGATACGACGGCCGCCCGCCGGGTTCCAGGTCTCCGTGCAGGACGGCCGCTCGGCTTATCCCAGCGCCGGTCCGAGTACCCGATTCATGAGCGACTCGAGACGGAACAGTTCCCTCGTCTTCGCCCGCCCCAACCCGAAACGGTCTTCCCCGGCCCGGAGCGAGGCCGCCAGCTTCCGGAAATCCAGGACCCGGTAGTCCACGACCTCCCGGTCCCGCCGGCCGACGTGCAGGTAGACGGGCAAGGTCTCCAGGGAGGTCACCCTCGTCCCGGGTCTTCCCTCGACCGCACCCTTGGAGATCCGTATCCGGGCCAGGCAGGCGAGCCGGGAATTCGGCAGGGTCCGGTGGATCGAGAGCAGATCCCCCAGGGCGTACAGGATGAGTCCTTCCCTCCGCGCCCCCGTCGCGTCCGTATAGGCGTACCGCTCCGCGGGCTGTACGTTGTGGGGATGGTTTCCGACGATGACGTCGATGCCGAGCTCGATCAGGCGGTGCCCCGTCTCCACCTGGGTCCGGACCGGGAAGGACTCGAACTCCAGGCCCCAGTGCAGCAGGGCCACGACGGCGTCGGCCCCGGCCTCCCGGGCCGCCCGTACCTGTCGCGCGACGGCGGAGAGATCCTCGTCCGGATTGTTGAGCCGCACGTAGTTGGCCAGGTATTCCCGGCCTTCCGGAAGCTTTCCCCAGTTGAGTCCGAAGGTGAAGGACAGGAAGGCGATCTTCACGCCGTTCCGTTCCTCGATCACCAAGGCGTCCCTCTCCTCCGGGCTTCGCGCGGTACCCGCGTGGCGGTATCCCCGCGCATCCAGGAAATCCAGGGTCTCCCGCAGCCCCTCCTCCCCCATGTCCAGACAGTGGTTGTTGGCGGTGGAGAAGAAGGTCACCCCCCGCCCGTCGTCGACGATCCGGTCGAACATCTCCGGAGTGTTGTTCATAAGCCCGGGCAGAAGGATGCTCTCCGGTATGTAGCGGGCCGGCAGGGAAGGCGCCACGGGGGACTCGAGGTTCGCGCAGGCAAGGTCTCCGGAGAAGAAGAAGGAGCGCACGTCATCCCACAGGCTTCCGGTGGTCTCCGGACGGATCCCCGGGTACGCCATCATGTCTCCCCCGACAGCGAGGGTGAATCCGGCGGCCTCCATATAACCGTCCCGGGGCCGAAAGTCGAGATCCTGGCCGCGGAAATGCTCCTCCAGGCCCGCGCCGGGTTCCGGCTCCTCGATCGGTCCGAAATAGTACTTGTAGCCCCACCAGTACTTCTCGTCCGCGTCCATGTACGGTCCGTTCCCCTCCAGGGGGCGGGACGCGGAGAACGTCTCCCGGTGCCGGAATCCGTAGATCCGGCACGCTACCTTCACCTTGAAATCCGCCATATCGGGCCTTCCTCGGTGGGCGCGGACCGGGTTCCGTTCCCGGCCCGCATCGCCCGCGCGTCGGTCAGGGTTTCGGCTCCTTGGACACCACAGTGATCTGTCCCCGCTTGAACAGGAAGCGGGCGCCCAGGATCGTGACGGGCAGGAGGACCAGGATCGTGACACCCTCCCAGCCCTTGATCGGGAACACCAGGTAATGGATGACCGCGACCACGAAGAGCGGAAGGATGAAGGCCTTCCACTGTCCCCGGATCACGACGGGGCCCGAGTCTCCGCCGGTCAGGAAGGCGACGACCAGGGCGCCGAACAGGGCCGGGAGCACGTTCGCCGTGGCGATCCGCACCGAGGGGTTCGCGAAGACCGGGGCGAGGGGCGCCAGAAGGAGGGCCGCGACCAGGATCACCGAGGTTGTCACGATGGAGGAGATCGCCACGGAGATGGTGGACAGCACCTCCCCCTCCTCGCTGGCCGGCTGGACTCCCGCCAGCTTGAGGGCGTTCATGGCGCAGGGCAGCTTGATATTGGACACGTTGCCGGTCTCGAAGGTGAGGTAGGAGGCTCCCGATCCGAGGAGGGGCACGAAGCTCACGATCTCGGAGAGGGCGATGGGAGTCAGGATGAGGAAGAGCCCCATCGTCGCCTTGAGGGCGGTGGCCAGGCTGGGAAATATGTCATAGACCGCGCACACCACGGTCGGTATGGCGAACATCAGCACGAAAAAGATCGCGAAGCTGATCCTTCCGAACCGGTTGATCCGGGTAAAGTACTGCTCTCGGGTTTCCATGGGATCCCTCCTACTTCGCCAGCGCCGTCCAGAGAACGGCGGAGCACATTCCGAGGATTAGGCTGAAGGACAGGATGAAGTTCCCCAGCCAGGCGATCTTGAACTTCCGGGCCAGGAAGCCCTGCAGGAGGGTCAGGGCGATGCTCGTGAAGAAGGTGGCCACCGCCACGATTCCCTGTCCGAAGAAGGGGGCCACGAACACGGCCAGGACCGCGTAGTAGAGGACGCCGATGGCGACGATCCCGAAGCTTCCGGCCTTGGCCTTCATCTTGACCGCCAGCGAATCCACTTTCTTGATGAACAGGATGTCCAGGATGATGGCGCCCGCGAGCCCCCCGGTCATGGCGTACATGATGGCCCCCAGGGGTTCCGGCCCGGCCTTCGCGGCGTCCGCGAGCTTGGCGAATCCCAGGGCGCTGGAAGCCATGTTGGCGGCCATGAGCTCGTAGCTGACGCTTCCGATCACCGAGAGCCGGAACCAGGGCCAGGCGATCCCCAGGCTCGGCGCCATGGCGGCCAGCCCCAGGGCCACCGCGATGGAGGGGGCCAGGGTGAAGACCGCCGAGGACTTGATGGTGTTCGAAACCAGCTTCGGATCCATGCCGAGTTCCCGAGCCCGCTTCAGGGACATCCTCAGGAACAGGACGCACTGGACCAGGACGTAGGCGATACCCGCCCCGACCAGGACGAAGAGCAGACTCCCGTTTGCCACGTCGAAGAATTTCACGTTCCCCTCCTTGATTCGGACGATTCAGACCGTTCCGATGTCCACGGACCGGAGCACGTCCTCCGGTCCGATGGTTTCCGGGATGGGACTCGAATAGGAGCCGCCCGCCTTGACGGCATGCTCCTCCCGGGCCCGGCGCACGAGTTCGGGATCGAGGAAGGCCTCGGCGGCGGCCCGTCCCAGGGCGCGGCCCGCGGCGAGCATTCCCTTGCGTCCGATCGAGGACCCCGCCTGGGCGGTGTTCTGCCAGGAGTGCGCCTGGGTCCCCAGGGCCGCCGCGGCGTATACGATCTGCCCCGTGGGGACGACCTGGCTCACGTCCCCGACATCCGTGGAACCCGGGAGGCAGATGTCCCCCCGGAACAGGGGTCCCACCACCGGATCCAGCGGGGAGTCGCCGATCGCCTCCAGGACGGCGGGGCCCTGGGTAAACCGGAGCTGTCCCAGGACCGTGGCCTTCTCCGCCTCTGTGAGGGTGGAACGGAATTTTTCCGCCAATTCAAGGTCCGCCTCGTCGAAGGCCGGCCCGCCCGCCTCTTCCATGCACTTCTGGAGGAGTTCACCGAGGACGAGGTTCGGGACATAGTCGGACAGTCCCTGGGCGAAGGCGATCTCGAGCTTCGTACCCGTCATGAGGGCGGCCCCCCGGGCGACGTCGCAGAGCCGCTCGTAAATTTCCCGGGCTTGGGCGATCCGGGGGGCTCGGCAGTAGTAGTAGGACTCCGCCGCGGCCTGGACTACGTTGGGAGCCCGGCCCCCGGGATTCGTGATGGCGTAGTGTAGCCGGGCGTCGGGGACGATGTGCTCCCGTAGGTAATTCGCGCCCACGTTCGTGAGCTCGACGGCGTCCAGGGCGCTCCTCCCGAGGTGGGGGGAGGCCGCCGCGTGGGATGCCTTCCCCCGGAACCGGAAGTATACGGACAGGTTGGCCAGGGTTCGGGCCTGCCATACGGCGTTGATGTCGCTCGGATGCCAGCAGAGTGCCAGGTCCACGTCCCGGAACGCCCCGGCGCGGACCAGGAAGGTCTTCCCGCAGCCGAATTCCTCCCCCGGGCAGCCGTAATACCGAATCGTACCCGGAATGCCGGTCTCCCGAAGGAAGTCCTTGGCGGCCACCGCCGCGGCCAGGGCCCCGACACCCAGGAGGTTGTGACCGCACCCGTGTCCGGACCCCCCGGATTCAAGTTCCTTCGGCTCCGGAAGGGAGGCTACCTGGGACAGACCCGGAAGGGCGTCGTATTCACCCAACAGGGCTACGACCGGATTTCCCGAGCCGTAGCTGCCGACAAAGGCGGTTTCCATCCCCGCGATTCCCCGGTCGACCGTGAAGCCCTCCGATTCCAGGGCGGCGGCCAAGGAGGAGGCGGACTCGCGTTCCTGGAATCCCGTCTCCGCGTATTCCCAAACCCGGTCGCTCAAGGCCTCGTAGACGGCCCGGTTCCGCTCCACGCTTCCGAACACCACGCGGTTTAGTTCCATTCCAGCCTCCGATTCTTCCTCGCCGAATCCGCGATTGACAGCGGACGGCGGTCGGGGGATACTTCTCTGGTCGACCCTTTGTTTTTCAACAGGTGTCTGAATTACAGGTCGACTATAAACCCGCCCTCCGGGGCTGTCAACGAATTTTAACAGCTGTCGAATTGTTTACCGGCGCGACCGACGGGGGTCCACCATGGCATACAGGAAAAGCGGGGAAACCCGGGAACGCATTCTCAAGGCCGCGGCCCGGCTGTTCACGGAACGGGGTTACTACGAGACGGGCATCGGCGACATCGCCCGGGAGGCGGGCATCGGACGCGCTTCCTTCTATTACCATTTCGCGGACAAGGAGAAGGCCGCCCGGGCGGTCTTCGACACCTACGTGGAGGGGATCTACGCCGCCGCGGAGCGGGTCGTGCCGAAGCCCGGCGCGAACGCCTCTCCCGTGGAGGCCCGCCGTCCCCTCCTCCTCAGCGTGTTCGTGGAGTACATCCTCCTGTTCCGGTACATCGCGTTGAACAAGGCCACCCATGCGGTCTACTACGACCTGGTCAACTTCGCGGATTACGACCGGGAGAACATCGACCGGCTCAAGCGGACGACCTTCAAGGACACGGCCTTCCTGGCCTCCCTCTTCGGAAGGCGGCTCTCCGACGCCGAGCTCGTGGCCTTCATCGTCACCACCAACGCCGCGGCCAAATCCATCTTCAAGGCCGTTTCGAAGGGCATCCTCGCCTTCGACCTGTTCGAGGCGACGGACTATTTTTTCCGGCACGCCGTCCTCCCGGACATTCCGATCCCGGAGCCGGAATATCGAGACCTCCTGGGGGAAGCCTTCTCCCTCTGCGAAGGGGTGGAGCTGACCTGACGCCTGACGATCCCGGGCGCGGCCGTCGGGCAGTCCGGAACCGCGTTCAATCCGGCCCCCTCCCCGCCCGTCCCTCCGCTTGACCGATCCCGTGACTCTCGGTACTCTGCGCCATCATGGCCGCCTCGATCGAGATGCGGGACGCCACGGTCCTGCTGGGGGGTCGTCCCGTTCTCCGGGACGCCACGTTCGCGCTGGAGGAAGGCGAGCACGTCTGCATCCTGGGACCGAACGGCTCCGGGAAATCCACCCTGGTCCGGCTGATATCCGGGGATCTTTTCCCCCTGCACCGGGAACCCCCCGCGGTCCGCCTGTTCGGTCGGGACCGCTGGGACCTCTTCGAGCTGCGCGGCCGACTGGGAATCGTCTCGGACACCCTCCAGGCCTGGCAGGCGGCGGGGGGCGAGAGCGTCCTGGACACGATCCTGTCGGGATTCTTCGGGGGCGTGGGACTTCCCCTGCGGGGCGCCCCGGAAGCCTGGATGGAGGAAAAGGCCCGGGAGGCGGCCCGGATCCTGGGGATCGAGGAGATCCTGGACCGCCGGGCGAACACCCTCTCGTCGGGACAGATGCGCCGTGCCCTGGTGGCCCGGGCCCTGATCCACGAGCCGGATACCCTCCTGCTCGACGAGCCGTACACGTCCCTGGACCTGGCCGCCCGCCACCAATTCTACCAGCGGGTGCGGCTCCTGGCCGCCCGGGGGCACGCCATCATCCTTGTCACCCACGAGCTCGCGGAGATTCCGCCGGAGACGGATCGGGTCATCCTGATCCAGGACGGTCGCATCCGGGCGGACGGACCGAAGCGGTCCATCCTGACCTCCGGGAACATCTCCGCCCTGTTCGGGATTCCCGTCGAAGTGCGGGAGGAGGACGGCCGGTACCGCGCCCTGCCCGAATAACAGCCTTCCGCGTTCCGGATCGGGGCACGGCCGGGTGTCGGCGGGGTCGAACCCCGGATCACTTCCCCAGGTACTCCGCAAGGGGGACGGGATGGCTGCCCGCCGCCCATGCCAAGGTCCTCCGGTACTGGGCTTCCAGGGAACCGAAATCCAGGAGCAGGAATTTTTCCGGAAAATCCGGAGTCCACACGAGAGCCCGGGCCGCGGTATCCGGGGCCTTCCGAGCGAATTCCTCGAGGGATCTCCGGAATTTCCGGTCCGCGATCCTGTCGAAGGAGACTCCCAGGTAGTCCAGGACCCGGTGATCGTCGACACCCAGCAGGGACAGCTCCTCGCTGACGTCGGGTCCCTGGTCGAACTTACGGGTCACGATGAACACCCGATCGACCCCCTTCCCGCGGTACCGCTCGAACTCGAGGAGGGATTCGAAGGGAAGGTAATCCTCGGACGCGCCCCCGTCCACGTACTCGAGATCCGGTATGGTACGGACCCCCGGGATCCGGGCGGGCGGGAACACGACCGGGATGGCCGTCGTGGCTGCCAGGACATCCGCGAGGCCGAGATCCGGATCGGATTCCGGATTGATGGGAACGCTGCAGAGCCTGTAGGCCGTCTGCTCCAGCCCGAGGTCCCGGAGCCGGGTCACCGTGATGGCCGTGGGGAACGGCAGGTCCCCGATCCTGCGGTATCCCAGTTCCCGTTCCGCCACACGCCGGAACAGCTCCCGGGCCGGCGAGGTGTCGACGGGCAGGCGTTTCCCCCGCTGAAGGAAGACGTCCTCGGAGCGAAGGGTGAACAGGATGCTCCGGTACCGGTCCCAGGAGAATCGGCCGGACAGGATACCGTTCAGAACGACGGCGTTCAGGGCGCCTGAACTCACCCCGGATATGAAGACCACGTCTTCAAGGAGGCCCCGGGAATCCAGGGCCTCCAGGAGCGCTGCCTCCTGGGGAATGCGGGCCGCCGCGCCGGTGATTATGAGGGCCGTACCCGAACGGCCCCCGGGCGAAGGTTCCGCCGAGGCCGGTCGGGACGAGGAGTCGGCCTGTCGCGGCCCGCTCGGGACGCAGGACGCCACCAGGCAAGCCAGGACGATGGCAAGTCTCGATTCCATCCGTAGTTTCATACCGAAAAATCCTTCGGGTCGCCCGGTATGCTAGGAGTAAAAGGCCTCGATGTCCCGGGAGAACGCGATCCGGCTGGACTCCCAGGTGTAGAACATGTGTCCCCCGTCGTAGTGCCGGACCGTGAGCAGGCGCTTCCGGTCCTCGTCCAACTTCATGAGCCGCCGGATGCGCTCCGCCGTGAAGAACGGGGTCACCAGGTCGAACACCCCGTGGGTCAAGTATACCTTCATGTGGGGATTCACGCTCATTCCGTACCGGAGATCGTCCGTGGCGCCGACCTGGCTCTCCAGGGCGTGCCGCTTGGTATCGATCTTCCAGTTTTCGTTCACCTCGTCGCTGGAGGTGGAGTAGTCCCGGTCCGTTTCCAGACCGATCGCGGATCTGAGTTGACTGTTGACCCCGGCGGCGAAGATGCGCTCCACCACGTGGAGGGTCGGATCCGGGCCGGTCCACTCGTCCCGGTCCGGGTAGGGATCCTTGACCGTGGCGCTGGCGTCGTACAGGCCCAGGACCAGGCCCCGGTCCCGGAGCAGATTCTTGGCGAAGTAGTCGATGGGGATCCGGCCCCCCTTCGCGCGGACCACGGGCCGGGGCAGGCCTACGAAATCGGCGGCCGCGTCGAGGACCCGGGTCTTCCGGGCCTCCCCGACGAGGTCCCCCGCCGCCAGGACCGGGAGCAGGTCCCGTACCGCGAACTCCGCCGCCCGCCGGACGTACTCCGCCCGGGATTCCCCCGGCTTCCGCTTCCGGGCCCGGTCGTGGAAGAAGGCGGCGCCGGCCATGGTCGGGAAGGTATCCACCCAGGCGAGGTCGTCGTAGTCCGAGGGATCCAACAGGGTGAACTCCAGGGCCGGGGAAATCAGGATCGCCCCGGCCAACGCCACCCCGTAGTCCTGCTGAAGCAGGCGCACGAGCTTCGCTACCCGGAAACCGCCGTAGCTTTCCCCGGCCAGGTACACCGGACTGTCCCACCGTTTCTTCTTGGAAAGGTATTTCCGGATGAACTCGCAGATCGACTCGAGGTCCCGCTTCAGGCCCCAGTACTCGACGTCCTTCTTCCCCTCGGACTCCTTCCTGTCCGCGTCCTTTTTCGCTTCCCCGTCGGGAATCATCCGGGAAAGACCGGTTCCCACGGGGTCGATGAAGACCAGGTCCGTGAACCGAAGCCAGGTCTCCTGGTTGTCCGCGAGCTTATGGGGGGACGGTACGGGTTCGCCGCGGGGACCGAAGACGGCCCGCCGGGGGCCCAGGGCGCCGAAATGGAGGTACACCGAGGAGGATCCGGGTCCTCCGTTGAACACGAAGGTCACGGGGCGATCCCCCCCGCCGGGTACACCGTATCGGGTATAGAACATCTCCGCGGACGGCTTTTCGTCCTTGCGGAGTATTATCCAGTCGGCCTCGGCCTCGTACGGGAACTCGCGGCCATCAAGCCGAATGTTCAGGGACGAACGGGTTCCCTTCGGAGGGGCCCACTCCGGTTTCTTTTCCGGGTCCTTGGAGGCGGAACCGTCTTCTTTGTCCTGATCCATCGCGAATCCTCCCTTCGAACGGCTTAGATGCGTGCCCGGGGGACGAGGGCCGTTCCCGGGTAGTATCCTCCGCCCGGGAAGGATACAGAGTACCTTCCCGGGCGGAGCTTCGCAAGGGACGAAGGAGAATCCGCAGGCGGCTTCCCGAAAAGAGCCGCCCCCGGGAGGCATACCGGGGGCGGCGGGAAACGGGAGAGTCTACCCGAAACCGGGTGCTACTTCTTAAGCCACCCCATCTCGACGAAGTACTTCTTGGCGCCCGGGTGGTAGGGGATCAGCATCTGGTCCTCGGGCAGCACGAGATCCTTGGTGAACTGGGTGAGCAGGGCCGAGACGGCGTGGATCGCCGGAAGGTTCGTGTACAGGGTCTTGGTCATCTGGTACACGAGGTCCTCGGGCATGTCGTCCCGGACGATGATGATGTCCGGGGGCGTGCCGACCGTCGGGACCGGCTCGGTCTGGTTGGGGTACGTGTTCGCGGGGATGTTGCGCCGGATGAGGAACTCGTTCTTCTTCCGGAGGTTCGCCAACGCCTCGTCCGTGATGGGGATGAGGGTGACCTTGCCGTCCAGGAGGAGCTCCTGCATGCCCGAGGCTCCGAGGGCCAGGCCGAGGATGCCGCCGTCCGCCAGGCCGTCCTTCATCATGTCGATGCCCTGGGCGTATTCCACGAAGCTCACGTTCATGTCCGCGTAGGTGAGGCCGTAGGCCGCCAGGGTTTCCTTGGCGTCCACCTCGCCGCCGGAGCCGACGGGGCCCACGACGATCCGCTTGCCCTTGAAGTCCGACACGTTCTTGATCCCGCTGGACTTGAGGGCCACCACCTGGAAGACGTCCGTGAAGAGCCCGCCGGTCAGGGAGCGCAGCCAGGTCATCTTCTCCTTGTAGGGCTCGATGCCGTTCATGGCCCGATACGCCTCCAGGGACCGGCAGACGGCGACGTCCGCGTCCTTGGTGCGCAGCAGGTCGATGTTGTGCGGGCTTCCGCCGGTCGCGATGGCCACGGCCTTGACACCCGGGATGTTCGCGTTCCACAGGGCCGACATGGCGATGCCCGTGGGGTAGTTCGATCCGCCCACGCCCGCCGTACCCATGGTGATGTGGCGAATTTCGGTGGGAGCGGCCGGCTTCGCGGCTTCCGTCTTGGGAGCGCAGGCCGCCAGCAGGACCAGGGCCGCCACCGCGAGCAGCGCGAATCCCTTCTTAAGATTCGTCATCTTCCTTCCTCCTAATCTACCGTCCGCGTGCGACGGATCTCGAACTATCTCCAGCCATCCAGGATGGCTTTCTCACCGGACAGGCTCGGCACGACGGACGGTCCGGCGCGCCGGGCAGGGCGCGGGGCTCCCGGTACGGGGCGCCGCGCCGCGTTCCTCATGCCGCGATCGCCTTCCGCTCCTTGGCGGCGGGCAGGAACTTGACGCCCGCGAAACCCACCAGGGTCAGACCCAGGCCGATCAGGTCGGTCCGAAGGCCCGGGGCGATGAGCATCACCGCCGCCGCGCCGAACACGATCCGGAGGGGCCACATCAGCCGCTTGGTGAGGTAACCCTCGGCCGCCACGGCCAGGAGGGCGGTTCCCGCGAGGCCGGAGATGGCGGACCAGATGATCGCGAGCTTGGAGTCGGAGATCAGGAGCATCTCCGGGTTGTAGATGAAGAAGAACGGCACGATGAACCCGGCCAGGGCCAGGCGGAAGGCCGTCCAGCCCACCTTGTTGGGAGACGCTCCGGACATGCCCGCACCGACATAGGCGGCAAGGGCGACCGGCGGGGTGATGGTGGACAGGCAGGCGAAGTAGAGCACGAAGAAGTGGGCCTGGAACGGGGGCACGCCCATCTTCGTGAGGATGGGAACCGCGATGGAGCCGGCGATCACGTAGCAGGCGCTGGTCGGAAGGCCCATGCCCAGGATGATGGACACCACCATGCACAGGAAGAGGGCGATGGGAAGCTGGCCCGCGGAGAGTCGGACGATGTTGTCCGCCAGGATGATGCCGATCCCCGTCATGGACAGGACGGCGACCACGAACCCGGCGTTGGCCATGGCGACGCCGATGCTCAAGGAACTCCGGGCGGAATTGACCGCCACGTCCCGCAGCTCCTTGGCCCCGATCCGGGTCTCCTTGCGGAGCCAGGACAGCAGGGCGGTGATCACCACCGTGTAGAAGGCCGCGTACAGCGGGGTCCGGCCCTCGAACAGCAGGTAGATCAGGACGAAGATGGGGATGATCATCTGGCCGTAGCGCAGGATCGTCTTCCAGACGTCGGGAAGCTCCTCCTTGGACAATCCCCGGAGTCCCAGGGACCGGGCCCGGAGGTCGATCTGGAAGAAGACGCCCGCGAAGTACAGCAGGGCCGGGATGATCGCGGCGCCGGCGATGGTCAGGTACCGCACGCCCAGGAACTCCGCCATGATGAAGGCGACGGATCCCATGATGGGCGGCATGAACTGCCCGCCCGTGGAGGCGGCCGCCTCGATGGCTCCCGCGAAATACGGCTTGTATCCTACCTTCTTCATGAGGGGGATCGTGAAGGCCCCCGTGGTCGCCACGTTGGTCGCCGCGCTCCCGCTGATCATGCCGACCAGGGCGCTGGCCACCACGGACACCTTGGCGGGACCGCCGGTTAGGCGGCCGCCGAGGGCCAGGGCGATGTCGTTGAACAGCTTGGAAAGACCGCTCTTGTCGAGCATCGCGCCGAGCACCACGAAGATGATCAGGTAGGTCGACGAAACCCCGATGGGCATGCCGAATATTCCCTGGCTCGTCAGGTACATCTGGTAGATGATGCGTTCGACGGAGTGACCCCGGTGGGAAAGGACTCCGGGTATGTACCGTCCGCCCCAGGCGTACAGAAGGAAGACGATGCACAGGATCAACAACTGGGGGCCGACGGATCTTCGGCACGCCTCCAGGACCAGCAGGATCGCCAGGGCACCCACGTACAGGTCCATCGGCTCCGCGACGCCGCCCCTCTTGAGGAACGCGTCCCTCTGCAGCAGGGTATACAAGACCATTCCGATGGACAGGACGGCGAGTGCGATATCGAACACCGTCGGTCGGTTCCGGGGGGACTTCCTCGAGGAGGGGAAGTACAGGAACACCAGGACCAGGATGAATCCCACGTGGATCGCGCGATGCTTAATCACCTCGGGCATCCCGAACCGGGATGTCCACATGTGGTAGGAGATGAAGATGATGGAAACCGCGAAGATCACGTATTTCCAGAAGAGGTCCACATTTCTCCGGTACCCCGATTCCCGGTCGACCTGCTGGAGGATCTTCTCTCCGTCCGGGGTCGCTTCGGTTGCCGCCGCGGTCTGTGCTTTCTTTTCCACACCCTTCCCCTTGCCGGGAGCGCACTCCCGGTATCGATGGGCCGCATACATGCCGGCCGGATATGGATATCGATATTCCTAGTTCGATATCCTATATCCTATATCCAGTGTATCATGAGTATAGTATACGTCAAGCGAAAAAGAAAGGAATGACGAGGGAAAACCGGGGAAAGATGTTCGGAGGGATCGGGCTCCGCTGCGAAGACCCGTCCCTTCCTAGTGCTTGTTGCGGGAGAGGGCGGAGACCGCCCGCCGCTCTCCGTTCAACAGGTGGGAACTTACGGCCACGACGATCCGGTCCGGGTCCCGGGTGCGGAGGATCTCCAGGATATCCAGGTGCTCCCGGATCACCTCGTGGGTAACCGCGTCGTGCATGGTCTTCCGGCTTTCCGCGAAATACCGGATCCGGTAGGAAACTTCGTGAACCCTGCGGAGGGTCTCCCGCAGGTAGGCGTTCGGGCACTGGAAGTACAGAAGCTCGTGAAGCTTAATATCAGTTCTGATATAGAGTTCCGTGTTTGTAGGATCGTCCCGGAGCGTGAGGATCTCCCGTTCGAGCTCGGCGATCTCCTCTTCCCGGATCGCCGCGGCGCTGGACCGGGCGGCATAGGGTTCCAGAAGCCGGCGCATCTCCCAGATCTCCCGGATATCCTTTTCCGTGATCTCCGTGACCTGGGCTCCCTTGTTCGGAATGAGGGTCACGAGGCCGTCGGCCTCGAGGCGGACGAGGGCTTCCCGGACGGGGGTGGCGCTGACGCCGTACTCCTCCGCCAGGCGGTCGATCTGCAGGAGAGACCCGGGAACGAAGGCGTTCCGGAGGATGGAGTCCTTGACGGCGTCGTATAGTTGTTCCCGGATCGGGACGGCTGCTATTTTCTTGTTCATGACGATCACCACGGGCATTCTATATTATATAATCCTTATTGTCCATGAAAATGCTCTCCGCTTTGCAAAAAAGTTAACCCGCTTTCCGTACCTTCCGCCGAAATTGCCTTGCTAAATGGCCGCAAGGATGGTATAAATATATGATATAGGATCGCGGATATTTTTTCCTGCAAAGGAGTGAACCGATGACAGTTGCCGATCGGTTGGTGGCTCGCCTTCGTGCCGCGGGCATAAAGCGGGTATTCGGCGTACCCAGCGGGTCCTGGCTCTACTATATGGACGCCATGCGCAAGGGAGGACTTGATTTCGTCCTGGTGGCCCACGAGTCCACCGCGGGCTTCATGGCGGACGTCACCGCTCGGGTCACGGGCATACCCGGCGCCTGCTACGGAACCGTGGGACCCGGGGCCACGAACCTGAGCACCGGCGTCGGGGGAGCCTTGCTGGACCGGTCGCCCCTCCTGGCCTTCACCAGCGAACCCCCGGAGAAGATGCTGGGCCGCACGGTCCAGATGGCGGTGGACCATCAGGCCCTCTTCCGGCCCCTCACGAAGTGGACCACCCGCCTGGCCCCCGACCGGGTCGACCAGGTGCTGGACCAGGCGCTCCAGATCGCCCTGTCCGACATGCCCGGGCCCGTCCATATCGGCCTTCCCGAGGATCTCGGGCCCAAGCAGACCCACGACTCCCCCGTAACCCGGGGACTCCCCCCGACCCGGAGCCTGGGCCCCGCCTCCGAGGATTCCCTTCGGGCCCTGGAGACGGTCGTGGCCGGTTCCCGGCGCCCCGTCCTGGCCGTCGGCTTGTCCGCCGTCCGGGCGGGACTGGGCCCCGCCCTGCTCCGGATCGCGGAAAAACACCGGATGCCGGTCATCCTCACCCCCATGGCGAAGGGCCTGATTCCCGAGGACCATCCCCTCTACGTCGGGGTTCTCTTCCACGCCCTGTCCGATCGGGTGGCGGCCACCCACAAGGAGTCCGACCTGGTCATCGCGGTGGGATACGATCCCATCGAATTCAACTATGAGGATTGGATGCCCTCCGTTCCCCTCCTCTGCCTGGACACCCTCCCCGCGGACATCGACCGCACGGCCTATCCCTCCGTCACGGACGTCACGGGGGATATCGGCGTATCTCTCCGGCGCCTCGAAGCCCTGCCCCCCCTGGATTCCCGGTGGGACCTGAAGGAGCTCGCGGACCGCCGGCAGGCCATGTTCCGGACCATGGAGCCGCCCCCGGGTTCCTTCGGTCCCCGGGCCGCCCTGGCGGGTCTCCGGGAGGTCCTGCCCCGGGACGGGATCATGACCTGCGACGTGGGTGCCCACATCCACCTGATCGGCCAGATGTGGCGGACCCCGGCCCCGGGTCTACAGCTGATGACGAACGGGTGGTCCTCCATGGGATTCGGCATTCCCGCCGCCCTCGCCGCCAAGCTAGCCCGCCCGGACCTTCCGGTGGCCTGCGTGACCGGTGACGGAGGATTCCAGATGATGGCCGGGGAGATGGCCACGGCCCGGAGGATCGGCCTACCCGTGGTCTTCGTCCTCCTGGAGGACCGGAGCCTGGACTTGATCCGGCTGAAGCAGGACAAGAAGAACATGCCCCGCTACGGGACGGACCTCCTGGATCCGGATTATCCCCGGGCGGACTCGATCTTCGGGGTGCCCATCCTCCGGGCCGGGACCGCCTCGGACTACCGGGCCGCCCTGGACGCGGCCTTCCGTTCCGACGGCCCCGTCATCGTGGAGGCGGCCATAGACTCCTCGGAATACGACGAACTCATTCTTCGGAAGCACAAGTAAGGAGACCGCTTATGGAACCCAAGAATCCAGGATCGACCTTCGCGGAGCGCGCGGCGGCGGCGCGGCTTGCCACCGTCCCGTTCTCCGGAATCCGCAAGGTCTTCGACAAGGTCAAGGAGCTGGAGGCGGCCGGCAAGGACGTCATCCACTGGCAGATCGGCCGGCCGGATTTCGACACCCCCGCCCACATCAAGGACGCCGCCGCCGCGGCGCTGAAACGCGGCGAGGTGCACTACGCCCCCAACCTGGGCATTCCGGCCCTCCGGAAGGCCATCGGGACCCGGACGACGATCGATACCGGGGTGAGCGTGGACGGAGAGAAGCAGACCTGCGTGACCGCGGGCGCCAACGAGGCCATCCTGATCTCCATGCTGGCCTTCATCAACCCCGGAGACGAGGTCCTGGTCCCGGATCCGAACTGGCACCATTACAAGTCCTGCGCCTCCCTGGCCGGAGGGATTCCCGTGGAGGTTCCGGTCCGCATCGAGGACGGTTTCTCCATGTCCCCCGCCGAGGTCGAGAAGCGGATCACCCCCCGCACGAAAATGCTCTGCCTCACCTCCCCCGCTAACCCGACGGGCTGCGTGGAGAGCGCCGAGAACCTGAAAGCCCTGGCCGCCCTCGCGAAGAAGCACGACCTGGTGGTCCTGGCGGACGAGATCTATTCCAGGATCTATTACGGGGAGGGGGCATCCGCCCCCAGCTTCTACTCCATCCCGGGCATGCCGGAGCGCACGGTCATCATCAACGGCTTCTCCAAGACCTACGCCATGGACGGATGGCGCCTGGGCTGGACCGTGGCTTCCGAGGAAATGACCCGGTCCATCCTGAAGGTCCGCCAGTACACGACGGTCTGCGTGAACACCTTCATCCAGTACGGAGCCGCGGAGGCCCTGACGGCGGACCAGTCCTGCGTGGACGACATGGTCGGGGAGTTCTCGAAGCGAAGGACCGTGATGCTGGAAGGCCTGGCCAAGATCCCGGGCGTGAAGGTCGCGGAGCCCTTGGGCGCCTTCTACGTCTTCCCGGACATCCGGGCCTTCGGGAAGCCCTCCGCGGCGGTCGCGGACTACCTCCTGAACGAGCACCAGATCGCCTGCGTGGCCGGAAGCGTCTTCGGCCCCTCCGGGGAGGGCCACCTTCGCCTGGCCTACTCCTGCTCCACCGAGGAATGTCGCAAAGGGGTCGAGCGCCTCCGGACGGCCTTGGCGGCCTTCCAGTAAACCGACGGTACCGCGGAGCCGAGCCGCGCCCGGCCCGGCTCCGGATCCCGAATATGCCCGGCACCGACCGCGTCTAGGAGGCCGAGGATACCGCGGCGTCCTCGGCCAGGAGGAAGGCTCCGGTCAGCCCGGGAATCTCCAGGCCCGGAGCCCGGATCCTGTCCGCCCACTCCCCGGGGGAGCGGGGGCGGTCCAGGTATTCCGCACAGAGGGACGCGGCCGAGGATCGCACCCGGTCGATCAATCCGGGAACCTGGGCTATCCCCCCTCCCAGGATCACCGCCCGGGGTGACAGGACCATGAGCAGGTTCACGATCCCCTGCGCCAGGTACCAGGCCTCCAGGTCCCAGGCGGGATGGCCGGGGGAAAGGTCCTCCCCCCGCCTCCCCCACCGGGCTTCCACCGCCGGCCCGGACGCCATGCCTTCCCAGCAGGAGCCGTGGAAGGGGCAGGAGCCTTGGAACGCGTCGTCGCCTCGCCGGGACACCAGCATGTGTCCCATCTCCGGGTGCGCGGACCCGTGGAGGAGCTTGCCGTTCACGACCGCCCCTCCCCCGATCCCGGTACCCACGGTCAGGTAGACCGCGGGATCCAGGCCCCGGGCCGCCCCGAGCCGGTACTCCGCCAGGGCCGCGGCGTTCACGTCCGTGTCGAATCCCACGGGCACCCCCAGGGCGCGGCCCAGGGTGCCCGCGACATCGGTTCCCTGCCATCTGAGCTTGGGGGTCGAGGTGATGAAGCCCCACCGGGGGGAATCCGGATCGAGGTCCACGGGTCCGAAACATCCGACCCCGAGGGCACTAATCGACCGGCCCTCCGCGGCGCGGGCCCGGAAAAAACCGACGACCCGGTCCAGGGTCTCCCCGGGATCCGTCGTCGGAATGCGCTCCCGGGCGAGGGGCTCCTCCCCCGCCCGGCCCACCGCCGCGATCACCTTCGTCCCGCCCAACTCCACGGCGCCCCTAAGTTCCGTCATGCCGCACCCCCCGCCGGATGGAATATCTCGCTCAAGGCTCCCAGGATCTCGGATTCCGCCCGCTCGCCGGAGACGCCGCGTTCCGCGGCCATGGACGGGATCACGTTCTCCGCGAACAGCACCGCCAACCCGTGCACGGTGGACCAGATCAGCATGGAAAGGATCCCGGAATCCCGCCCGGGATCCAGGCTGCCTTCGGCCTGGCATTCCCGCACGGTGGCCTCCAGTTCGCCGAAGGCGTCGTATTCCGGCCCCTGCGGCGCCTTGGGGCGCTTCCTCTCGAGGGCGGAAAAGCCGAACCCGGAAAACATCAGTGCGAGCACCTGGGGGTTCTCGCGGCCGAAGGACACGTACGCCCTGCCCAGGACGCCCAGACGCTCCCGGGAGTTCGCGGCCGGCCGGGCCCGGGCCTCCCGAAGGACGCCCGTAAGTCCCCGCATTCCCTCCATGACCAGGGCTGCCAGGAGGGCGTCCTTGTCCTCGAAATGTCGGTACGGCGCGGCGTGGCTGACACCCGCTCGGGCGGATACCCTACGCTGGGAAAAACGCCGGGGACCGAATTCCTTCAATTCCTCGAGGGCGGAATCCAGGAGGGCCCTGCGGAGGTCCGGATGGTGATACTGCTTCATGGTTCCTATCCAAGGTATACCCGTCGCGGTTGACAATGTCAACATTCGGCGATACTCTATGTTTACAACGGTAACATCGGGACGCGGAGTCCCGGCCGGCCGCCGAACGGGGCCGGCACGACGCCGGAAGGAGTCACGATGAAGATCCTTATCCTGGACGGGGGTGCACGGTCGGGGAATGACCCGCTCGCGGACTACCTCGCGTCGTTCGAGGCGGCCCTGGCCTCCGGGGGGGCCGAGGTACGCCGAATCCGTCTCGCGGAGATGGAGATCCGGTTCTGCACGGGTTGCTGGTCCTGCTGGTGGGCGACCCCGGGGCTCTGCGCGCTCCGGGACGGCATGGAGGAGGTCTACCCGGCCTTCCTCGAGGCCGACCGGGTCGTCTGGGCGGTCCCCCTCGTCCTGGGAACGGCGTCGGCCCTGGTAAAGAAGACCCAGGACCGCCTGATCCCCCTCCTGCACCCGTACATCGAACTGGTGGACGGGGAATGCCACCATCGAAGGCGGTACGACCGGTATCCCGAACTGGGGCTCATCGTCGACCCCCGGGACCCGGACACGACGGAGGATCTGGCGGGTACCCGGCTGCTGTTCGAGAGATTCGCCCTGAATCTCCGCAGCCGCCTCGTATTCTTCGCATCGACGCGCGCGAATCCCGAGGAGGCCGCCCGTGAAGCGCTTGCTGCTTAACGGTTCCCCCCGGGGCGATTCCTCCAATTCCCGATGCCTCTGTGCCTGGCTGGCGGAGGGCTTCGTCGAGGCGGGCGCGCCCGCTCCCGAAATCCTCTCCCTGGCGCGGGCGGGGACGGAGCGCGCGGTTCGGGAGTTTCGGACCGCGGACGAGGTCGTCCTCGTATTCCCCCTCTATACGGATTCCATGCCCGGAATCGTGGCCGAGTTCACGAACGCTCTCGCGGACCTGGATCCCGCGGTCCCGGCGGGCAAGCGAGTGGGATACGTCGTGCACTCGGGGTTCCCGGAATCCGCGCAATCCGAGCCGCTGGCGGCATACCTGGAGAGGATGTCCGCGCGCCTGGGATTCGTCCACCTGGGCACGATCCTCAAGGGCGGGAGCGAGGGGCTTCGGCTGGATCCCGGGAGCGGGAGGTCGAAGACCGCGGGGCGGTTCCGGGCTCTCGGACGTTCCCTCGCGGGACGGGGCTCCTTCGATCCGGACGCCAAGGCGGCCCTCGCCCGCCCCCGCAGGCTGGGGCCGGCGACCAGGATCCTGTTCCGCGTACTGGCGCCCACGGGGATCCTCCACATGTACTGGAACGTCCTGCTGAGAAAGCACGGGGCGTACGAGCGCCGCCACGATCGGCCGTACGCCGTGTAGGGACAAGGGACCGGGGTTCCCGCGTCCGGGATGTCCCGGCCGCGGATCGGATACAGGATCGGATACCCGGTCGCCGTCACTCTCCGAGTTCGGCAAGACGCCGGCGGGCCGAGGCTCCCATCGGCAGGGGGAGGAGCAGGTCGAACAGGAACGCGTTGGTCACGCAGAGCAGCATGACTCCCAGATTCCTGCCCAGCTTGTCGAGGTTTTCGCCGTCCGCGAAGACCAGGATGCTCACGAAGCCCAGCATGGTTCCGAGCCCGGCGGCTGTATATAGCCATTTCCTCAAGTCCTGGAAGAAGAGCCGGGATTTCTCCAAGTCTTTTCGGTCGGCGACGGGATCGAAGGGCGCGGAAAAGGCCCGGCCGATGTCCCGGACCGGCCAGGACGCGAAGGCCATCAACGCGGGCACCAGGATCAGGATCAAATAGGTGGGCACGTCCACGAAGGTCGGAAGGGTGCTCCCGGAAATGAGCACCATGGCGGCCGATAAAGCGAGAGTCAGGAAAATCCCCACGAAGTACTTCAGTATCATGATCATTCCTTTCCCCGGAATCGTCCGGGCAAGACGGGTGCCTTGGACGCCGGGCCCCGCAGTTCCGCGAACTCCGATGCTGCCCGGGCAAGTCTCGTTCCGATCGACCGCCCCGCAATCACGGCCCGGGCCCCCAGGACCTCCGGATCCGCGGGTACGCCTCCCCCCGGAGCCGCGAGAAAGGAGGCTCCGACGCAGGCCGCGAGAACCGCCGCCGCCGCCGCTTCGTTGAACCACCCCGGAAGCCTGGGCGCCGCGGATGGGAGCGGAACGTTGCGGCGGTAGGCTTTGGCCGGTTCTCCTTCCGTCCGGGCGAACGGATCCCGCGATGCCGGACGATTCCTTTCTTCCTCGATCTCCCGGGAAAAATGGATCCTGAGAAGGTTCTCCGGATCGATCCGTCTACCTGCCGCCATATTCCCTCTCCCATTCCCTGCGCAAGGCGATCCGGATCTCGTGAAGCCTCCATTTCGCCGTACCTACGGGCACCCCCGCGATTTGAGCCGCTTCGGAAACGCACAGACCCTGTCCGTACACCAGGCTCGCCAGCTCCCTATCTCGCTCCCCCAGGGATTCGACGAAGCGCCGTACGAAGGCGGCCTCGGAATCCCGGACGGCGGAATCCTCGGCGCCTGCGATTCGGGACGGGACGGCGTCGACGAACTCGGAGATAGTCCTCCCCCGTCCTGGACGGGCCAACTCGTCCAGTGCGGTCCTCCGGAGGATGGTGAGGAACCAGGGTGCGAAAGGCCTGGACGGGTCGTAGGATTCCCGGGCCGCCCAGGCCCGGGCTACGGCTTCCCCGACGGCGTCCTCCCGGTCCTGGTCCGACAACCCCCGGAAGACCCGGCAGTACGCGGCCCCCCGCGGGAGCCATTCGCGGCAAAACTCCCGGAAATCGTGGAGTGACAAAAAACTGGAGTCCCCCGCATCGTCTCGCATCTTCAACCTGCAGTACGGGATTTTCCGGGATCGGTTTGAAAAAACGGGGATCCCCGAGGATCCCCGCAATATTCAGGAGGCGGGGCCGCTCAGCCGCCTTGCCGAGCTATCTTGGCCCAGGTGTCCCGCAGGGACACCGTGCGATTGAACACCGGCCGGCCCGGGGAGCTGTCCGGGTCGCAGGTGAAGTAGCCCAGTCGCTCGAACTGGTACCGGTCCCCGGGACGGGAGTCCGCCAGGCAGGGCTCCCCGAAAGCCCCGGAGACCGTCTCCAGGGAATCCCGGTTCATGGTGGTCACCCAGTCTACTCCGGGGGGCACGTCCATGGGCCGCTCGTTCGGGAAGAGACGGTCGTAGAGCCGGACCTCCAAGGGCGCCGCGGATTCCGCGGAGACCCAGTGGAGGGTCCCCTTCACCTTCCGGTTGTCCGGTGCGTTCCCCCCCTTGGTCTCCGGGTCGTAGACGCAGCGGACCGCGGTGACCTCCCCGGTGGCGGGATCCTTGTCGAAGCCCGTGCACGTGACGATGTAGCCGTACCGGAGCCGCACGGAGTTGCCCGGGAACAGACGGAAGTACTTGGGCGGGGGCGATTCCATGAAATCGTCCCGCTCGATGTACAGGGTACCCGAGAAGGGCACCCCGCGGGACCCGGCGGAAGGATCCTCGGGATTGTTTATGGCCTCCAACTCCTCGACCTTCCCGGCCGGCCAGTTTTCGATGACCAGTTTGAGGGGCCGGAGAACGGCCATGACCCGGCGGGCCCGTTTGTTGAGGTCCTCCCGCAGGCAGTACTCCAGGAGTTGGACGTCCACGAAGGAGTCCGTCTTGGCCACGCCGATCCGGTTCATGAAATCCCGGATGGACTCCGGGGTGAAGCCCCGCCGCCGAAGACCCGCCAGGGTGGGCATGCGGGGATCGTCCCAGCCGGAAACATAGCCTTCCTGCACCAGCCGGAGGAGCCAGCGCTTGGAGAGCACCGTGTGGGTCAGGTTGAGCCGGGCGAATTCGATCTGGCGGCTCGGGAAGGCCTCGGCCTCCCGGATGAACCAGTCGTAGAGGGGCCGGTGGATCTCGTATTCCAGGGAGCACAAGGAGTGGGTGACCCCCTCCAGGGCGTCCGAAAGGGGATGCTGGAAGTCGTACATCGGGTAGATGCACCAGGCCGTGCCGGTACGGTAATGGGGCTCCCGGCGGATCCGGTACATGACCGGGTCCCGCATGAGGAGGTTCGGATGGGCCATGTCGATCTTGGCCCGCAGGGTCTTCGAGCCGTCCGGGAACTCCCCGGCCCGCATCCGGGCGAAGAGGTCCAGGTTCTCCTCCACGCTCCGGTTCCGGTAGGGGCTGTCCCGTCCCGGAGGCGTGTGGGTGATGTTGTTCTTGTCCGGGACGTTGGTGCCCCGGTATTCCTTGATCTCCTCCTCCGAAAGGTCGTCCACGTAGGCCTTGCCCTTCCGGATGATCTTCACCGCCTGTTCGTAGAGGTGCTCGTAGTAGTCGGACGCGTAGAACTCCCGGTCCTCCCAGTCGTACCCCAACCACTTCACGTCCCGCTTGATCGCCTCGACGTAGCTCATGTCCTCCTTCTCGGGATTCGTGTCGTCGAAGCGGAGGTTGCACGTGCCGCCGAACTCCGCGGCGATGCCGAAGTCGATGGAGAAGGCCTTGGCGTGGCCGATATGGAGCCAGCCGTTCGGCTCCGGGGGGAAGCGGGTCAGGACCCGGTCGTACCGGCCCGTCGCCAGGTCGTCGGCCACGAAGTCCCGGATGAAGTTGGAGGGCGCAGGCGCGGGAGCGGAGGCGGTGTCGGTGTCGCTCATGGATACTCCTTACCGCGCTTCAGGGGCGCGGCAGGTAGACTATGCCGCCCGAGGGGGGGACGGGTCAAGGTCGGGCTTCCGCCCGGATCCGCTGGAGCGCCTCCCGGTATGCCTGGATCAGCACCCGGGCGTCGAGGCTGAAGGTCATGGCGTCGAACCCGAACCGGAATCCCTCGGCGACCTTGTCCGCGTGGACGGTGAAATAGGTGGTGAACTTCCCCGCCTTCCGGCAGGCGGTCCGGACGCGCTCGAGGGCCCGGAGAAAGTCCGGGTGCTCGAACTGTCCGGGAATTCCCATCGAGATGGACAGGTCGAAGGGCCCGATGAAGATCCCGTCCACCCCCTCCAATCCCGCGATGGTCTCGATGTTCTCCAGGCATCCGACGGTCTCGCACTGGGGTATAAGCAGGGTCTCGGAATTGCAGTAGTCCATGTTGACGCGGAGGTCCTCGGTGGCGGGGTACTCGAAGCCCCAGCCGTCCTTCCGGGTGGGGCAGAATCCCCGCTTTCCCACCGGGGAAAACTTCGCGTAGTCCACGAGGGCGCGGACCTGGTCCACCGTGTGGACGTCGGGGACGACGACCCCCTGGGCCCCCACGTCCAGAAGCTTCAGGACCGCGGGGCGGCTTATCTCCCGGGTCCGGGCCAGGGGCGTAATGCCCGAGAGTTCCGCGGCCCGGACGAAATCGGCGGTCCGTTCCGCCTCGAAGGGACCGTGTTCGTTGTCCACGATGAGGAAATCCAGGCCCGTCTTGCCCAGGGCCTCGATCACGGATTCCGAACCGAGCTCGAAAAAGGTTCCGACGGGGCGTGCCCCGGCCGCGAGTTTTTCCTTGAGGATGTTTTTCATGGAATCGCCTTTCCCGGGGCCGCGACGGCCATCGGATATGAAACGGCCGCCGGCGGCCTCGATAGGACGCCGGCGGCCGCACCGGATGTCGCCCTATACTACTCCGCCGGATTTCCGCTCGTTTTGGCCGATCTCGAAGGCCTGTTCGGCTATGATCTTCACCTGCTCCTGGATGAGCGTCTTGACGACGTCCCCGATGGAAATGACCCCCGCGAGCTTTCCCTTGTCCTTGACGGGGAGGTGACGGAACCGCCCCACGGTCATGAGGTTCATGCACGATTCGATGGTGGTGTCCGGCTCGGCGTAGGTGACATCCTTGGTCATGATCTCCCGGACCGGAGTGGACTCGCAGCTGCGGCCCTTCACGATGATCTTCCGGGCGAAATCCCGCTCCGAGAATATTCCCACCGCCTCGCCCTTCGCGTCCACCACCAGGATGGCGCCGATGTTCTTCTCCGCCATAAGGGTCAGGGCTTCCAGGGCCGAGGAATCCGGTCCGATGGTCACCACCCCGCCGCCCTTGGATTTCAGGATGTCCCGTACGGTCTTCATGGTTCGCCCTCCTTGCATACTTACCGGCTGCTCCGCTCGTCCGCCGAGGGATCCCCTCAACTATAGGACCTTTGCCGCCGCCGCGCAAGCGGAAAAATATGGTTTTATATATATTACAAACAATCAGCGCGTCCGGCTACCGGGACTTCGCTTCGTCGGGTTCTTCGCCGTTCCAAGAGGATCCGGATCCGCTCCTGTTTCCGCCGATCCACGGAAAACCGGGAGGCTATGATCAAGGTCGGCAGGATCACCAGGATCACCCCGGGTCCGGTCAGGAACCGTATGGCCCCCAGAGCGGAGGGGGACTGGAGGAAGACCCGGACCCCTTCCGGAGGAGCCGCGTATCCGGAATGCCCGAGCACCTGAAGGGCCAGGAAGGTGGCCAGGGCGGTCGCGAGCTTCCGGACGAAGGTGACCGCCCCGTAGTAGAGACCCTCCCGGCGCTCGCCGGATCGCAGCTCGTCCCAGTCGATGGCCTCGGGGAACATGGATTCCGGAAGGACGTGGGCGCAGGACGTGAACAGCCCGGCCAGGGCCGCCACCCAGAGGCTCGGGGCCAGTCGGTCCCGGGGAAGGGCCGTGATGACCAGCTGCATCCCGATCCAGAAACCCAGCCCCGCCAGGTAGGCCCCCCTCTTGGAGGTCCGCCGCGCCAGGGCGTTCCAGATCGGAAGGGTGAGGATGGCGGAGGCCAGGAGCAGGCCGAAGGCCGCGGTTTCCGGGGCCAGGCTCGCCCCGAACAGGGAAACCCGGGCCAGGAGGTCGCCCCCCGCCAGCCAGTAGAGCAGGTAGTAGGGCAGCATGAGGGCCAGGAGGTCGAAGCAGATCCAGTTCAGCACGTACACGGTCCCGGCCAGGACGAAGGGTTTGTTGGACGCCAGGATGCGCAGGGTGCCGAGGAATCCCGGCCCCCGGTCCGGGGGCGGTGCGGGGACCTCCCGGGCCACCGCGAAGAGGATCAGGAAGGGCACCGAGGAGATGCCTCCGAAGACGGCGCCCATCAGGAGATAGGCCCCCCGGAGGGAGAGTCCGGACCTCAGGGCCGCGTCGATCAGCTCGGGTCCCGCCCCCGCGGCGGCCAGGGAGGCGGCCAGGTTGAAGAACATTCGCCAGCTCATCAGCGACGTGCGCTGGTCGTAGCCCGGCGCCAGTTCCGGGCCCAGGGCCAGGTAGGGCACCGAGACCAGGGTCTGGAAGGTGTCGGCGATCATGAAGGCCGCCGTGACGTGGACGGCCAGGGCCGCCTGGGATTCCCAGGGAGGGGCCCACCAGAGGATCAGGAAGGACAGGCCGAAGGGAACCGAGAACCAGAGGAAAAAGGGGCGGCGGCGGCCCCATCTCGTGCGGACCCGGTCCGAGAGGAGGCCGACCAGGGGGTCGTTCACGGCGTCCCAGAGAAGGGCGACCAGGGCGGCCCCGGAGGCCAGGAGGGGATCGAGCCCGACCACGTCGGTCAGGAAGATCGCGTAGAAGAACATCCGGAGAGTGTTGTACCCGGCCCGGCCGAAGTCGCCCGCCCCGTAGGCGAGGCGCAGTCCGAGGGAGAGGGGGCGGATGGTCCCGGACGCCCCCCTCCCTTCCAAAGGGGCCCGCGCCGGGTCCGCACCCCGTCCGATCATCCCCGCCCTCCCAGGTCCTTCCGGTAGATCCGGTGCCGCTTGACCCAGTCCACACCGAAGTGCTCGATCCCGGACTTCGAGAGGAAGTTGCGCTCGTCCACCTGGACGTATTCCACGGATTCGTACCGGGACGACCGGATGAGGCGCTCCAGCTCCGTGAACAGGATGGCGTCGCCCCCCATCTTCTGGAACCTCGGACGGATGCCCAGCCCGTTCAGGTCCAGGACCCGCGACCGGGACCGTTCTCGCAGGACGACAATCCAGCCGAAGGGGAAGAGCTCCCCCCGGACGGCGCGGATCGCCCGGCCCAGGTTCGGGAAGGCCCCCATGAAGCCGGCCAGGGTTCCGTCCCGCAGGAGGAAGCGGATGACCGAGAGGTCCGCCCCCGCCAGCAGGTGACCGGCCATGAGGGCGAACTCCGGGTCCGTGGAGGGGACGTAGTTCGGATTGTCCGCGAAGGCCTCGTGCTGGAGGTCCTTGAGGGCCGGCAGCCATTTCCGGAGCTCGGCGCGCCGCCGGAAGGCGAGGACCGTGAAGGCCCCCCGCTTCCGGGCGATCTCGGCGACCCGGTAGAGCCGCTCATCCCCCTTGCGGTTCCGGTCGAAATAGCCGGACAGGAGGTCCGTCTCTTTGCAATACCCGGCGCCCTCCAGGAGTCCCCGGTAGTACGGCGGGTTCCAGGGGATACCGGTGGCGGGGAACTGGTCGAAGCCCTCGACCAGGAGCCCCTGGCCCGCGGACCGAAGAAAACCTTTGGGTCCCTGGAGCCGGTCGAGACCCCGGGCAGCGGCCCATTCCTCCGCCGCACCGAGCAGCCCCGCCGCCGCGTCCGGCCGGTTCTCGCAGTCGAAGTAGCAGAAGAAGGCCGTCCGGGTCCCGTGGTGCTCGTTGTAGCCCCGGTGATCCAGGACCGCGATCCGGCCCAGGTCCCGGCCCCCGTCAACGGCCAGGAAAAAGGCCGCCTCGGAGTGCGCGAAGTACGGATGCCGCCGCCGTAGGAGGGATCGGAGTTCCCCGGAAAGCGGGGGGACCCAGTTCTCCTCCCCGGCCAGGAACCCGAAGGGAAGTCGGACGAAACGTCGGATCCCCCGACGGTCCTCCGGGGCCACGCGTTCTAGGGTCACGGACACCTCCCGGGGTCAGGATACCCCGGCTCCGGCCAACCCGCAAGGTCGAAGCTCAGATCCGGAACCTCACCTCCCCCCGGGTGCCCCCGGAGGATTCCAGCTGGAACTCCCCGCCCAGCTGCTCCGCGAGCATTCGCACCAGGGCGAGCCCGAAGCCTCCGGAGTCCTCGGGACGGAAACCCTCCGGCAGGCCCCGCCCGTCGTCCCGGACCTCCAGGCGCACGTCGGAGCCGTTCTTTCTCAGCCGAACCGATACGACGCCCCCCGCCCGGTCCTTGAACGCGTACTTGACCGCGTTCGTGACCAGCTCGTTCACCAGGATCCCCAGGGCGAACAGGGTTCTCGGCGGGAGTAGGAGGTCCTCCAACTCGCACGCCAAGGAGATCCCCGTGTTTTCCGTGAGCGAGTCCTCCAGGGATTCCATGAGGCTTTCCACGTATTCCTTGGCCGAGGTTTCCTGGTAACCCTCCGTGGCCAGGAGCTTTTCGTAGAGGATCCGCATCCCCGCGATGCGGCTCCGGGTTTCCTCCAGGGCGGAGCGGGCCTCCGGATTCGGAGCCGAGCCGGCCTGGAGGGAGACCAGGGACTCGATGGAGGCCAGGTTGTTCTTCATCCGGTGGTGCACCTCCTTGAGGAGGGTCTCCTTCTCCGCGACCTGGCGCTTCAGTTCCTCCTCCGCGCGTTTACGGTCCGTCACGTCCCGGGCCGCCGCGTAGATCGTATGCCCCCAGGGGCGGGACCTCCACTCGATCCATCGATAGGTCCCGTCCTTGTGCCGGTAGCGGTTCTCGAAGTTGAGGATCTCTTCCTGGGAGTCGAGGGTCGTAAGGGCGTCCAGGGTCCTGGGAAGGTCCTCGGGGTGGACGTAATCCAGGAAGCGGCGGCCCTCCAACTCCTGTACCCGATAGCCCAGGACGGTTTCCCACTCGGGGTTGAGCTTGAGGAAGTACCCGTTCGTGTCCGCGATGCACAGCAGGTCCAGGCTCGAGGAGAAGTACCGATCCAATTCCGCCGTCCTCCGGGCCAGCTGCTCGTGGGAACGCTGCAGTTCCTCCGTGGAGGACCGGAGCTCCTCGTTGACCGCCTCGTATTCCTCCACCTGGCGCTGGAGCCGGGATTCGAATTCCTTCAGGGGGGTGACGTCGGTCGTGATCGTGGCGAACCGGTTCGGACCGGGGGAGACGACGGAAATGGAGAAATGCTTGGCCATCGGGGCGTAATAGGTCGAGTAGCTATACGGTATTCCCGTGACGGCGACGTCGCTAAACTCCTTGAGGTACGGCGCGGGATTCGAGCCGTACACCTCGCTGGCCAGACGACCCACCGCGTCCTCCCTCGGGATGCCGGTGATTCGGGTGAAGGCGGGGTTGCAGTCCAGGATCCTGTAGTCCGCGGCGCGGCCCTCGGAATCGAACACCACCTCGTGGAGCACGACCATCTCGGTCATGGCTCCGAAGAGGGCCGTGAACCGGGCCTGGCTTTCGAGATATACCTTCTCGATGCGCTTGCGTTCCGTTATGTCGTGGTAATTTGCGAGGAGTCCGAGGACGAGCGGATCCCCCAGCAGGTTGATCAGGCTCAGGTCGATCCATCGATATTCACCCGACTTGTCCCGGATCCGCAATTCCGTCGATCCGGACCGACCCTCCACCTCCAGGACCCGATCGAAAAATTTTTCGGCGGCGGACCGGTCGTCGGGGTGGACGATGTCCCGCATGTCCTTCCCAACCAGCTCCTTCGCCTCCCACCCGAACCATCCCCGGACGTTCGGGCTCGAATACCGGCTGATCCCGTTCCGATCCAGGATGGCGATCACGTCGGAGATGTTCGTTATCAGGGCGTTTTGTTTGCGCTCGCTTTCCCGGGTCTTTCGGTTTGCCTCGAAGAGCTTGAAGGCCATCTTTATGGACGCGTCCAGGACCGTGACGCTGGAATTCTTCACGACATACCCGTAGGAGGTGATCCTTTCGGTCCGCTCCACGATCTCCGGGTTCGTGTGGGAAGAAAGGAAGACGATGGGGATGTCCCGGAGCTCCAGGATGAGGGCCGCCGCACGGGTTCCGTCGATTCCCGATCCCAGGTCGATGTCCATGAGGACGAGGTCCGCGTCGGAACCTCCGGAGATCGCCTCCACGGCCGCCTCGCCGGAGGAAACCGTGGCGACCTCGTAGCCGTATCGCTCCAGGGCCTTCTTTTCCGCCAGGGCGATAAGGGCTTCGTCCTCCACGAGGAGGATCCTCTCCCGGGCCGGGCCGGCCGCCGTCATGGCTCTCCTCCCCCGGGGGCCTCGGAAGGACCGGTTTCCTCCCGGGGCGCCGGGAAACGGATCTCGAAGACCGGATGGGGGGACCGGGTCATCTCGACCGATCCCTGGAGCTGCAGGACGAGCAAGGATATCAAGCGCAGTCCCGTGCTCGAGGGGTTCTCGAGACTCACGATCTCGGGGATCGGGGCGCCCGAATTGGAAAGGACCAGCCGGCACTCCCCCGCGCCGGGGACCCGTTCCAGGGTCAGGGAAAAGTCCGCCCGGGCCGGGGTGAATCCGTGTTTGATGGAATTCGTGGCGATCTCGTTCACGATGAGCCCCAGGGGGATGGCGGCCTTGGTCGGAAGTCGGAGGTCCGCCACCCGGCGCTCCACGTTCACGATCCGACCCCCGTAGGTCGACAGGACCTTGCCGAGGATCTCCTCGAGGTAGGAACCCACCTCGATCGTCTCGGGGGTTTCCGAGGGCCGGAGACGGTCGTGAAGAAGCTGGATCGCCTCGATCTGGCGGAGGAGGTCGGAGAGGTCCGCGGCGGGCCCGATCGACCGGGCCTTGAGACGCACGAGGGATGAGACGAGGATCAGGTTGTTCTTGATCCGATGGTTCAGCTCCTGCATGAGGTGGGTCTTCTCCTCGAGGGCCCGCCGCAGGGCCTCCTCGGTCCGGCGGAATTCCGTGATGTCCGAGGCGATCGCCTGAACGAGATTCCGGTCTCCGCCCCGGAGCGGAACGACGATGTGCCGGAAGTATCGTCCGTTCCGCTGGTCCTCGAAGGTCACGACCCGGGAAGATTCCACCGCGGCCCGGACCCGGGCGATGCGGGATTCCAGGATCTCGGGCGGAAGGAATTCCCGGACATTCCGACCCTCGATGTCCCTCACGGTTCCCCCGAGGCTTTGCGCCATGGCGGGATTGCAGGTGAGGATCTCCCCGGTATCCGCGTCCAGTTCCAGGATCAGGGTGGGGGAATTCTCGACGATCCTCCGGTACCGCTCCTCGAAACCCGGCGCCCCGGACCCGTCCTGTCCGGTCGCGCCGGCGTTCCTGGGGAGTCCTTCTTCCGGGACCGGCGGCCGGGTCGAGGTGGCCTGGCTCATAGTTCCGCCGCCACGCGGCAGGGCAGGCCGGAGAAGCCCGCGAACTTTATCGGATAGGTGTGGAACACGCAGGGCGCGGAGGCCCGGCCCCGGAGGACCGCGTCCAGATTGCAGAGGTTCTCCACCACGAAGACCCCCCGGTCCGCGCAGTACTGGTCCTTGGGGGTGTGCTCGGCCCCCCGGCGCATGCCCGGGAAGTCGATCCCGATGAGACGGACCCCCCGGTCGAGGAGGGCGTCGATCAGGTCGTTCGAAAGCTGGGGATGCCCCGAGAAGTACTCCGGGGATCCGTACTTGTGCCGCTCGATGAAGCCCGTACGGAAGGCCGCGAACATCCCGGGGCGAAGGAGGGACAGGTCCGCGTCCCCGACCCCGACGTCCCGGTCCCCCGCGCCGGATACGTCGAACACGATCCCGTCCCTTCGGAGGTTCTCCAGGGGAAACTCCTTGTCCATCACGTCGAAGTGGGTACCCAGGTGCCCGAAAGCCGCGATCTTCTCGTTGTCCAACGCTGCCTTGCTCCGGTACCGGGTGACCAGGACGCTCAAATCCACCAGCATGGTTCCGTCTCCCTAGAGTTTCTCGACCCGCACGGGGGTGTTCTTGAAGGGCGCGATCTTGGACGAGGGATCCAGCTCGTCCCGGGTCAGGAGGTTCACCCGGGCGGACTCGTAGTGGAAGGGCATGAAGGGCTCCCCTTCCCTCACCTCGTCCGCGATCCGGACCCGGGTCTCCAGGCGTCCCCGCCGGGAAACGACCCGGACCCGGTCCCCGTCCCGGACCCCCGCGCGGCCCGCGTCGGAAGGATGCAGGAGCACGTACCCCTCGGGGGCGAAGGCGTCCAGGGCCGCCGCCCGGCGGCTCATGGTCGAGGAATGGTATTGGTAGAGGATCCGGCCGCTGTTCAGGACCAGGGGGTATTCCGGGTCCGGGAGTTCCGCCTGGGGTTTCCAGTCCACCGGAAAGATCCGCGCCAAACCGTCGGGGGTGTTGAAGCGCTCCCGGAAGAGGGTCCGGGTGCCGGGGTGGTCCGGGTCCGGGCAGGGCCACTGGATTCCCCGGTCCTCGACCCGGTCCCAGGATATGCCTCCGAAGATGGCGGGGGCAGCCCGGGCCGTCTCGTCCCAGACCTCCGAGGCGGACCGGTAGGTCCCGAGGGGACGGCCCATCCTGCGCGCCACCTCCTGGAGTATCCACAGGTCCTCCCGAGCCTCCCCCGGGGAAGGAATCGAGCGGCGAACCCGGAGAACCCGGCGGTCGGAGTTGACGAAGGTCCCGTCCTTTTCCGCCCAGGAGGCGGCGGGCAGGACCACGTGGGCCTTCAAAGCCGTCGGGGTCCGGAAGATGTCCGCCACCACCAGGAATTCCAATCCTTCCAGGGCTTCCTCCACGTGGGAGGCGTTCGGGTCCGTCATCACGGGATTCTCGCCCAGGATGAAGAGACCCCGGATCCGGCCGTCCCGGGCGGCCTTGGCGATCTCCACGGTGGTGAGGCCCCGCTCCGAGGGCAAGGACTCGAAGGGTACCCCCCAGAGTTCCGCGATCCGGCGCCGGTTGCCCTCGTCCGAGGCGGGGACGTATCCCGGATAGAACAAAGGGGAACAGCCTACGTCCGTGGCCCCCTGCACGTTGTTCTGTCCCCGAGGCGGCGCCAGGCCCGAGCCGTCCCGGCCGATCTTGCCGCAGGCCAGCATCAGGTTCATGAGGGCGAAGACGTTGTCCGTGCCCACGGTCTGCTGGCTCATCCCCATGCCCGTGGCGATCAGGGCCCGGTCCGCCCGGGCGTAGAGCCGGGTGGCCTCGAGGATCCGCTCCGGGGGCACCCCGCAGATCTCCTCCACACGGCCCGGGGTGTAGGCCTCCACCGCGGCCCGCAGGGTCTCCAGGGCCCCCTCGCCCCCCAGGGTCCGGCGCCGGGCGAATTCCCGGTCCACCCATCCGCGCTCGAAGGCGATCCGGGTCATCCCGTTGAGCAGGGCCACGTCGGTGCCCAGCCGGGGCTGGAGCCAGACGTCCGCGTGCCGGACAAGGGGCGTCCACTTCGGGTCGATGATCACCAGGGAGCCGCCCCGATCCAGGCCGCGTTTCAGGAAAGTGGCGGTGACCGGATGGGTCTCCGCCATGTTGTTCCCGATAACCAGGGTGCAGTCCGCGGTCTCGTAGTCCTCGATGGAGGCGCTCCCCGCCCCGTCCCCGATGGCCTTCAGCATGGCGGTGACCGTGGAGGCGTGGCAGAGGCGGGTGCAGTAGTCCAGGTTGTTCGTGCCGAAGGCGACGCGGACCAGTTTCTGGAAGAGGTAGTTCTCCTCGTTCGTGCACTTGGCGCTGGAATAGCCCGCCAGGGCGTCGGGTCCGTACTTTTCCCGGACCGCGTTCAGCCCCTCGGCGACGCGATCCAGGGCCTCGTCCCAGGAAGCTTCCCGGAAACCGTCCCCCTCCCGGATCAGGGGCCGGGTGAGCCGGTCCGGATGGTTCGCGAAATCGTAGCCGAATCGCCCCTTCACGCAGAGCCGTCCGTCGTTGGGAGGCACTCCTTCCGCCCCGTCGGAGCGGAGGATCCGTCCGTCCCGGACGGTCAGGTCCAGCTGGCAGCCGACCCCGCAGTAGGGGCAGGTCGTCCGTACCCGGGACGCCGCGGCGCGATCGCCGGGCCTCCCTCCGGCCGGAGACGCGCCGGACAGGAGGGCTTCCCGGTTCGGCTTTTCCACCAGGGCTCCCGTGGGGCAGAGCTGTACGCATTCCCCGCAGCCGTCGCATTCCGAGGCGCCCCAGGTCCCGTCCCCGGCCAGGATCACCGAGTCCAGGCCCCGGCCGTCCACGGACAGGACGCCCTTGCCCTGGACCTCCCGACAGGCCTTGACGCAGCGGAAGCACTTGATGCACCGGGACGCGTCGAAGGAGAGGACATGGGAGCTGCGGTCCGGCGTACGGACGGCCCCCCGGGAGACCCGGATCCGTTCGGGCTTGGAGACTCCGTACCGTTCGAGGAGCTCCTCGAGCTCGTCCCGATGGCTGCCGTCGGACCCGGCCTCGACCTCCTCGGCCAGGAGGGACAGGATCCACCGGCGATGGCCTTCCAACTCCTCGTCGAAGGCGGTCACCCGCATCCCCTCCTCGACCGCCGTCGAGCAGGAGGTCTGCAATCCCCGGCGCCCCTCGATCTTCACCACGCAGAGCCGGCAGGCGCCGGTGGGGCTGACCTTGGGATGCCAGCAGAGGCTCGGCACTTCGATGCCCGAGGCGCGCAGGGCCGCGAGGAGGTTGGATCCCGCCGGGCCCGTCGTCTCGCGGCCGTCCACGGAAAACCGCACCGTCCGGGATTCGCTCATTCCAGCACCTCCCGGAGCTCCCGGGCCGCGGAGGCCAGGGGAAGGATCGGGGATTGCCCCAGGGGACAAAGCGAGGTGGCCGCCATGCGCCGGGCCTCCTCCACCAGGGACTCCAGGACGGCCCGGCGCCGACCCGGTCCCGCGGAGACCAGGTCCCGGCCCCCCTCCTCGAGACGGGCGGTCCCGACCCGGCAGGGCACGCACTTGCCGCAGGATTCGTGGCGGAAGAACTCCAGGATGGCCCCTATCGTGGCCGCTGGGTCCCGTCGGGGACCGAGGACGACGACCGCCCCGGACCCCAGGGTAAGCCCCTCGGCCCGCAGGGTGTCGTAGTCCAGGCGGATTTCCATCCGGGCGGCGGAAGCGAAGGTGCCCGCGGCCCCGCCCAGGAGGATCGCCGACGGGGTCTGACCGCACGAAACGCCGCCCGCGAAGCCCTGGATCAGGTCCCGCAGGGTGATGCCCAGCTCGGCCTCGTAGAATCCCGGGCGTACCACGTCCCCGGACACGCAGAAGACCTTGGTGCCCGGGGATCCCGGAACCCCCAGGGCCAGATACGCCTCGGACCCCCGCTCCGCGATCCAGGGGACGTTGGCAAGGGTCTCCACGTTGTTCACCAGGGTGGGCTTTCCCCAGAGACCCTTTTCCGCGGGGAAGGGCGGCTTGATGCGGGGGTATCCCCGCTTGCCTTCCAGGGATTCCAGGAGGGTCAGCTCCTCCCCGCAGAGGTAGGAGCCCGCTCCCCGGCGGATCTCCACGTCGAAGTCGAAGCCCGAGTCCAGGATGTTCCGGCCCAGATAGCCCGCGGCCTTCGCCTGGTCGAGGGCAAGGCGCAGGCGCCGGATGGAGCGGGTGTATTCGCCCCGGACGTACACGTAGCCCATCCGGGCCCCGATCGCGTACGCGGAGATCACGAGCCCCTCCAGGAGCAGCTGGGGTTCCCGTTCCAGGATTACCCGATCCTTGAAAGTCCCGGGCTCCCCTTCGTCGGCGTTCACAACCACGTACCGGTCGCAGTCCTCGCAGGTCTGGGCCGTGGACCGCTCCTTGGTCCCCGTGGGGAATCCGGCCCCGCCCCGGCCCCGAAGTCCGGCCCGGGTGAGCTCCGAGACCAGCCCGTCGGGATCCTTCCCGAGGGCGGCGCGGAGTCCGGCCCAGCCTCCGGCGGCCTCGTAGGACCGGATATCCTCGGGGTCGTGGGTGTCGATGTATCGGAGGGCGATCCGCGTCTCACCCGGGCAGGCGGAGGACGAGGTCCCCTGCGGTCCCGCGGTCCGAGAGGACGTCCCGGGAACGGGTTCCGACCCCGGGCCGGCCGGTTCGTCGAGGGGACGATTTCCGGCGTCCGCTTCCCGGTACAGTTCCAGGGCCGCACGGGCGGATTCGGGGGTCAGGCGGGTGAAGACCCGGCCGTCCACCATCATGGCCGGGGACATCCCGCACTGCCCCAGGCACTGGCATTCCTCCAGGGTGAAGGCGCCGTCCGCGGTGGTGCCCCCCGGGGCTACCCCCAACTCCCGGGCCAGGAAGTCCCGGAGATCCTCGGCCCCCATCATCCGGCAGATCGGGGAGACGCAGAGCCGTATCACGTGGCGTCCCCGGGGCTCGAGGCTGAACATGGAATAGTACGAGGCCGTGCCCCGGAGATCTCCCCGGAGGAGGCCGTACCGCCGGGCCAATCGGTCCAGATCCTCCGGGGGAAGCCAGTTCCGGCCGGAAGCCTCCTGGATCCCGTGGAGATCCTCGAGAAGGAGATCCCTGCGCTTCATGGGACAAGTATAAACCTGAACCGCCCCGGGACAAGGGGTTTCAGGGGGATACGGGCATCTTTCCGAATCCCCGCGGGGACCGTCGGGACGGCACCGGGACGCCCCGACCCCGTACGCTCGGCTAGGGGGCTATCCTCCAGTCCTCGATCTTGTCCAGGGGATAGATCGGCCGGGGGATGTTCCGGTATTTCAGGCCGAAGACGTCCGTGCTGCTCAGCCCCGGGGTCTGCACGTTGACGGTCTTCCGGTTGTACAGCAGGTAATTGTAGCGGAACGGGAAGAGGTTCTTTACGACGACGATGTCGGCCTTCCAGGGGGACAGCCCCAGGGCCTGGAACTCCTTCGGGGACTTCGAGGCCATGGGAAGCTCCGAGATCACCAGATGGATGCCGTCCCGCCGGACGATGACGGTCTTCCCGAAGGAGGTCTCGCCCTTCCAGGAGACGATGCCGGAATACTCCAGAGGCCGGTTGTACAGCCGGTCGATCTTGCCCCCCACGCTCAACGTCACCTCGTCCCCGACGTTCCGTTCCCAGGCGCGGACCGCGGCCTCCTCGTCCCGCATCGTGAGATACGCGACCAGGCCGGCGCCGCGCTCCATAAGGGCCTTGAGGATCCAGGTGCTCTCCCCGGGGGTGCCCGCGCTGACCGCGTCGGAGACGTCGCAGAAGATCACCGCGCCCAGGGCCCGGGCGAGCTTCGCCTTCCGGGCGATCTCGACGGCCTCCTCGGGCGTGGCGACCGCGGGTTGGGGCACGTCCCGGACGGCCCAGGCCATCTCGGAAAGCTCGTCCGCGAGGGCGGCGGCCCGGTCCTCGTCCCCGTCCGTGATCGCGACGGCGGCGTATCCAAGTTCCGGTTCGTCGATCCAGATGTGCACCGGGAACAGGGACACGGAAAGGGCCCCGCCGCTCTTTTCCATGCGCTTCATCTCCCGGAAGATCTTCCGGAAGGGAGGGAGGAAGTCGACGTTGATCCCGCCCCCCTTCAGGAGGGCCAACTTGTTCACCCGCAGGACGGGTTTGATCTTCCCCAGGACCGTGCGAACCAGGAGGTCGCCGGTCCGGCGTCCCGTGTCGAAATGGTCCCGGTGCGGGTTGGTCCGGTACCCCACGAGGATGTCCGCGTTCTCCACCCGGCGCCGGGTAACGTTGGCGTGGAGGTCGAAGGAAACCGCGATCGGGACGTCCGGTCCCAAAAGGGCGCGCAAGTCCGCAAGGATGTCCCCCTCGGGATCGAACATCCCGTCCACGCCCATGGCACCGTGAAGGGACAGGTAGACCCCGTCCACCCGGGTTTGGGCCTTCACGGCGCCCAGGATTCCCGCCTTGATCTTCTCGTAAAAGGCCCGGTCCACGGGCCCTCCCGACATGGACTTGGCCTGGAGCACCGGGACGGCCTTCACGGCACCTCCGCCGACCTCCTCCACCGCCTCGAGAAAGCCCGCCAGCTGGGTCTTCTCCTCCGGCGCCGCGGCGGCCACATCCGCACCGAACCGAAGGGCCAAGGCCCGGAAGTCGCGCTCCGTGGTGAGGACGGGGGAAAAGGAGTTGACCTCGTGCATGAACTCCGCGTACAGCACGACCTTCGGATCCGCCGCCCGGGCGGCGGGTCGATCCGTGGGGGAGCAGGAGGCGAGGGCGACGGCCAGGCTGGCCGCGGACAGGATGGGGGTTAGCTTCATGGTTCGGCCACAGTAGGCTACCCGGAACCTCCTGTCAACGTCGCCGGCCGCCCGCCGGGGGCTGACGAGGCGCCCCTTCCCGAAGTAGCATGCGGAAGCCCCGGCGGAGGACGCCGGTCCCAGGAGTCCAACCCATGCCCACCTTCGCGGCCCTGCTCTCGGCGGCCCTCCTCGGCGCCATGATCTCGGTCTACCAACCCATGAACGGCCTGGTCTCCCGGCATTCGGGCTCCCCTCTGGTCGCGAATACCCTGTTCTACCTGGTGGCCTTCCTGTCCTCGGCCGCGATGATGGCCGTCTGGGGGATAATCCGCCCCGAAGGGCCGTCCGCGGCCGCGCGGCTCCGGGGTCTCCCCCCGATCCTGCTGTCGGCGGGAACCATGAGCGCCGTCATGGTCCTGTCCACCATCGCCCTGCTTCCGAGGCTCGGAGCCCGGCGGCTCTTCCTCCTGCAGGTGGCCGGACAGGTCCTTATGGCCCTCGCCGTGGGTCACCTCGGGATCCTGGGCACGGCCCGGGATCCCCTCACCCTCCGCAAGGCCCTGGGAGCCGCCCTGCTCCTGGCGGGTGCCGTCGTTTCCGTGCTCTGAGACCGTCCCGCCTTGCCCGATCCCCGGCCGGATCGTTACCTTCTAGCAAGGCCGGCGGGACCGGCCGGGAGCCGCGAATGGAAACCCTGAAATCCCCCGAGGAATTCCTCGAATCCTGCGACAATACGATGGACCGGTCCGAACTCGAGGCCAAGCTCCGGGGAAAGCCGGACTATTACGCCGAGGAATACTTCTGCGCCGGGAAGGGCGCCTATTGCAGGGACGAGGATATCTGCGTCCAACTCGTCGCCCGGGCCCGGCTGCCGACCCGGTTCGGGGAGTTCGAGATCGCCGGGTTCTACGACGCCAAGCACGACAAGGAGCACACCGCGGTCCTCAAGGGTAACCTGGAGGGGGCCGAGGACCTGCCCCTGCGAATCCACTCCCAATGCCACACCGGGGACGTGTTCGGGAGCCTCCGCTGCGACTGCCGGGACCAGCTGGAGGCGGCGCTGAAGTACATCGAGGCCGAGGGACGGGGGGCCGTGGTGTACATGAAGCAGGAGGGTCGAGGGATCGGACTGCTGAACAAGATCAAGGCGTACCGCCTCCAGGAGCTCGGCCTGGACACGGTGGAGGCCAACCGCTACCTGGGATTTCCGGACGACGCCCGGGACTACGCCGTGGCCGCCGCCGTCATCCGACTGCTCGGGATCAAGTCGATCCGCCTGATGACCAACAACCCGGACAAGATCGAAGGCCTTCGAACGGCGGGCATCGAGGTGACCGGCCGTATTCCCGTGATCATCGAGCCCAACGCCCACGACGGGACCTATCTGGAAACCAAGCGGGACCGGATGGGGCACCTGTATTGACCGGGTCCGTCCTCCCCCGGGCGGCGTCGAACCCCACACTCCCTCCGCAGGATCCATGGAAGACCGGCCTTGGGATGCGGGATGCGGGACTAGATCGAGTCCTCCAGAACGGAGATCGCCGAATTTCCGCGACCCCGCCGCATGTGCTCCTGATATAAAGAGAGTGCCCCGGACGAGCGAGCCGTCCGGGGCACCGGGTCTCTTGGCCCTTGGGGGCCGGGTCCTAGTACCGGTCGTTGTCCCGGCGCGGCTTGTCCATGGCCTCGTTGACCTTGATCTGCCGGCCGTCCAGATCGATCCCGTTGGTGCCGGAGATGGCGGCCTGGGCCTCGCCGTCGGAGCTCATCTCCACGAAGCCGAAGCCCTTGGAGCTGCCGGAATCCCGGTCCGTGATGATCTTCGCGGACGTCACGGTGCCGTAGTTCTGGAAAAGTTCCCGTAGGCGGCTCTCGCCGGTATTGAAGCTCAGGTTCCCCACATACAATTTCTTGCCCAAGATTGGTTCCTTCACCCGCGGATCTTCCGCGGGTATCCTCGACATGATCCGCAGATCCGCGGATGACCGAATCGGAAATCCTCGCGGATCGGCGATCAAGCTGGGGATAGTGTACCCTATTTCAAGAAGGATGTGTAGAGTAGTGGTACGAAGCTTGTACCGACTCTAACGGCAGAATCGCACTCGGATCAAGCA
>CALMRC010000088.1 GCA_937873275.1 uncultured Spirochaetota bacterium
CGCAAAGTACGTATTGTAGGACGCCGCCCGAGGCGGCGGGAGATACAAGTCCCCCCCTGAAAATTAAAAAACTCCCTGACGGGAGTTTTTTATGCCCAGAGGGGGACTTGGTTTACGCGGCTCAGCTTCGTGCTTCGCCGCTCCAGCCCGGGGCGCTCGCTGGCGCGGGACGTCCTGTCCCGCTTCCGCGCCACCGGCGCGCGCTCGCGCCCTTCAAGTCCCCCTCTGAAAATTAAAAAAGCTCCCCGAAGGGAGCTTTTTTTGCCCAGAGGGGGACTTGGCCTCCGCTCCTCGTCGTCCTGCCTCGTCGCTCCGGCCCGCCTCGGGCTCTCTCGGCGCATCCTGCGCCTCGCGCTCGCCGGCTCGCGACGAGCCCTCGGTTCAAGTCCCCCTCTGGGCAAAAAAAAACCGCCTGAAGGCGGTTTTTTTTGCCCAGAGGGGGACTTGAACCCCCAAGCCGGTTAGGGCACTAGAACCTGAATCTAGCGTGTTTGCCAATTTCACCATCTGGGCGGACGTGAATCGGTACCCGGATTTATACCCGAGCCCCGGGGGATCTGTCAATACGGGCGCGGCGCCGGGTTCCGGACTCCTCGGCTCGGGGCGATCCCGGTTCACCGCCAACGGGCTTCCGTGGTATAGTGCAGGTCCCCCGACGAAACGAAAGGCGAAGAACACGCGTATGGAAGATATACTGCTGGACGGCGAAAGCCTGACCCTGGACCAGGTGGAACGGGTAGCCCGGGGCGGCGCCCGGGCGGCCCTGGCGGACTCGGCCATCCCCCGGATGGAAGCCTCCCGGGCCGTGGTGGACCGCTGCGTCTCCGAACGGCTGGTCCGGTACGGCATCACCACGGGCTTCGGGAAGTTCAGCGACGTGGTGATCTCCCCGGAGAACAACGCGACCCTCCAGCGCAACCTGATCATGAGCCACGCCTGCGGGGTCGGGGACCCCTTCCCCCCCGAGGTGGTCCGGGCGATGCTGCTCCTGCGGGCCAACGCCCTGGCGGTGGGAAGCTCCGGGGCCCGGGTGTCCACGGCACGGGCGCTCCTGGACCTGCTCAACGCGGGAGTCGTCCCGGTGATTCCCGAGAAGGGCTCCCTGGGTTCCTCCGGGGACCTGGCTCCCCTGGCCCACATGGCCCTGGTCCTCTGCGGCATGGGGGAGGCGTTTTGCCGGGGGGAACGGATTCCCGGCGCCGAGGCCCTCGCCCGGGCGGGCCTGGAACCCGTGGAACTCTCGGCCAAGGAAGGCCTGGCCCTCATCAACGGGACCCAGGCGATGACCGCAGTGGCCGCCCTGGCCTGCGCCGACGCCGACCGGGCCGTACGCCTCGCGGACGCCGTGGCCGCCCTGACCCACCAGGCCCTCCGGGGCATCACGGACGCCTACGACGGCCGCATCCACGAGCTCCGGCGCCAGGACGGCCAAGCCGCCAGCGCGAAATCCCTCCGGGACCTCCTGACGGGCTCGGGCCTGACGACCCGGCAGGGGGAACAGAGGGTCCAGGACGCCTACGCCCTGCGCTGCGTCCCCCAGGTCCACGGCGCCAGCCGGGACGCGATCGCCTACGTCCGGACCGTGGTCGGCAAGGAGCTCAACGCGGCCACGGACAATCCCCTCATCTTCCCGGACGGTTCGGGGTACGGGGATATCCTCTCGGGGGGCAACTTCCACGGCCAGCCCGTGGCCCTGGCCATGGACTTCCTGGCCATCGCCCTGGCGGAGCTGGCCAACCTCTCTGAGCGCCGCACCGAGCGACTGGTCAACCCGGCCCTCTCCAACGGCCTCCCCGCCTTCCTGGTGAAGGAGGGGGGCGTCAATTCGGGCTTCATGATCCTCCAGTACGTGGCCGCGGCCCTGGTCAGCGAGAACAAGGTCCTGGCCCATCCCGCCTCCGTGGACTCCATCCCCTCCAGCGCCAACCAGGAGGATCACGTTTCCATGGGCACCATCGCCGCCCGGAAGGCCCGGGAGGTGCTCGGGAACCTCCAGCAGGTCCTGGGAATCGAGTGGCTGGCGGCCTGCCAGGCGGTGGACCTGTTGGGAGGGGCGGACCGGCTCTCCCCGGCCACCCGGAGGCTCTACGACGAGCTGCGAGCCGAGGTGCCCTTCGTGGACCGGGACCGGGTGATGTATCCGGATTTGGAAAGGGCGAGGAGGCTGGCGGCGGGAGAGTGGACGGTGGACAGTGGACGGTGAACGGATGGGATCGACGGCCGCGACGGAGGCAGCCGCCTAGGCTAAGAACGGCTACAGGACCGTCGTCTCGCTCCCGACCACCGACCGCCGTCCACCTTCAACACCCGGAATTGAAGTCCCCGCCCCGGTCAGGGTATGATAATCGGGGCCCAGGCGCTCCGACCGCCGGCCCACCACGCCCTCTATCCCCCGGAGGTCCCCCATGCCGGTAAAACGCGATTTCGGACTCAGGCTCGACCGTACGTCCCCCCAGGAACGGGGCCGCCTCCTGGCCTACATCAACATAAAACTGGCAAGCCTGGGCCTTCCCGTGTATTCCCGGGAAGGCACGGCCTTCGTGGAGCTCGCCCGGGAGTTGATCGAGAACTACCGGGAGAAGGACCGCCTTCTAACCGGGTACCTGCCCCCGGCGGACCAGCGCATCCAGGCCTTCCTGTCGGACTACCTGGCGGACACGGGGCTTCCCGAGATCCCCCGGCTCCCCTCGAACACCCTGACCCTGGACCGGTACGGTATGGCCCGGGAGCTGTCCCTCCCGCCCGAAGCCTCCTCGTACTCCTCCCCCACCCTGACCTCCTACCGCATCCGGAACGGAATCCTCCACAACCCCGCCAACGACCGGCGGACCACGGAGGGGGTCTTCCACGTGGCCGACGGGGGCCTGCCCGTGCCTCCGGACAAGAAGGCCGTTCCCAAGGCGGTCTTCGGACGCATCCTGGCGGCAGCCATCGAGCCCCCGGCGGACCTCCTGACCATCCCCTTCACGGCCCAGGAAGCCCGCCCGGGCCGCTCCTTCCTCTCCCTCCTGCTGCGACCGATCGTCCAGCCCGAGGTGCCCGGGGTCTGCCCGGAACGATCCATGGAGATCCGCTTCTTCGCCCCGGGCTCCCTGGCGGCCAACCTGGACTTCGTGGAGAGCATCTTCGGGAATTCCGGGGATCCCTACATCGCGGAAAACGATTCCGCCCTGGACCCCATCCACTGGACCGGACACACGGGCTGCATCCTCCTGGCCACCCACCTCGTGGGACTCAAGAAGCGGGACCTGGGCCTGCCCCGGTGGGACGACGCGTCCGAGCGCCAGAGGCGGGACGGCATGGCCTGGAAGGACCCGGAGGAGCTCTACAACGAGGGCAAGCCCTTCAAGCTCTGCGCCCGGGACGAACGGGGCGTGATCTTCACCATTATCGCGGACAACTACTTCGGCTACTCCAAGAAGGAGGTGAAGACCCAGATCTCCTTCTCCTCCAACCTCCTGGGCATGACCGAGGAGGAGCACGCCGGAGGGGCCCTGGTCTTCCCGACCTACAACCTGGGCACCCGGTTCGTGCCGGACGCGAACCTCCGGGCCCGGGGCCACACCTTCGACGAGGTCGTGAGCCTCTTGAAGGACCACCTGGAGGAGCATCCCGACGGCTTCGCCCGGGACCGCACCTTCCCGAACATACTCTACCTTCCGGAAAACGCCCAAATCTCCCTGGAGGACCAGCTGGCCCGATGGACCCGGGACGGCAAGGAATACTCCCTCCGGATCCTGCCCCACGAGGTCTACGTCCACCCCACGGGCTACAAGATCGGCATGAACCGGCACGCGGGCTCCGGGGCCTGGCGCCTGGTCGGGACCCTGGCTACGGGTCTTCTGTGCCACAAGCCCTGCACGGTGTCCGGGGGCGGCAAGTCCGAGATCTCCAAGAGCATCTGGGACGCCATCGAGTATTTCCCCTTCATCATCGGGGACTACGAGGCGGACATGGCCCAGGTCCGGGACATCCTGGAACGGGACTATTCCGCACGCTTCCGGACCACGAAGGAAAAGCACCGACCCGACGACCGCAAGGTCCTCTCCAGCCAGAGGTCCCTGGGCAGCGTGATCAAGCTTCTGTCCCCCTCCCCCCTGTACACGGATGAGTACAACGACTGGCTAAAGACCATCCCCGAGCGGATCAAGGCCCTGGTCTTCCTGGTGAAGCGCTTCTACGTGCCCGACTGGGGCGAGGACTGGGCCAAGCATTTCACGGTGGACACCGTCAACGGGACCGCGGGGAACATCCTCAAGTTCGAGGGACGCCCGGTCCTGGGCTCCTACCTCCGGGTGGGGTACGCCCAGGACGGCCGCCGGAGGATCTTCAAGCTAAGACAGGATTACCTCCCCGCGGAAAAGGTCCAGTGGGAGGACGACATCACCGCAAGCATCGTCCTTCCCAAGACTTCCCTTCCGGACCTCGAGAAGGCCTCGCCGGGCATTTCGGTCAAATTCTGCCGGAACGCGGAAGCCCGGTTCTTCCAGCGCCCCGACGACGCGGTCATCCGGGGCTACGACAAGCAGGCCGAGAAGGACATGGCCCGGCCGGACAACTTCATCTCCAACTTCGAGCCCCTCTCCCGGTCCAAGGCCCGGGCCATGATCGAGAAGACCATCGAGTTCTCCGCGTACACCGAGCCGATGCGGCATTTCATCGAGGAGGCGGAGAAGGACGACGACTTCGACTGGTTCGTGGCCAGCGACCGGCCCCGCCTGGTGGACGGCAAGCCCTCCAAGAATCCCCGATACCTGCAGATGGACCCGAACCACATCGAGCCCTGCAAACGCTACCTGGCGGACCTGGGACACCGGCTCTATTACCGCATCCCCGAGGACAAGCCCGTCTTCCACCCCGTGGGCGCCACCCTTCCGGGCCGCCGGAACAATCCCGCGGACCCGGCTGGCAAGATCCGCCCCCTGGCGGTCTACGGTCCCCTCCACTACCAGGAGCTCCCGGAACTCTTCATGGACTTCGTCTGCTCCCTGACCGGGAAGAGCCCGTCCACCACGGGCGCCGGCAGCGAGGGCGCCCTGACCAAAGGCCCCTTCAACGCCCTGGTCCCGACCACGGACCTGAACGCCGCCCTCCTGTCCTACATCCTGACCGGCTACGGGGGCTTCTCCAGCGCCGCGGGCCACATCGGCGGGAATTACAAGGTCAACCACGACATCTCCCTCCTGGTCCCCGAGCTCTGGGCCCGGATGGACCCGGAGGAGAAGGATCCCGCCTTCCTGATCGCCAACGGCTACCTGGAAAAGATCGAGGACTTTGATTACCAGGGCCGGAGGATCCCCGCCAGCCGCCTGGGCTACCGCATCACGTCCCTCTTCGCGACGACCTTCCTGGGACGCATCTTCGACACCCCCAGCTCGGTCTTCCCCGAGGACTTCCTCAAGCCCGAACTCCAGGACCTCGCGGAATTCGTGGACGGGGTGGAGAACATCGCCGAGGCCCAGGCCAAGGTGGCCCGGGACTACCTGGCGGACGGGAGCGTGGAGGCGGCCATCCCGCCCCTCCAGGCAATCCTGCACGTCATGGCCGAGGGAAGGTGGAACGGGAAGACCATCGACGATCCCGAGGTCCGTCGGCTCTTCGACCGGGAGTCCGTCCTGGCCTCGGACTGGTACCGGGAGCGCCTGGAGCGGTATCGGGACAAGCAGGTGACCTTCCTGGAGCGTTCCATCATCGAGATCCGCCGGGCCCGGAGCGACGGCCGGTTCACGGATCCGGCCTTCGCGCCTCGCCTCGACAAGACCCTGAAGGCCGCGGAGAAGGAACTTCGCGCGGTCCTGGACCCCGCCTTCGTGGAAGGACTGGCCGGTACCTTGGGAGCCGATCCCCTGTTCACGGGACGCAAGCCCGTACCCCGGAAGTGAGTCCCGCCGTGTCGAACGCCGACCTCTTCATCCGGGACATCCGGGAACTGGCCACGCCGACGGGCTCCGCGGCCCGCCGGGGGCCCGAGATGGCCTCGATCCGGACGGTGCCCGACGCGGCCGTCCTGATCCGGGACGGCCGGATCGCCTGGGCGGGCCCCGCCGCGGAGGCGCCCTCGGTTCCCGAGGGCATGACCGTCCTCTCCGCGGGCGGGGGCACCGTGGTTCCCGGCTTCGTGGACTCGCACACCCACTTCGTCTTCGCCGGGGACCGGTCCGAGGAATTCCTCTGGCGGGCCGGTGGTTTGCCCTACATGGAGATCCACCGCCGGGGAGGCGGGATCCGGCGGTCCATGGAGGCCACTCGGGCCGCCTCCCGGGACGACCTGGTCGCGATCGGCCGGAAGCGGCTTGCGACCATGCTGTCCCTGGGGGTCACCACCGTGGAGGGCAAGAGCGGCTACGGCATGGACCTGGCCACGGAGCTGCGACAGCTCGAAGCCATGGACATCCTTGGACGGGAACAGTCCGTGCGGATCGTCCCCACCTTCCTGGGTCCCCACTCGACCCCCCCGGAATACGCCGGCCGTACCTCGGAGTTCATGGACGCGGTGATCCGGGACATGCTCCCCGCGGTCAAGGACCAGGGTATCGCCCGGTTCTGCGACGTCTTCTGCGAAAAGGGGGTCTTCGAACTGGCGGATTCCCGGCGCTACCTCGAGGCCGCCAAGGCCGCCGGTTTCGGGCTCAAGGTCCACGCGGACGAGATCGAGCGGATCGGCGGGGCGGCCCTGGCCGCGGAGCTCGGGGCGGCCAGCGCGGACCACCTTCTAAAATGCGTCCCCTCGGACTACGAGGCCCTGGCCCGGTCCTCCACGATCGCCACCTGCCTGCCCCTCACGGCCTTCGTCCTCCGGGAGCCCTACGCGGACGCCCGGGGCATGATCGACGCGGGCTGCGCGGTGGCCCTGGCCTCCGACCTCAACCCCGGGTCCTGCTACAGTCAGTCCATTTCCCTCATCTTCGCCCTGGCGGTCCTCTATATGCGCCTGTCCGTGGACGAGACCCTCTGCGCCCTGACCCTGAACGGGGCGGCGGCTTTGGGCATGGCCGGGGAGATCGGCTCCCTGGAGCCGGGCAAGCGGGGGGACCTGGTCATCCTGGACGCCCCCTCCCGGGCCTTCCTGGCCTACCACAGCGGTATGAACCTGGTGAAGGCGACGGTGATCGGGGGCGCCGTGGAGTTCGGGGCGGGAGCCTAGAAAAGAGCGTCGCGTGCCGGGCTACCGGGGACCGGGTCCGGATGCGGGCCCCCGTTCCTCAAGCCCCGTCATCTTGAGGGTATCCCGCCACAGTTCGTACGCCGCCTCCCGGTCCCGGGCGGGCGGGGCCGGTTCCTCCTCGGTGCTCAGGTTGAAGAACTTTCCGCTGACCCCCTTTAGATCCTTCGAGACACCCAGGTAGTACAGCGCCTCCGCGGAGATCTCCGGGGACTTCAGGGTCCGGTCGAAAAAGGTCCGCTTGAACCACCGGTACACCGGCCCGTTTTCCTGCCCGGTCTCGGTCTTCACGGCCCCGGGGTGCATCGCGTTGATCGTCACCCCCGTGCCCCGGAGGCGCTCGTCGAACACGATCATGGACAGCATCTGGGCCAGCTTAGCCGATCCGTAGCTCGCCAGGCCCGAGTACTTCCTTCGTTCCCAGTTCAGGTCGTCCAGCCGGAGGCCCCAGGCCGCGAAGCGGTGCCCCTCGGAGCCCACCAGGAGGATCCGGGCCCCGCCTTGGGCCGCGAGCTTGTCCAGGAGGAGGTAGTTCAGGATGAAGGACGAGAGGTAATGGACCGCCAGGGTCGCTTCCAGGCCGTCCGGCGTGAGCTCCCGACGGGTCAGGTAGACCCCCGCGTTGTGGATGAGGACGTCGATCGGGGTCTCCAGCCGCGCGAGCTCCTCGCCGACCCGGAAGACGTCGTCCCGCCGGCCGAGGTCCGCGATCCTGTATTCGCAGCGCGTGCCGAACTCGCCCTCGATCTCCCGGCGAAGGGCTTCCGACTTGGCGGGATTCCGGTTGACGCACACCAGGTTGGCCCCCCGGGACGCGTACTTCCGGGCCACGGCTCGTCCGATCCCGGAGGTCGCGCCGGTGATGACCACGAGTTTCCCCTTGAAGTCGTCGGAGCAAATCCCGGGATCCCGGCCGTTGTTCCGGATCATGGCGAAAACGTTGGACCACTTGTACTCCCGGATGTACCGGGCGGTTCTGCTGTTCATAGGTTGCGGTTCCCCGTTTCCCGGACCCCGATTTTCCGGTCCCGCGCCGGATCGAGGCTCGGCCTGTCTCGTACACTATAGCATCCAGGACAAGGCCTCGCGCCTTGCAATCCCCAATGGGCCATACTATCCTGAAAACCGCTCCCAGTTTAACCGCAAGGATATGTTCATGGAAGACGGAAGCTCCATCGCCGCCCTGACCGCCGACGAAGTCCGGGAACTCTGGTCCCGGACCTACAATCGGGAGGGCAAGCCCGACTGGTCCCACATCTTTCCGTACTACCACGAGGACATCGTATTCCGGGACAGCATCCAGGAGATCCGGGGGATCGAGGAGTTCAAGGAACTCTGTCGCCGCCTGACGGACCGCTGTCAGCAGCTCCGGATGAACGTGCCCAGCGTGGTCCACGGGGGGAACTGCGTCTTCCTGCAATGGGAGATGACGATGATCTTCAAAGGGTACCCCAGTTCCACCATCTACGGGGCCACCCGGCTGGGCCTCTCCGGGGACGGGCGGATCATCGACCAGAGGGACTACTACGACCTCTGGGGGGACATCTTCGACAACATCCCCTGGTTCGCCAAGCCGTATCGTCGCTTCATGAGGAAGAAGTTCGGTTAGGACGCGGGCCGGTTCGATGGATCCGAAGGCCGAAAGGCGGTGGAGAATCGTGGACAGGGAAGACGCCATCCAGGATATCGTCGTGGTGGGCGGGGGCATGGCGGGACTCACGGCGGCGGCCTTCGCGGCCCGGGCGGGGCGGTCGGTCCTGCTCTTCGAGAAGGAGAAGGTCCTCGGCGGCCTGTGCGGTTCCTTCGAGCGGAACGGGTTCACCTGGGACGTGGGCATCCGGGCCCTGGAGGATTCGGGGATCATACGGCCCATGCTGAAGAGCCTGGAGATCGACATCGATTTCGTGAAGAGCCCGGTCTCCGTGGGAATCGAGGACCGGATCATTCCCGTGGAGTCCCGGGACAACCTGGGCGACTATCGGGCGCTATTGGAGCGGTTTTATCCGGACAACCGGGAGGACATCGGCCGGATCCTCGCGGAGGTCCGGACGGTCATGAAGCACATGGACGTTCTCTACGGCGTGGAGAACCCCGTGTTCAAGGACCTTCCCCGGGACCGGCGCTACCTGTTCCGGGTCCTCCTGCCCTGGATCGGGAAGTTCCTGCTGACCATCGGCAAGATCAACCGCATGGACGAGCCGGTGGAGGAGCGCCTGGCCGCCCTGAGCGGATCCCGGCCCCTGATCGACATCGTCAGCCAGCATTTCTTCAAGAGCACCCCGGCCTTCTTCGCCCTGAGCTACTTCAGCCTGTACCTCGACTACATCTATCCCCGGGGCGGCACCGGCGTCCTGCCCCGGGCCCTGGAGGGCTACTGCCGTTCCCGGGGCGTGGAGATCCGGACGGAAACCCGGATCGCGGCGACGGATCCGTCCGCCCGCACGGTCGCGGAGGAGAACGGAACCGTCCACCGGTACCGGAAGCTGGTCTGGGCGGCGGACCTCCGGACCCTGTACCGGAGCCTGGACCTCGGCGCCCTGCCGGACGGCCGGCTCCGGGAGAGCGTCCGGGAGCGGACGGCCCTGCTGGAGGCCTCGAAGGGGAGCGACAGCGTCTTCTCCCTGTACCTGGCCGTGGACATCGAACCCTCCTGGTTCGCCGCCAAGTCCAACGGCCACTTCTTCTACACCCCCTCCCGACAGGGACTGGGCCTGGAAGTCCGGCGGGACCTCGAATCCCTGCTGGCGGAAACTTCCGCGGCCGGGACCGAGGCCTACCGTCGCCGGGCGGAGGACTGGGTCCGCCGCTACATCGCCCGAAACACCTTCGAGATCTCCATCCCCGCGCTCAAGGATCCGTCCCTGGCGCCCCCGGGAAAGACGGGGCTCATCGTCAACGTCTACTTCGAGTACGCCCTCTGCGAGGCGGCCCGGGCGGGAGGCTGGTACGAGGACCTGAAAACCCTGGCCGAGGACTGCCTGATCGACGCCCTGGAAGCCTCGGTCTACCCGGGCCTGCGGAAGGCGGTCCGGGACCGGTTCTCCTTCACCCCCTTGTCCATCGCCCGGACCGTCGGGAGTTCCGAGGGGGCCATCATCGGCTGGTCGTTCACGAACCCCGTCCTGCCCGCGGTCCACCGGATGCAGGACGTGAACCGGGCGGTACGGACCGAGATCCCCGACGTCCTCCAGGCCGGGCAGTGGACCTACAGCCCCGCGGGCCTGCCCATCTCGATCCTGACGGGGAAGCTGGCGGCGGACGCGGCGGTGCGGGGGCTCAGGTAGGTTTCCGGGCCTTCCCGTCCGACCGTTCCACGAGGGATTCCAGGAGCCCGTCGTCCGCGATGTACGGCAGGGTTACCCGGCCGTACTCGGAGTAGACTTGGTTGAATTCCTCGCAGGTGGAGACCGCGTGCCCGTTCCGGGCCCAGGACCGCCGGGCGACCCCGCCCATCACGTCCCAGGGCATGGCCATCCGGATTATGCGGTCCACCCGTTCGGACCCGTCCAGCACCAGTCCGAAGCCGCCGTTGATGGCCTTGCCGATTCCGACCCCGCCCCCGTTGTGCAGGGCCACCAGGCTCATCCCCCGGGCGGCGTTTCCGCCCCAGATCTGGACGGCCATGTCCGCCATGACGTTGGAGCCGTCCTTTATGTTGGAGGTCTCCCGGAAGGGGCTGTCCGTGCCTCCGCAGTCGTGGTGGTCCCGGCCGAGCATGATCGGTCCCACTTCGCCGGTCCGGACCATCTCGTTGAACCGGAGGGCGATCTTGGTCCGGCCCATGGCGTCCTGGTAGAGGATCCGGGCCTGGGTGCCCACGACCAGGCGGTTCTTCTCGGCGTCCCGGATCCAGGCCCAGTTGTCCCGGTCCTGGCCCCGACGGTTCGGATCGATGCAGTCCATGGCCGCCCGGTCGGTCTTCCGCAGGTCCTCGGGCTTGCCGGACAGGCAGACCCACCGGAAGGGTCCGTACCCGAAGTCGAAGAGTTCGGGCCCCAGGATGTCCTCCACGTAGCTCGGGAAAACGAAGCCGTCCTTCTCGTCCGTGCCGTTCCGGGAGACTTCCTTCACTCCCGCGTCCCAGACGGCCTTGAGAAAGGAGTTTCCGTAGTCGAAGAAGTAGGTCCCCCGGGCGGACAAGGCCCGGATGGCCTCGAAGTGCCGCCGGAGCGACCGGTCCACCAGGTCCCGGAACCGGGCGGGCTCCTCCTTGAGCATCCGGGTGCGCTCCGGGAAGGAAAGGCCCGCGGGGCAGTACCCTCCCTCATACGCGGCGTGGCAGGAGGTCTGATCCGAGAGCAGGTCGATCCTGACGTTCCTCGCGAGGGCCCATTCCAGGAGGTCGACCACGTTGCCGAGGTACGCGACGGCGATCGGCTTGCCCGCCTCCCGGGCCTCCCCGGCCCGGCGGAAGGCCGCTTCGGGGGTCTCCTCCACCGAGTCCACCCAGCCCTGGGATAGCCGGGTCTCCACGCGGCTGGGGTCCACCTCCGCGATCACGCAGGCGGCCCCCGCGATGACCGCGGCCTTGCCCTGGGCCCCGGACATGCCTCCCAGGCCGCTGGAGACGAAGAGCCGGCCCGCCAGGTCCCTATCCTCCGGGATCCCCAGCTTGAGGCGTCCCGCGTTCAGGAGGGTGTTGAAGGTACCGTGGACGATGCCCTGGGGGCCTATGTACATCCAGCCCCCCGCGGTCATCTGCCCGTAGTTGGCCACCCCCAGGGCGGCGGCCACGGCGAAGTCCTTGGAGTTGTCGAACAGGCCGATCATGAGCCCGTTGGTGATCATCACCCGGGGGGCCAGGGGGTGGCTCTTGAAGAGGCCCAGGGGATGCCCGGACTCGACCACCAGGGTGGAATCCTCGTCCAGGACCTCCAGGTACTTCTTGATCAGACGGTACTGCATCCAGTTCTGGCAGACCTGGCCGGTCTCGCCGTAGGTCACGAGCTCGTAGGGATAGAGGGCCACGTCGAAATCCAGGTTGTTGTCGATCATGACCTGGAAGGCCTTTCCCTCGACACAGCGGCCTTCGTAGGAGTCGACGGGTCGGCCCTTGAGGGCTCCGGCGGGGCGGAAGCGGTATCCGTAGATGCGGCCCCGGGTACGGAGCTCCTCCAGGAACTCCGGGGCCAGCCGCTCATGCCAGCGCTCGGGTATGTACCGAAGGGCGTTCTTCAGGGCCAGGACCTCCTGGGTCGGGGTGAGGGAAGCCTCCCGGCGGGGGGCCCTCCGGATTCCGGGTACGAAGACCGGGTCGGGGGGAAGATCGTCGAAGGAGAGCCGGATATCGTCCATCGCCGCAAGCCGGATATCGTTCATCGTAGACCTCCTGAGACAGTCCTGGGGATCGGGGACTCGGCGTCGAAATGGTAGCATGGGTTCCGACCGGGATTCCACCGGGTCCTCCTCCGATTTCCGTTCCGGGTACACGGAATACGTCGCGCGACGGGAGCGGTGGAAAAAGCGGGGACCATCCTCTACAATGATCCTGTCCGGAAGGAGGTTCCCGTGAGCGATCGCCTCGTGCCCAGCCTCGGCAAGTGCTCCCTGCAGTCCCCCATCAAGCTCTCCAACACCGTGGGGGACGGGATCGCCAACTACATCAAGGACGAGGAACTCGTGCGCCACGACGTCCACGTCCAGGCGGGGGAGATCTCCGACCTGACCCAATTCTTCGAAAAGGCGGGACCCCGGGAGAAGCTCTACTTCGCGCCCCAGCATGTCCACGCCGCGATCGTCACCTGCGGGGGACTCTGCCCGGGCCTGAACGACGTGATCCGGTCCGTGGTCCGCTGCCTATGGTACCGCTACGGGGTACGGCGCATCTCCGGCATCCGCTTCGGGTACCGGGGCCTCATTCCGGACTACGGGTACGACGTCCGGCCCCTGAATCCCGAGGTGGTGGACGACATCCACAAGCTCGGGGGCACCGTCCTGGGCTCCTCCCGGGGAGGGGGGGACCGGACCTCGGACATCGTGGACTCCCTGGAGCGACTCAACGTGAACATGCTGTTCACCGTCGGGGGGGACGGGACCCAGAAGGGCTCCCTGGCGATCGCCGAGGAGATCGAGCGGAGGAACCTGAAGATCGCGGTGGTCGGCATCCCCAAGACCATCGACAACGACCTGCTGTTCATGGACCGGAGCTTCGGGTTCGACACCGCCGTGGCCCAGGCTTCCCTGGCGGTGACGGCGGCCCACACGGAGGCCCACTCCTCCATCAACGGAATCGGCCTCGTGAAGCTCATGGGCCGGGAGTCCGGCTTTATCGCCGCCCATACGGTCCTGGCTGTCCACGAGGTGAACTTCGTCCTGATCCCCGAGGTGGACTTCGACCTGGAGGGCCCCAACGGCCTCTACGTCCACCTGGAACGCCGACTCGCGGAGCGGAACCACGCGGTCATCGTGGTGGCCGAGGGGGCGGGACAGAAGTTCTCCGCCGCCGAGGGCACCGACGCCTCGGGGAACCGGAAGCTCGGGGACATCGGGATCTTCCTCAAGGACGCCGTCAACGCCCACTTCAAGCAGAAGGGGATCGAGGTGAACCTCAAGTACATCGACCCGAGCTACATCATCCGTTCCTCCCCGGCCAGCCCCGTGGACTCGGTCTATTGCGACCGGCTGGGCAGCAACGCCGTCCACGCGGCCATGGCGGGGAAGACCCGGATCCTCATCGGCATGGTGAACAACGAGTTCGTCCACATCCCCACGGGGGTGGCGATCGCCCGGCGCCGCAAGGTCGATCCCGAGAGCAGCCTCTGGCGGGACGCCATCGAGGCCACTCGCCAACCCATCTCCATGGTGAACGAAGGCGAAAGGAGACCGTCGTGAAGATAAAGCAGATCAGCGTCGTCCTGGAGAACACCGCGGGCCAGCTGTACGCCCTGTCCCAGGTCCTGCACAAGGGGGACATCGACATACGGAGCATCTTCGTAAGCGAGGAGACGGAGTTCAGCTCCGTCCACCTGATCGTGGACAAGCCCGCCCGGGCCGTGGAACTCCTTCGAAAGCAGGGGTACTTCCTCAAGGAGGTCGAGGTCTTCGCCCTGAAGGCGGAGGACCGTCCCGGAGGCCTCATGAAGATCCTGGAAATCCTCAAGGCCAACAACCTGAACATCGAGTACGTCTACGGCTTCGGGGAAAAGACCGAGAACAAGGCGGTCTTCATCTTCCGGATCACGGACATCGACAAGGCCATCGAGGTCCTGAAGACCGGGGTGATGGAGTATCTCCACTCCGGGCACGTCGAAGGAACCCGGAAGAGCTCCTCCTGGGAGTTGATCGAGAACCTCTAAAAGTTAGCGGCCCCGGGGCGGCCGGGGCCGCGTCGCCGGGGCGCGCCGCCCCGACGAAGGCGGTTCTCAGATGCCGAACTGGGCCCCGTGCCGTTCCACCACGAAGTCGATGTCCTTGTCTCCCCGGCCGCTCAGGTTGACCAGGATGGACCGACGGGGCTCCTGCCGGGCCAGCTTGAGGGCGAAGGCCACGGCGTGGGCGCTCTCCAGGGCCGGGATGATCCCCTCCTTTCGGCTCAGCTGGAAGAAGGCGTCCACCGCCTCCGCGTCGGTCACGGAGGTGTAGTTCACCCTTCCCAGGTCGTGGAGCATCGAGTGCTCCGGCCCGACCCCGGGGTAGTCCAGGCCGCTGGCGATGGAGTACACCGGAGAGGGTTGGCCTTTCTCGTCCTGGAGAAGATAGCACTTGAAACCGTGGATCATCCCGGGTTTGCCGTAGGTTATCGTGGCCGCGTGCTCCCCCGTCTTGGTCCCGGTCCCCATGGGCTCGACGCCGTACAGTTTCACGTTCTCGTCCTCGATGTAGGCCGAGAAGATACCCATGGCGTTGCTGCCGCCCCCCACGCAGGCCGCCACGCTGTCCGGGTGCTCCCCGGTCATCTCGAAGAACTGCTCCTTGGCCTCGATGCCCACCACCCGCTGGAACTCCCGAACCATCATGGGGAAGGGATGGGGTCCCACCACGGAGCCGATGCAGTAGATGGCGGACACGGGGTCGGCCATGTAGGCCTCGAAGGCGGAATCGACCGCCTCCTTCAGGGTCTTGAGTCCACGGGACACGGGCACCACCTTGGCTCCCAGTATCTTCATGCGGACGACGTTCGGGTGCTCCTTGGCGATGTCCACCTCGCCCATGTGGATCTCGCACTCCAGCCCGAAGTAGGCCGCCGCGGTGGCCAGGGCCACCCCGTGCTGGCCCGCCCCGGTCTCGGCGATGAGCTTCTTCTTGCCCAGGTACTTGGCCAGGAGGGCCTCCCCCATGCAGTGGTTGAGCTTGTGGGCCCCCGTGTGGTTCAGGTCTTCCCGCTTCAGGTAGATCCGACCGCCGTATTCGTCGGACAGGCGCTTGCAGAAATACACCGGTGTGGGGCGTCCCTGGAAGTGCTTCCGGATGCTCCGGAGCTCGGAGATGAACTCGTGGGACTTGCTGATGGAGTAGTAGGCGTCCGTGATCTTCTCCATCTCCGCCTGGAGGTTGGGGGGGATGAAGCTGCCGCCGAACTGTCCGTAGTTGCCCGCCGCATCGGGGTAGGTCTTGAAATAATCGCTCATCGATGTTTCTCCCTATAAGAACGTTACGGGAGGATACCAGGGGATTTCGTTTCTGTCAACAGTAACATTCTCGAAGGCTCCGCCGGAAATCGCCGCCGGTCCGGAAGATCGAATCGGGTTCGGATCGACCGGAGCCGGACCGGCTCACTCCACGAAGAGGCGCTTGGAGGCGTAGACCGGGTCCGAGGTCAGTTCGATCCCCAGCTTCCGCAGGCCCGCCTCGTCCCCGGGGCTGGGCACGTGGGACAGGTGCATCTGGCAGCCCCGGAGCCGGTGCAACTGGTCCAGGCAGGACTGGACCATGGGGGTCAGGGTGGCGCCGATGGACAGGGCGATCAGGGCCTCGTCCACGTCCAGGCTGGGATTCCTTCCCCGGAGGATCTCGCTCTTGAGTCTCTCGATGGACTCGATGACCAGGGGCGAGAGGAGGGGTATCGAGTCCGGGACACCCGCCAGGCGCTTGACCCCGTTCAGGACCGCCGCGGTCGCCGCGTGGAGGAGCCGGGAATTCCTGCCGGTCACGATCCCGCCCCCGGGAAGCTGGAGCGCCGCCCCGCAGAAGGCGGAGTCCACACCGTGGACAGCCGTCGCGCCCGAAACGGCCGCCTCCGCGGCGGCCCGGGCATCTTCGGCGGCCCGTCGGGCGGCGGGCACCACGGGCCGGTACTCGGGCCCGATCCCCAGCTCCTTGCACAGGAGGTCCGCCTTTTCCAGGGAAGCCTTGTCCGCCATGCCCATCATGTACTCGCTGGCGCATCGGAGGTAACGGCGCACCACTTCCTGTTTGGCCGCCTCCCGGCAAGCCTCGTCGTCCACGACGGCGAAGCCGGCGCGGTTCACCCCCATCTCCGTGGGGGACCGGTATATCGACTCGCCGTCGGTGATGCGCTCCAGAATGGCCCGGAGGATGGGGAAGGACTCCACGTCCCGGTTGTAGTTCACCGAGGTTTCGCCCGTGGCCTCCAGGTGGAAGGGATCGATGAGGTTGAAGTCCTTGAGGTCCAGGGTCGCGGCCTCGTAGGCGATGTTCACGGGGTGCTTGAGGGGGAGGTTCCAGATCGGGAAGGTCTCGAACTTGGCGTACATGGCCTTCATGCCGGCCCGGTGCTCGTGGTAGACCTGGGACAGGCAGGTGGCCATCTTCCCGGAACCCGGCCCCGGGCCGGTCACGACCACCAGGGGCTTGGTCGTCCCGATCCGGGGATTTGCTCCGTAGCCCTCCTCGGAGACGATGAGGTCAACGTCCGTGGGGTAGCCCTTGGTG
>CALMRC010000089.1 GCA_937873275.1 uncultured Spirochaetota bacterium
ACGGCCGGCTCGAATTCCCCGAGGGGACCACGGTGGTGAAAGAAATCTACGCGACCGGGTCCCCCGCGCCCGGAGAGAAACCCGTGACCCTGGACGTGATGATAAAGTCCCCGGGGAACCCGGACGCCCGGGGCGGGTGGCTCTGGATCGTGAAGGACCTGGCCTCGGGGAAGGAAACGATGATCACCACCAACTTCTGCCAAAGCTGCCACGCCAACGCGAACTCCCCCCATCCCTACGGAGACCGGAACCCCGGCGGCCTGTACCGGGACTTCCTCTATTTCCCCCCGAAGCCGGGGACTTGACCCCGGGGAGGGGGCGGTAGTACAGCTTAGGCATCATGAGCCAATCCTCCTTCTCCTCCCTCCTTCGGGGGGCCTTTACCCCGAAGCTGATCCATGTTCTCCGATCCGGATACACCCGGGACATGTTCCTCAAGGATCTGACCGCGGGCATCACCGTGGGGGTGGTGGCCCTGCCCCTGGCCATGGCCTTCGCCATCGGGGCCGGCGCCAGTCCCGCCCAGGGCCTGTATACCGCCATCATCGCCGGTTTCCTGATGGCCGCCCTGGGAGGCTCCCGGTATCAGGTCTCCGGACCGACCGGGGCCTTCGTGGTCATCATCGCGGGGGTCATCGTCCAGCACGGCATGGGAGGACTCGTCACGGCGACCCTCCTGGCCGGGATCATCCTGCTACTCCTGGGGGTATCCGGACTCGGGAAGCTGATCAAGTACATCCCCTATCCCGTTACCACGGGATTCACCACCGGCATCGGGCTCATCATCGCGGGCGGACAGCTCAAGGATTTCCTGGGCCTCTCGGTGCCCCATCCTTCGGCGGAGTTCTTCGAACGGATCGGGGAGGTGGTCGAGTACGGATCCACCCTGTCCCCCGCCACCGTGGCCGTCGGGGCCGGAACCCTGGGGGCCATCGTCCTCATCCGGAAACTCGCTCCCCGGGTGCCCGCCGCGGTGACCGCGGTGGCCCTGGGCGCGGCGGCGGTCTGGATCTTCCGCATCCCCGTCCAGACCATCGGCTCCAAGTACGGGGAGCTCCCCGGGGGCTTTCCCTCCCCGGTCCTGCCGGACCTCCGGCTGGCCACCATCCGGGCGGTCTTCCCCAGCGCCCTGACCATCGCCCTCCTGGGGGCCATCGAGTCCCTGCTCTCCGCCGTGGTCGCGGACGGCATGACCGGGGATCGGCACGACGCGGGGACGGAACTGACCGCCCAGGGGATCGGCAACGTCGCGGTGGCCCTCTTCGGGGGCATTCCCGCCACGGGGGCCATCGCCCGGACCGCCACGAACATCAAGAACGGGGCCCGATCCCCGGTCTCCGCGATCATCCATTCCCTGGTCCTCCTGGCCTTCGCCCTTTTCCTCTCCAAGGCGGCCTCCGCCATCCCCCTGGCGAGCCTCTCCGCGGTCCTCCTGGTGGTAGCCTGGGACATGAGCGAGCTCCCCCGGTTCCTGGGCATGCGGAGGGCGCCGAGGAGCGACCTGGCGGTCATGCTGACCACCTTCGCCCTGACCGTGGCCATCGACCTGACCGTAGCGGTCCAGGTGGGCCTGCTCCTGGCGGTCTTCCTCTTCCTGCGCCGCACTTCCGAGACCTCCAGCGTCTACTCCATCCGGGAGATGCTGGAAACCGAGGATGCCGATACCCCCGAAGATCCCGAGGCCATGGGCCGCAAGACCGTGCCCGCAGGCTGCGAGGTGTACGAGATCGAGGGTCCCTTCTTCTTCGGTACCGCGGACCTTCTTCAGGAAGCCCTCGCGAACCTGGAAAAACCACCCCGGGTCTTCATCCTCCGGCTTCGGAAAGTCCCGGCCGTGGACGCCACGGGGCTCAACGCCCTGGCGGCCTTCCATAAGTACTGCCGGAAGCACGGGACCGTCCTCCTCCTATCCGGGGTGCGGGACCAGCCCCGGAAGGCCCTGGAGTCCTTCGGACTGGCCGAGGCCGTCGGACCCGAGAACGTCCTGCCCGACATCGATTCCGCCCTGGCCCGGGCTTCGGTACTGTTGTCCGCGGAAAAGGCCGACCGGGAGGCCCGGACCGCGGCGGCGGACGCGGAGAGGAGACCCGTCGGTCCCAAGGGAATCGGATTGCCGCGGTGACGAATGGAAAGGGGGCGGGATGCCGTACATCCCAAAGCTGACAGGTTCCAAAGTGTTCCTGGCCCCCCTGGATCCCGCGGACGCGCCCCGGTTCGCCGGCCTCGGAAGCCCGGGCCCCGGGACCTTCCGCGCTTGACTTTTCCCCGGGGAACGGGTATAAAAGCTCCGTTCCGCGCGGCGATGGTGGAACTGGTAGACACGCTAGCTTGAGGTGCTAGTGCCGAGAGGCATGGAGGTTCAAGTCCTCTTCGCCGCAGGAAAACGAAGAGCCCGACCGGAAGGTCGGGTTTTTCGTTTTCGGAGGGGCGGCGAAGAGGTCTTGATCGCCGTCCCGCGCCGAGCGGCAGCGAGGAAAGGCAGGCAGGAAGCCCGCCGTCCGTGACGGCTCCGTACAATCTCTTCCTTGCGATACCGGCGACGAAGGAACCGAATCGGCGAGGATGCGGTGCGAGCTGGCGAGCGTGAGACGCAGGATGCGTCGAGAACGTTCGAGGCACCGACTCTGCGAACGCGAGTCGGCGTGGGTGTGAAGGGATACCGGGCCCGGACGGCTCGGTGAGGTTCGAAGACGGCTCGGTTCACGGGTGGATGTCCCTCAATTCCGCCTTCGCGATGCGGACCGCTTCCTCGAACCGGAGGCGGATCCCCCGGCACCAGGCGGCGGATTTCCGGGTAGCCGCCGCAGCGACGGCCCGGTCCAAGGCGGTGGGAGTCTGGGCCGGCGGACCGACGACGGAAGGGGGTTCCTTCGCCGGATCGACGGATCCGCCCCGAAGCGCGAAGGAGGCGCCGAGGAGCAGATCCGATCGTTCCTCGTCCCCCAGGAGACCCGCCGCGATCCCGAGTTCCCCGAGGACGTAGACGGCGTCCAACCGGGCCCCGGACTTCTCGAACAGCCGAAGGGACTCTCGCAGGTGCAGGAATCCGCGGGAGGGGTCTCCTTTCAGGCAATCGTTCATCCCGAGTCCTTCCAAGGACCAGGCCTTCATCCAGGCGTCCCCCAGTTCGTCGAAACCCTGGAGCCCTTCCTCGAAACAGGCTCCGGCCATGTTGAAGAGTCCTTCTTCCCGCAGGGAATCCCCGAGGCTCTCCAGGGCGTGGGCTTCGGTCCAGCGGTCACCCGCCTTCCGGGCGAACCGGACCGCCTCCTCGAGGCGCTCATCCTGACCCTCCTCCATCTTCCGGCCGCCGTTGGTTCCGTAGGCCCAGACGAGGGTCCGCGCGACCAAGCCCGGATCGTCCAGATCCCGAGCCAGGGAGATCGCCTCCCGGGCTCGCCCCATGCCTGAGTCCCGGTCTCCCAGCCAGCATTCCACCACGCCGAGATCCGAGAGGCATCTCGCGAGCCAGGGCAGGTCCTCCTCGGCCCGGAGCAGTCGCTCGGCTTCCAGGAAATGCCCCCGGGCCTCCCGCCACTCCCCCTGGACGAAGTCGAGCCAGCCAAGGGCGCGCAGAGCCCGGCCTCGGAGGGCCGGGAAGTCGCCGGCCCGGCGTGAGGTCACGCACGCCTTGATGGACGCGCGGCCCTCGTTCCAGCGCCCCGACCGGTGCCAGTACCATTCAAGGGAGGAGACGAGTCGGAGAGCGGCTTCCGCGTCCTCCGAGGAGAGGAGGAAATCCAGCGCCGTCCGAAGGTTCAGGTGCTCACGCTCCAGGCGGATCAACGTGGCGGCTTGACGACGGCCGTGGAGCCCGGGTGCCTCATTCTCGGCCCGGGAGAGGTAATAGGCCGCGTGCCGGAACCGGACGGTCCGGTTAGCGGCCGATTCCGCCAGGCGCTCCGCGGCGTATTCCCGGATCGATTCCAGCATCCGAAACCGCGTGCCTCCCCCCTCGACGTACCGGACCACTAGGTTCTTGCTTACCAGGGACGCCAGGCGGTCCACCAGGGAGCCGGAATCCGGATCGGAGGGAATTTCGCAGACCGCCTCGGCGGCGGCCAGATCGAATCCTCCCGGGAAAACGGACAGCGCGGCGAAGGCCCCGCGGTCGCCTTTGTCCAGAAGGTCCCAGGACCAATCGATTGCGGATACCAGGGTTCGATGGCGCTCCGGCAGTTCGTGGGATTCCGCATGGAGCAGGTCGAACCTGCGATCCAGGCGGGAAAGGAGCTCCTGGGGTTCCAGGACGGCCAGGCGAGCCGCGGCCAACTCCAGGGCCAAGGGGAGACCGTCGAGCCGGCGGCAGATGGAAGAGACCGTGGAGGCGTTGGCGTCCGACAAAGTGAAGTTCGGGTCCGCGGAACGCGCGAGTTCCGCGAACAGGCGCACCGAGGGGTATTCCTCGCAGTCGGAGCGGGTGCCGGATCGATCCCTCGGAGGGGTGGGCAGGGTGCGCAGGCGGCATTCCCGTTCCCCCGGAATACCGAGGCGTTCCCGGCTCGTCGCGAGGATGGCGAGGTTCGGGCAGGCCTCCAGCATGCGTTTCACGAATTCCCGGGCGCCCGGTAGATGCTCGAGATTGTCCAGCACCAGAAGGCGGCGGGATCTCCCGATCGCCGACAGGATCGCCTCCTCCACCCCCTTCTCGGACCGGCGGGATTCCAGGATCCGGAGTTCCCGGGCCACGGCCCCGGGTACCTGGGAGGAGTCCCGAAGGGCGGCCAGTTCCACGAAACACCGTCCTTCCTGGAAATCGCGCTCCGTCGATCGGAGGACATGCCGCGCCAGGAGGGTCTTTCCGATTCCGCCCGGCCCGGTGAGGGTGCACAGCCGACAGGTCCCGCCGCGGAGCAGGGAAACCAGTTCGGAGAGCTCCCCGTCCCGCCCGATCATCCAACCGGAGCCCCCGACGGGGTCGAAGGGACCGGGCGCGGCCTCCGGAATTCCCACGAGGGCCGCGGTATCCGAACCGCCGGGCGAGTCGGCTTCCTTTAGTTCTTGCACCTTGCTTCCCATGCGGCGGGACAGGGGGCGGCCGAGCTCCATCCGGGAAACCCGTTCCCATTCCTCGATGCTCTCCAGCGCGGCTCTGCTTCGGCCCTCGGCCAGCAGTATCTCGACCCGGGCCAGCCGGGCCTCCTCCTCGAAGGGCTCCTCGCGGATCCAGGAAAGCGCGAAGGCTTCCGCTCTCCGGTAATTCTTCCTGCGGCGGTAGTAGGCGGTCAGCCTTCGCAGCAGAACACAGTATTCCCCCCGGAACCGCCCGCTCGCGGCTACCTGCCACTCGTCGAAATCGGGGCAGTCCCGGAGGGTGAAGCCGGACAGGAAGGGCGCGCGCCAGAGCGAGGCGGACGTCTCCGCCCGGGAGGCGCACGTTGGGCAGAGCAGGTCGGGATCGTGGGATTCGCAGGGAACCGCGCCGTTTAGGAACGCGTCGACGTCGACTCGCATTTTCTCGGGGTCCAGACGGAGGAGATCCTGCCGGGTGACCAGGAGTCCGTCCCCCAGGGTATGGTTCAACTCGAAGACCGAGGAGCGCAGGTTGGTCCGGGCCCGGGACTGGTCGCACTCGGGCCAGAGCAAGGCCGCTATGCAGTCCCGGGCATGCTCCCGGGGTTCCACGGCGAGCCGGGCGAGGAGCGCCAGGGTCTTGCGGCGCGTGAACTCGATCGGCCGGGCGTCCACCTCGACGAGGGGCGGGCCCAGCAGCTTCAGGATCACCGGGCCGGACATTTCTGCTCCGTTTTGGATATCCGCTGGTTTATATCCCCGCGTACCACTCCAGCATAGACCTCTTGCTCCCGGCGCGCAACGGTTCTGCAACGCGAATGTAGGACGCTCAGGTCGGAGATCGAGGCCGGTCGTGCCGTGATCTCCCGCCGCCGTCGGCGGTGAACGATCGCTTCAAAGACTGGAGAAGACCATGAGCAAAAGCTGTGGTTCCGTGATCCTGGCTCTGGCCGGGATTTTTCTGGTCGCGGCCTCCGTCGCCGGCAGGGAGGCCCCGTGCGTGTTCGTGAACGACGCCATGGAGAGGACCCGGGAGGCCCCGTGCGAAGATGCCGTCATCCGGGGCATCTTCGAACGGTACGCCGCCTGCATCGAAAGGCACGACGCGGACGGCTGGATGGCCCTGTGGGACGAGGAGGGCGTCCAGCTTCCCCCGGACGGCCCGATGTTCGTCGGGAAACCCTCGATCAAGGTCGGAAATTACCAGGGGTTCAAGGATACCTCGAAAAAATGGATGATGAACATCCAGACCCAGGAAGTCCAGGTTTTCCCGGTGGAGGGATACGCGTTCGCCCGGGGAGTCTACGACTGGACCTGCACGCCCGTGGGCGGAGGAGAGGTCCTGTGCTATGACGGCAAGTTCATGACGATCTTCCGGCGGCAGGCCGACGGCACCTGGCTCATCTACCGGGATATCTTCAACTCGAACCTCTGACCGTCCCGAACCCTCCCCCGCGAGCGGTCTTATTCTGCAACGTTTCTGCAACGGTCTGACGAAAAGCTTGGACAGGGAAGCCCGGTACAGTCTTTAAGGAGGAACCGATGACCCAAGCGGCTGCGGCTCAGCCCGCCACGACGACGGACGGGACCGCGATCTTGAACCTCTTCGACCGCTACGTCGAACGGATCGTCAACCATGACGTGGAAGGGTGGATGGCCCTCTGGGACGAGGACGGCGTCCAGTTGCCTCCCGGGAGTCCCATGTGCGTGGGAAAGGATGAGGTCCGGAGGGGCAACCAAGGCTGGATCTCGGACCATTCGATGATCTGGACTATGCATATCGATACCCAGGAGGTCAAGGTCTTCCCGAAGGAGGGATACGCCTTCGCCCGGGGGGTCTACGGCTGGACCCAGACGCCGCGGAACGGCGGTGCGACATCCCGGTACGACGGGAAGTTCCTGACCGTGTTCCGCAGACAGAATGAAGGCGATTGGCGTGTGTATCGGGATTGCTTCAACTCCAACATCCCGACGGTCGAGTAGGGTCGATCCTTCATCGGCTGTACAGGAGGCTTCGGGTGCCGTATCCTGGAGCCTCCTTATTCTATGTCGGAGGTACGCGGTTGGATCCGTTTCAAAGAGTTCTGGGTTCCATCCCCGGCGGCCGCGTCCTGGACGCCGCCACCGGGAGCGGGGGGTTCGCGCTCCTGCTGGCGGACCGGCTGGCGGGCTGGACCGAGATCGTGGGGATCGACACGAATCCCAAGGCGGCGGCGGCCTTCGAGGCGGCCGCCGCGGGCCGTTCCGGCATCCGCTTCGAGTCGCGGGACGCCCTGTCCACGGGATGGCCGGACGCCTCGTTCGATACCGTCGCGGTGGCCAATTCCCTGCACCACTTCCCGGACCCGTCCGCCCTCCTGGCCGAGCTGTACCGCCTCCTGGCCCCGGGCGGAACCTTCATACTAACCGAAATGCATCGGGACACCCGGGACCCCGCCCGGGAGAGCCACGTCCTCCTGCACCACTGGTGGGCCGAGGTCGACCGGGCCCTCGGCGTGGAGCACCGGGAGACCTACGGGCGGGCGGAGCTGACGGCCTTCGCCTCCTCCCTGGGGCTCGAGGAGGTGGTTCTTCACGACCTCGAGGAGGACGGGGACCCCCGGGACCCGGAAGCCCTGGCGGAGGTCGGCCGGGCGATCGACGCGTACCTCGCCCGGGCGAAGGGGACGCCGGACCCCGGACGGCTGATCGGACGGGGAGAGGAGCTCCGCGCCCGCCTCGCGGAGACGGGCTTCCTGGGCGCCCCCGGGCTGCTGGCGGTCGGTAGGAAGCGGAAGGCCCCTCACGGCTCCGGGACGAAGGAGAAGTCCGACACGACGACCTCGTAGGGTCCGGGCCCCGCCGGGGGGGCGCCCCGGAAGAGCCAGAGGTTGAAGCGGATCCGGGCCTTCCCGGGATCGGGTACCTCACCCCGGAAGGTCCAGGCCCGGACCTCCCGGCCGTCCGCCCGGCACTCGAAGGCGACCGAGCCGGGCGACCACCGCATCTCGAAGCGGTAGGAGGCCGCCGGGGGCAGGCGGAAGGAATCCTGGTTTCCCGGCCGGTCGTAGGGCTGGACCGTGAACCACCCGTCCGGCCCCCCGGGATCCCCCCAGCGGGAGAGTTCGATGTCGATCTCCCGGTTGTGGAATCCCGGGTTCGGATCCCAGGTGAAGAACCCGAACACGATTCCGGGATCCAGATCCCGGGCTCCTCCCCCGACCGCGAGGCTGTACGTGCCGTACCCTGTCGCCTTGCGGGCTATTATCTCGCTCGCGGTCCAGAACTCTCCCCGGTTGCGTACCGTGAGGATCAGGCGGCCCGCCTCGTCCGTACGGACCTGGTCCTCGGAGTCCCGGAAGCGGTTGGGGCCCGGCGCGGAGGGGCCCGTCGTGCGGCGGACCGTCCAGGAAAGGCCCCCGAACTCCAGGATCCGGGGGCCCGCCGCGGAGGCGGGGGCCGCGGCCGCGAGGGCCGCAAGAAACACCACGGCCGCCCGCGCCGGGCCGGAATTGCCCGTCCTGCCGGGACTCCCGCCCGGGCCGCTCACGAAGCAGCCCCGGCCGGCCCTATGGGGCGCCGGAAAACCCGGTACCGCTTGTAGACCCGGGCCCCGAAGCGCTCCGCCAGGACCGGGGTGTTCGGGTTGTCCGCGGAGGTCAGGGACAGGTCGATCCATTCGTAGCCCCGGCCCTCGAGGCGGCGGAGCATCTCGTCGAAGAGGAGGGCCGCCGCCCCGGAGTTCCAATGCTCCGGGGGGACCAGGACGCTCTTTATGGTGACGCAGCGGTAGGGGCGGCCCAGCAGGGTCCGGGGAAATCGGTCCCCCGGCAGTCGGGGTCGGGAGCGGAAGGCCAGGCGGGCCAGGCCGGCCAGGGTCGAGAGGGGATCCGCGAAGCCGCCGCAGGTTCGGAAGACCTCGTTGAGATCCGGGATCGCCGGGAAGAAGCCGACGGTCTTGCCGTCCTTATCCGCGAAGAGGATGAGGTCGGGGTCCGCGAAGCGCCGGAAGGGGGCCAGGAGGTCCCGGACCGCGGACCGCTCCCATCCGATGAACCCGGGCAGGTGGGCCAAGCTCCGGTTCAGCAGGTCGTGGACCCGGTCCACCTCCTCCTCGAACCGGGAAAAGTCCGCTCCCCGGATCGAGTAGCCCCGCCTCCGGCGGGACCACTCGGCCAGGCGGGCAAGCCGCTCCCGATCCGGCACGGGCCGGTCCAGCCTCAATTCGAAGGCCAGGTTGTCCCCCCGGGCGGGCTCGAAGCCCAGGCGCTCCATCGTCGGCAGGTAGTACAGCGGGCTGTGGCCGCACAGGAGGGCGGGGGGCCGATCCCGGCCCTCCACCAGGACCCCGTAGGCGTTCTCGTAGTCCAGGTTGAAGGGGCCGTAGAGCTCGACGCAGCCCCGGGATCGGCCCCAGCCCTCCGCGGCGTCCAGAAGGGCCCGGGCCGCTTCCGGGTCCTCCCGGTACTCCAGGAACCCGAAGAAGCACGTCTCCCGTCCGCTTCGCCGGTTCGCGTCCGGATCCCTCCAGGCGGCCACGGTGCCGACGATCCGGCCCCCCCGACGGGCCAGGAAGAGGGCCGCCTCGCCGCCCCTCCGCAGGATCTCCCCCCGGCGGGGGTCCAGGGCGGCCCTGCGCTCCGGCAGGAGGGGAGGCACCCAGAGGGGATCCCCGGCGTAGACGGTCCAGGGGAAACGGAGGAAGGCCTCGAGGTCCCGGCGGCCCGCGACGGGGTGAATCCCCAGGGGGGAATCCTCGCCGGCCGAACCGGGAGCCTTACCGTGACCGTTCCGCGGAATCCCGGTCACGGCGCCGTCTCCGCTCCCGGTCCGGAGGCGGGATCCCCGGCCGCGGAAGCCCGGGCCGCCAGTTCCTCCCGGAGCCGGGCGTGGGCCTCCCGGGACAGGGGATAGGTCGCCGCGAACACGGCGCCCGCCCCCAGGAGAATCGCGGGCGCCAAGCCCATGATCCGGCGGATTCCCGCCACCGCCGAGGCGGGCTGGTCGGGGGAGGCGGGGACGTATCCGGTGGCCCCCAGGACCAGGAGGACCAGGGGGAGGGCCAGGGAGGAGGCCACCTTCTGGGCCAGGGTGATCAGGCTGTAGAACATCCCCTCATGCCGGGCCCCGGTGGTCGCCTCGTCCAGCTCCACCGCGTCCGGGATGATCGCCCAGGGGAGGACGTGGGCCGCCCCGACCCCGACCCCCGCCGCCACGGAGAGGGCGGCGATGAAGGCCAGGGGGGTTCCGGGGCCTAGGAAGGACAAGACCCCCAGGCAGAGGGCCAGGAGGGCCGCCCCGACGGTATAGGTCCTCCGCTTGTCCAGCCGCCCGGAAACGTAGTTCCACAGGGGCAGGGAAACGAGGGCGGTCACGAAGATGAGGCCCATGATGAGGTCCATGGAGGCCTCCCTCCGGACAACGTGTTTGATGTAGTAGACGATGAGGGCCTGGAGCAGGTCCAGGCAGACCCAGGTGGCCAGGAAGATCCCCGCCCCCAGGAGGAAGGCCCGGTTCCGGAAGGCCGCGGCCAGGGAGTCCCGGATCCCGGGGCGCTCCTCCCGGGGGGGATCCGGCCGCTCCCGGACCGAGGCGAAGCAGGCGAACAGGGGGGCCACCGAGACGACCGCCGCCCCGCAGGCCAGGAGGAAGACCCGCCGGGCCGAGTCCGGGCCGAAGCCCCCGGCCAGGGCCGGCGGCACCGTGAAGACCAGGAGGCTCCCCAGGATCGAGAAGGCCATGCGCCAGGAGGTCAGGGAGGTCCGCTCGTCGTAGGAGGGGGCGATCTCGGGGGTCAGGGCGTAGTAGGGCATGTACACGAAGGTGGCGGCGATGTCGAAGAGGGCGTAGGCCGCCCCGTAGTAAGCCGCCAGGAGGATCGGCGAGGGGAGGACCGGCCGGGTCCAGAGCAGGAGGAAGGTCGCCCCGAAGGGCAGGGCTCCGAAGAGGAGGTAGGGCCTCCTCCGGCCCCAACGGCTCCGGGTACGGTCGACCAGGTGGCCGATCACCGGGTCGTTCAGGTAATCGACGCTCCTGCCCACGAAGATGGCCGCAGCCGCCAGGGCCGGAGCCAGGCCGACCACGTCGGTCAGGAAGACCGAGAGGTAGGCTCCCGCCATGGTGGTGGTCACCGAAAACCCGAGATCCCCCGCCCCGTAGGCGAGCTTCCGTCCCAGCCCGAGCTTGGCGTTCATGGCGGAAAGAATAGGCCGACGTCCGGGGGCGGTCAAGCGAGATCGGTCCGGATCCCCGGCGCGGCCTACCGCGCCGGATCAGCGGTCGTACCGATCCCCGGCCCGGGGCCCCAGCCGCTCCCGGTCCAGGATCCGGATCCGCCCCCGGGTGCCGTCCAGGATGCCTAAATCCCGGAACCGCCGCACCGCCCGGGCCAGTTGGCGGTAGCTCGCCCCGATGAAGTCCGCCAGCTCCCCCAGGTCGTCGGTGCCCACGATCCGGCCCTCGGGGTCCGAGGCGGCCAGGAGGTAGCTGGCCAGGCGGCGCTCCACGGGGTAGCGGAGGTTGACGGACTCCGCCTGGGCCCGTTCCCCCAGCTTGCGGCCCAGGCGCTCGCAGAGGAAGGCCAGGAGCCGGCCGGCCCGGTCCACGGACGCCCGGACCGCCGCGGAAGGCAGGACCAGGCACACGGTGTCCGTCAGGGCCTCCACGGTAAGGGCGTACGTGTCCGAGGTGAACAGCTCCAGCTCCCCCAGGACCTCCAGGGGTCGGTAGAAGGCGGCCAGGATGCCCCGGCCGTTCTCCAGGATGCTGTACGCCTTGGCCCGGCCCTCCACGAAGAAGAGGAGGTCCCGGGCGGGATCCCCGGAGCGCACGATGGGCCGGCCGGGGCCGTGCCGGACGGGCTTCAGGGACTCGTACAGGTCCCGGGGGAGGATGCGGTCCAGGCCCCAACGCTCGGCGTAACCCCCGGTTTGTTCCATGGCCCCTCCCGAAATCTTTCGTCGAATAGGACGGATGTCCTATCGCGGAAACCATTCTACCCGGATACTCGATCCCAAGGAAAGGCGGGTATCCACGTGTACGCGATCCTGGCGTCCCTGGCGGGAATCCTAATCACCCTCA
>CALMRC010000090.1 GCA_937873275.1 uncultured Spirochaetota bacterium
GCCTGGGAGCCTGGGCGGGCCTCGTTTCCGGCCTGGAGATCCGCGCGGCGTCCGCCGGCTTCTACGGCTTGCGGAACGCCGCTCTCCTGAAGTACCTTGCCGGACAGGGGACATCCGGGGCGTCCGAGGCCGCTCGCATCGAGGAAGCCCGCGCCCGGGTCCTCCGGTCCCTGGTCGCGGAAGCGACACTCGTGGAGGTTCTTTAGCATGTTCAAGGGTCTGACCCAGCGCGCCCAGAAGATCCTCTCCGTCCTGGCCCAGGAGGAAGCCAAGCGCTTCCACGCGGACCAGCTCGTGCCGGAGCACGTCCTCCTGGCCATCCTGAGGGAGGGCGAGGGGATCGGATACCGGGCCCTCCGGAGCCTCAAGATCGACACCACGGAGATCCGCATCGAGCTGGAGAAGACCGCCTCGGGCCGGAAGGGCGGCTTCATGCTCGGCGACGTCCCCCTGTCCCGGCGCCTCAAGTCCCTCCTGGAGACCGCCGCCGAGGAAGCCCACCTGGGAGGTTCCGAGTACATCGGGACCGAGCACCTGGTGATCGCCTCCGCCCGGGAGGGCGGAAGCGTGTTCGAGACCCTCCTGGGACGCTACGGCGTCTACTACGAGCAGATCCGGGGCGCCGTCAAGTACCTTACCGCGTCCCGGGAGGAGGCGCCCGCCCGGGAGGAAAAATCCCCGGCGCCGAAGCCCTCCGTCCGTCCCGTTGCCGCCCCGGGGACCGTCCGGACCCCCCTCCTGGACGAGTTCGCCCGGGACCTCACGGAGCTGGCCCGGGCGGACCGCATCGACCCCGTGGTCGGCCGCGAGCGGGAGATACGCCGGGTTGTCCGCATCCTGGCCCGGCGGACCAAGAACAATCCCGTCCTCATCGGGGAACCCGGGGTCGGCAAGACCGCCATCGTGGAGGGCCTGGCCCTGCGGATCGTCTCCGGGGAGGTACCGGACGTCTTGTCGGAAAAGCGCCTCCTGACCCTGGACATGGCCTCGGTGGTCGCGGGAACCAAGTACCGGGGGGAGTTCGAGGAGCGCCTCAAGCGCATCATGCGGGAGATCGCCCAGGCGGGCAACGTGATCCTCTTCATCGACGAGCTCCACACCGTCATCGGGGCGGGAAGCGCGGAGGGGACCATCGACGCGTCGAACATGCTGAAGCCCGCCCTGTCCCGGGGAGAGATCCAGTGCATCGGGGCGACGACCCTGGACGAGTACCGGAAATATTTCGAGAAGGACGCGGCCCTGGAGCGTAGGTTCCAGTCCGTCCTGGTGGAGGAGCCCACCGTGGCCGAGACGGTGGAGATCCTTCTGGGCATCAAGGAGCGGTACGAGCGCTTCCACGGGGTCACCTATTCCCGGGACGCCGTGGAGGCCGCCGCGGTCCTGGCCCACCGGTACCTGACCGAGCGGTTCCTCCCGGACAAAGCCATCGATCTGCTGGACGAGGCGGGTTCCAAGCGCAAGATAGAGAACCCCTCCCGGCCCCCGGAGCTTCCCCGGATCGAGGAGGACATCCAGAGGCTCACGGAGGAGAAGCTGGCCCTCGTGTCCACCCAGAACTACGAGCGCGCCGCGGAGATCCGGGACTCCATCCGCAAGCTCAAGGCCCGGCTCGAGGAGATCCGGAGCTCCTGGGATTCCGACCCGGAACGGGACCGGGCCCTGGTCACGGAGCGGGACCTCCGGGAGGTCATCTCGGAGACCACGGGGATCCCCCTGGACCGGCTCGAGGAGAGCGAGGCGGGACGGCTCCTGGGCCTGGAGGAGGCCCTGCACTCCCGGGTCGTGGGGCAGGAGGACGCCATCCGGGCGGTCTCCACGGCGGTCCGTCGCTCCCGGGCCGGCATCGCGGACCATCGACGGCCCACGGGATCCTTCATCTTCCTGGGGCCCACCGGGGTGGGCAAGACCCTGGTGGCCAAGACCTTGGCGGAACGCCTCTTCGGCACCGAGGAGGCCCTGATCCGGGTGGACATGTCGGACTTCATGGAAAAGCACAACGCCTCCCGGCTGGTGGGCGCCCCTCCCGGATACGTGGGCTACGACCAGGGCGGCATGCTGACCGAGAAGGTCCGGAGGAGGCCCTACAGCGTCATCCTCTTCGACGAGATCGAGAAGGCCCATCCCGACGTGTTCAACCTCCTGCTGCAGCTCCTGGAGGAGGGAGAACTCCGGGACAACCTGGGGCACACGGTCTCCTTCCGGAACTGCGTCGTCATCATGACCAGCAACGCGGGCACCCGGGACATCGCCCGGGGCCGCCGCCTGGGCTTCCACGCGGAGGATCCCCGGTTCGACCTGGAGACCGTGAAGGAGGCCGCCCTCTCGGAATTGAAGCGGCAGTTCAACCCGGAGTTCCTGAACCGGGTGGACGAGGTCGTCGTCTTCCACCCCCTCTCCCGGGACCAGGCGGGCTCCGTCCTGGACCTCATGATCGCGGACCTCAAGAAGCGCCTGGCCGAGAAGGGGCTGGACCTGGAGATCCGCAAGCCCGCCCACGCGTGGCTCGTGGAGAAGGGGTACGACGCGACCTACGGGGCCCGGCCCATGCGCCGCCTGATCACCCGGACCCTGGAGGACCCGATCGCCGCGGACATGATCGCCGGGAAGTACTCCCCGGGCTGGACCGTCCTGGCCGAGCTCAAGGGCGACGAGGTCGTGGTGAAGCCCCGGAAGCCCCGGAAGGCGGAAGGCGAACCGGTGCACGCCCGGCGCTGAGTCCGAAGCCCCTCCCTAGGAATCCTCCCGGTCCTTGCCGATCAGGGCCCGGAGGGACCGGATCCTGTCTTCCTCCAGGACGACGTGGAGGTTCTTCTCCTGGGTGGGTATCACCAGGCCTTTCGGGCCGTCCTTGGCCCTCCGCAGGTACTTGACCCGGGTGTAGTAGAGGTCCCCCTGGCCGGAGCTCCGGCCCTTGGAGTAGTAGAGGGCCAGGGTGCCCGCGTCCAGGAGGATCGACAGGGGAACGGACTTCCCGGGCTGGTTCTTCACGAAGACGTAGGATCCCGGCCGGTCCCGGGCGTGCAGCCACAGGTCGTTGCCCCGGACGTGTCGCCGCAAAAGCTCGTCGTTCTCCTTGGCGGAGCGCCCGACCAGGAGGGTCCAGCCGTCCCGCTCCAGGGCGATGCCCGGATACGGGCGCTTGGCGTCCGCGACGGCCCGCCGGCGGGCAAGGAAGTTCCGCAGGGCGTAGGGGCTCTCCTCCGCCTCCAGCCGGGCCGCCTCGGCGTCGAGGACGGATCGGCGGCGGCGGAGTTCCTCGAGCTCCGCCCGCACGTCCGAGAGGCCCGACTCCGCCTTGCGGTAGCGCTCGTAGTAGGCCCGGGCGTTCTCCACCAGGGTCGTTTCCGGGGTGATCCGGATCCGGACGATACCGCCCCGGTAGAAGTCCTGGGTCTCCAGGTATCCGTCCTTCTCCGCCCCGGATCCCACGCTGCCCATGAGGATGTCCCCGAGCTCCCGCAGGCGCTCCGCGTCCGCGTATTCCGCCTCGGTCCTCTCGAGGTCGGCGATCCGGGCCTCCAGGGACGCCCGCCGCCGGGAGAACCACTCCCGGATCTTGGACAGGAGCTGGTCCCGGGAGAGCTCCCCCCGCCCCTCGGCGTAGAGCCGGTCGACCCGTTCGTTGAAGGTGCCGGAACCCGGCAGGTCCCGGACCTCGAAGGCCTTGGCGGGAGGTTCCCCGGGCAGGGACTCCTCGGGCCGGTAGGTCCCGCCGGCAACCTCGCCGCGCTTGGGCTTCCGGGCCAGGGCGTCCACGATGGAGCCGGACTCGTCCGTGAGTATTAGGTTGGCGGCCCCGCTCCAGAGCCGGGCGTAGAGGCGGTATCGGACGGGTTCCCCGCCCTCCTCCCCGGGGGAGGCGCGGATGTCCATGCGGACGATCCGCTCGGTACCCAGCTGGCGGATCGACTCGATCCGGCCGTTGCGGATCCGGGACCGGAGGAGCTCCGCGAACCGGAGGGGCTTCTCGCTCTTGGGGACGGCCCGGGTCGTCGCGTGGAGGCGGCAGGCCCCGTGGGCCAGGCAGACCAGGAGATCCACCGGGGCGCCGGGCTTGTACAGGGAGAGGACCAGGGTGTCGTAGGCGGGCTGGACGATGCGCTGGATCTGGCCGCCGACCACGTCCAGTTCGGAGAGGACGAGGTCGATCTCCTTGTGGTTGAGACTCACTTCGGTTACCCGCAAAACGCCGTGCTGGGGATCGCGGAACGCGAAGCGTTCCGTGCCGTACGTCCGAGCCGCCAGCGGCTCGGACTTACGCGCCGTGACAGTGCTTGTACTTCTTCCCGCTCCCGCAGGGGCAGGGATCGTTCCGGCCCACCTTGGGCATGGATCGTTTGACCGTGACCACCTGTCCCGCCGCGGCGGCCAGGGTTCCCGAGGGGGCGGCGGAACGGGGAGCCGAAGCCCGGGGGGAGGCGTCGGGAAGGTCGCCGCCGCCGTGGAACTGGCCCATCTCGTCGTGCACCGCCGTCCCCGGACGGGCCGCGGGCACGGGCCGCCGGTCGCCCTCGGTCCGGATCCGAACCAGGAAGAACCTCGTCGCGATCGAACGGCGGATGTCGTCGATCATCTTCTCGAAGATCTCGAAGCCCTCGATCTTGTACTCCAGCAGGGGGTTCTTCTGCGCGTAGTGCCGCAGGTACACCGCCTCCCGGAGGGCCTCCATGTTCTCCAGGTGATCCAGCCATTTCTGGTCGATGGCCTGGAGATACTGGAAGCGGATGAAGTGGTTCAGGTTGGCTTCCCCGGCGTAGTCGCGCTTGGCCTCGAAATCCGCGCGCAGGGCCTCCTGGATGAGCTCCCCGAGCCTCTCCGGCTCCCGGGACGGGGGCGGAGAGGGGAGCTGGAGGTTGAAGGATTCCCGGAGTCCCGTCTGGAGCTCCGTCCAGGCCTTTCCCTCGTCCGTACGGCGGGCGTTCCCGTACGCTTCCAGCAGTTCGTCCGCGATGTCCTGGGCCGCGGCGAAGACCCGGTCCGTCAGGTCTTCCTCCGCCAGGATGGCGTCCCGCTGGGAGTAGATGAAACCGCGCTGCTGGTTGAGGACGTCGTCGTACTCCAGGAGGTGCTTGCGGATCTCGAAGTTCCGCTCCTCCACCCTTCGCTGGGCCTTCTCGATGGTCCGGTTGAGGAGGGGGTGGTAGATGGGCTCCCCTTCCTTCATGCCGACCTTCATCATGAGGTTCTTGAAGCCCTCGCCCCCGAAGAGGCGCATGAGGTCGTCGTCCAGGGAGATGAAGAATCCCGAGCGCCCCGGGTCCCCCTGCCGGCCCGAGCGGCCCCGCAGCTGATTGTCGATGCGCCGGCTCTCGTGGCGCTCCGTGCCCAGGACGAAGAGGCCGCCGGCGGCCCGGACCTCCTCGTAGTCCTTCCGCCAGGCCTCGTATTCCTCCGCCAGGATCCGGCGCCAGTCCTCCTCGGCCGCCTCGGTCCCCGCCCGTCGGCGGGCCCGGAACTCGGGATTCCCCCCGAGCTTGATGTCCGTGCCGCGGCCGGCCATGTTCGTGGCGATGGTGACCGCCCCCTTGGCTCCCGCCTCGGCGATGATGAGGGCTTCCCGGGCGTGGTTCTTGGCGTTCAGGACCTCGTGCCGGATCCCTCGCTTGGTGAGCTGGGCGGAGAGCTTCTCGGACTTGTCGATGCTGACCGTTCCCACCAGGACCGGCTGGCCCCGCTTGTGCGCGTCGGCGATCTCGTCGCAGATGGCGTCGAACTTTTCCGGCTCGTTCAGGAACATGAGGTCGTCCTCGTCGTTCCGCACCACGGGCTTGTTCGTGGGGATGACGACCACGTCCAGGTTGTAGATCTTGGAGAACTCGGGGGCCTCGGTGTCCGCGGTACCCGTCATGCCGCCGATCTTGCCGTACATCCGGAAGAAGTTCTGGAAGGTGATGGTGGCCAGGGTCCGGTTGCGCCGGGCGACCTTGATCCGCTCCTTGGCCTCGATGGCCTCGTGGAGGCCGTCGGAGTAGCGGCGGCCGTGGAGGATGCGGCCGGTGAACTCGTCCACGATCTGGATCTGGCCCTCCGCCACGACGTACTCCACGTCCGCGTGGAACAGGGTGTGGGCCCGCACGGCCTGGGTGAAATAGTGGACGAACTCGAAGTTGCCCTCCTCGAAGAGGGATCCCTTGATGAGTCCCCGCTTCTGAAGGAGGTCCTCGATCTTGTCCAGGCCCTGGGGGGTGAAGGAGACGCGCTTGGACTTCTCGTCGATCTTGTAGTCCCCCTCCAGGAGCTCGCCCTCCTCCTCCCGGGGGTACTCGCCGGTCTCGGGATCCTTCTTCACCTCCGTGAGCTGGCCCACGAAACGGTTCACCTCGTTGAACTTGACGGTGTCGTCCTCCGCGGGGCCGGAGATGATGAGGGGCGTCCGGGCCTCGTCGATGAGGATGGAGTCGATCTCGTCGATGACGCAGTAGTTGTGGCCCCGCTGGACCCGGCCGTCCGGGGTCCAGACCATGTTGTCCCGTAGGTAGTCGAAGCCGAACTCGTTGTTCGTGCCATACGTGATGTCCTTGGCGTAGGCCGCCTTGCGGGCGTCGTTGTCCATCCGGGACAGGATGGCCCCCACGGAGATTCCCAGGTACCCGTAGACCGGGCCCATCCACCCGGCGTCGCGCTCGGCCAGGTAGTCGTTGACCGTGACCACGTGGACGCCCTTGCCGGACAGGGCGTTCAGGTAGACCGCGCCGACGGAGGCCAGGGTCTTGCCCTCGCCGGTCTTCATCTCCACGATCTTGCCCTGGTGCAGGACGATGGCCCCCAGGATCTGCACGTCGGAGGGCCGTTCCCCCAGGACCCGGCGGGCCGCCTCCCGGGCCAGGGCGAAGGCCTCGGGCAGGAGGTCGTCCAGGCTCTCCCCCTCCCGGTGGCGCCGCTTGAGGTCCTCGGTGGCGGCCTGGAAGCCTCGGGCGTCCAGGGACAGGGCCCAGGATTCCTTGGCGTTCACGGCGTGAAGGAGGGGCAGGAGGGCCTTTATATCGCGCTCGTGCTTGGAGCCGACGAGGGCGGTCAACGGATTGAATGCCATGGAGTTACTGTATCCTCCCGGCCCGGAAGCGGTCAAGAACGGGGCCTCCGGCGGCCCCCGGGGCGGCGCGGTGCTTGACGGAGGGGCCGCGTTGCTTCACTCTAGGCTCGATGGTTACCCGGAAAATTCTTCCCGCGGCGGGTCTGGCCGCGGCGCTCGCATGGACGGCCCTTGTCCTGGGCTCCTGCTCCCGGTTCCCGGAGGCCGTCCGGGAGGTCAAGCGGGAGTCCCTCTTCTCCCTGGGCTACGGCACCCTGGAGGACCAGCTGGACCTCTTCCGGGTCGAGGGCATGGCGCCGCCCGCCAAGACCCGCATCGCCATGCAGGACGGGATCTTCTTCCTTTCCAACGGGAACGGCGCCAAGGTGCTGACCCTGTCCTCCTTCGGGGACCTCCTGTCCATGGTCTACAATCCCGAACGGAACCCCCCGCCGGTGGTCCTGTCCCAGTCGGAGTCCCAGGCCTCCGGGCGCATCGCCCGGCCGTATCCCTTCCTGTCCCCCGGCGAGATCGCCGTGGATTCCCGCAAGTACGTCTACGTGGAAGACCGCCTGCCCCCGGACCGTCGGGCCTTCGATTCCGGGTCCAGCACCTCCCTGGAGTACGTGGTGCTCCGGTTCTCCACGGAGGGACGATTCATCGATTTCCTCGGCCAGGAGGGGATCGGGGGAACCCCCTTCCCGGTCATCACGGGGGTCCACGTCACGGCCCAGGACGACTGCGTGGTTGTCTGCCTGAGCCGGGAAGCCTGGCTGGTGTACTGGTTCGACTCCCGGGGGCTCCTTAAGTCCACGGTCAAGATCCGGAGGGATTCCCTTCCCCTGCCGGACGACCGGAACCTGGTCCCCTCCCTCGAGAAGATCTATCCGGACCCGGACGGGGACGGCATCTACCTGAAGGTGGACTATTACGCGGAGTCGATCGACCCGGCTACCAAGACCCGGTCGGGCATCGTGTACGACCGGGCCTACGTGTACCGAATGGACCCCCGGACGGCGGCGTACACGGACCGGTACGAGATCCTGCCCTTCGAGCCCTCCCGGGGCCGGGGGGAGGACGAATCGCCTCCCCGGATCTGGGAATTCCTGGGCGCCGCCCGGGGAAGAAACCTCTTTTTCACAACCACGGACGAGGAGGGCCGGACCTTCGTGGCGGTCTACAACGGGTCCGCCCGGGCCATGAAACGGTATTCCATCACCATCGAACCCGAGGAACTGCAGTACACGACCCTCTTCCTCTCCCCCGGCGGCATCCTCTGCGCCCTGATGGGTACCCGCTTCGAGGCCCGGGTCGTCTGGTGGCGCTTCGACCGGATCCTGTCGGGAGGCCCCCTCTGAAACCCCTGGTGACCGCCGCCCGGGCCGCGGACCTGGACCGCAGGATCCGGGACGAGGCGGGCGTGCCGGAGGCCGCCCTCATGGAGAACGCCGCGGCGGGCATGCAGGCGGCCCTGGAGGCGCGCGGTCTGGCCGCCGGTACCGTGACGGCCCTGGCGGGGAAGGGGAACAACGGCGGGGACGCCCTGGCCGTCCTCCGTCGCCTCGCCTTCGGCGCACCGGAGCGCCCCGGACGGGACCTGGCGGTCATCCTGTCCTCCGGGGAGCCCGAGGGTCTGGCGGGCCGGCAGCTCCGTACCCTCCGCGCCCTGGGCGTGCCGGTTCTCTCCTGGGAGGAGGACGAGGCCGCCTGCCGGACCCTCCTGGGGAGGTCCGCCCTCCTCCTGGACGGCATCGCGGGGACCGGCCTTTCCGGCCCCCTCCGGCCCCGGGAAGCCTCCCTTGCGGAAGCCGCGGGAACCTGCGGCGCCGCGGTCGCGGCGGTGGACGTCCCCTCCGGGATGAGCGACGGCCTGCCCCCGGACGCGCCCGTCCTGCGGGCGGATCTCACCCTCTGCGTGGAGCCCCGGAAGGCCTGCCTCTACCGGCCCGCGGTGCGGCCCCGGGCGGGAACCATCGTGCCGATACCCGGGGTCTTTCCCCGGGACGCCTGCTCCGACTCCCCGGACCGGCTCCTGGAGCCCTCCGACCTTCCTTTCCTAGTCCCGGCCCTCCGGCCGGACGCCCACAAGTACGAGCGGGGTCATTGCCTGGTCTTCGCCGGAGCCGTCGGCACCTCCGGGGCCGCGATCCTTGCGGCCCGGGGAGTCACCGCCGGCGGGGCGGGGCTGGTAACCCTCTACGTCCGACCCGAGCTCTGGGCCGCGGCCGCTCCGGCCCTGGCCGGGGAGATCGTGCGCCCCCTCCCGGAGGATCCCTCCGGGATCGACCTGTCCCGGGCCCGGGCCGCGGTCGCGGGGCCCGGGTGGGGCCGGGATCCCGGGAACCGGGCGGTCCTCCGGAAGCTCTGGGACTCGGACCTGCCCCTGGTCCTGGACGCGGACGCCCTCGCCCTCCTGGGAGACCTGGACCCGCCGCCCCGGGGTGCCCCCTTGATCCTGACCCCCCACCCCGGGGAGGCGGAGCGCCTGACCGGCCGGACGGCGGAAGACATCCTGGGGGATCCCGGGGCGATCCTGCCGGACCTGGCCCGGCGACGGGGCGCCGTCGTGGTCCTGAAATCCTGGGTCACCTGGATCGTCTCCCCGGACGGCGGGACCGCGGTCCACGACGGAATGGACGGCTCCCTGGCCGTGGGAGGAAGCGGGGACGTCCTGGCCGGCCTCTGCGGGGCTCTCCTGGCCCGGGGCCTACCGGCCTTCGAGGCGGCCGAAGCCGCGGTACTGGCCCACGGCCGGGCGGGCGCGGAAGCCCGTCAAGAGGCGGGCTACTACGGGGCGGACGCCTTGCCCCGGTTCGCGGCCGGAATCCTGGGAGGTCTCCATGCAGGATGAGAGGAAAGGGCCCCGGATCCCCGAGGACGGGGGCATCTCCGAGGACGGGATCGTCCGCCACTACAACCGGGAAAGGCGCCTCGAGAAAGCATCCCCCGAGGTCCGATGGCTGTCCCGGCAGTACGGGGCCAAGCGTCCGGGCATCCTGGGCTCCCTGCTGGCCACCGGGCCCCTCCGGTTCATGTTCTTCGCCCTCCTTCTATTCATGGCCGCCGGAGCCCTGCTCTCGTTCCTGGCGGGACGGGAGGACTCCGGAATCCTGGGCGGAAGCCTGTACAAGCTCGCGGCATTTCGGTTCGGGGATTCCGTGTACATCACCGTGACCCGGACCGCACGGGATGAGGAAGCCTACCGCGGCCCCCTCCGGCTCTCGGCCTACCTGGACGGGACACCCTCGGCTTCCGGCGACTTCGCCGCGGGCTCCGAGGCCAAGGAGGAATACCGCCTGACGGCCCCCTCGCCGGAGACCGTTCGGAAGCTCTCCGTCCGGGTGGACGCGGGGGGCCTGTCCCTGGAACTCTCGGCCCCGGTCAAGTAGTCGACCCTCCCGGGACCGAGGTTCCGGCTCGCCTTGACCGGACCTGGGCTTTGGGTTAGATTGAACAGGATGAAGAACCACGGCCCGGGGGTTTCGGCATGATCCAATTCTATTTCCTCAGCGTCCTGCTGAATGTCCTGGGGGGGTACGCCCTCCTGGTTCAAGGCGGAGAGGACAAGGGAACGAAATTCGACGGCGTGCGCAACTTCCTCAAGGACATGACTGTACGCCTCGTCCTGGGCGTCCTGGCGGTCATCGTGGGGTTCTTCAAGCTCCTCACGGTCATGCGGGGGGACATCCCCATCGTCGGGGACTTCCTGCCGGCCTTGGCGGGACTCGCGACCGGGTTCTCCCTTCTCCTGGAGTTCTACCGGAGCAACTCCAACGTCACCACGGACACCCTGGAGCGCATGGACCGTATCTTCACGGCCAACCGTCGCGTCGTCGGCATCGCCTCCATGATCGTGGGGTTCGTCCACTTCCTCTTCGCCTCGGTCCTCTTCCTCTAGCGCCCATGCCCGACTCCGTGGCGGGAATCGCCCTCCGGAACAACCTCGTCTTCGTCGCCCGGCGCAAGCCCGGGGGATCCATGGGGGGCAAGTGGGAGTTTCCGGGGGGAAAGATCGAGCCCGGGGAGACCCCGGAGCGGACCCTGGTCCGGGAGTTCCGGGAGGAGTTGGGCCTGGAGGTTCGGCCCGGCGCCCTGCTTGGGGAGTCCGAGTTCGAGAACGAGAGAGTCCGCTTCCGCCTACGGGCCTACCGGGTCGAGTTCGAGGGGGAGCCCGCCTTCCTGGCGGAGCACGAGGAAGTCCGCTGGCTGGCTCGGCCCGAGCTCGAGGACCTGGACCTCGCACCCAGCGACCGGAGCCTGCTGCGGTTTTTACCGGGGTAGGACGTCGTCCCCTCGCACCCGCTTTTCGTCCGCGGGTGCTCCCCCTACCGGTTACCCTTCCGTCCCCGGCTGGTCGAAGAGGCCCAGTTCGGGCTTGTCCTCCGGGGCCGCGGGCTGATTGAGGAGGATCTCCACCCGGCTCTCGATCTTGGCCAGGTCCCGCTCCAACCCCTTGGAGAGCTTGATGCCCTCCTCGAAGACCGCCACGGCCTCCTCCAGGGGCAGTTCGGGATCCCGGATCCGGTCCGAGAGCTCCTCCAGGCGGCGCAGTCGTTCCTCGAATTGTTTCATGGCTCAGACTCCTCGATGACGGCCGCGGCCTCGCCGCGGGCGAACTGCAACGTGACCCGGTCCCGGGGGGAGAGCTCCTTGGAATCCCGGACGGCCCGGCCCGTGTCCGCCCGGCGGACGACGGCGTAGCCCCTCTCCAGGACGGCCTGGGGGCTGGCGGAGTCCAGGGACAGGGCGGCCAGGTCGAAGCGGTGCCGGGCCTTCACGAGGGAATCCCGCATTCCCAGGACCAGGCCCTCCTTGAGGTCGTCGAAGAGCTGGAGCCGGGGCTGGAGGACCCGCCGGAACCGGAGTTCCAGGGATTCGGGGTCGAACTGGGAGACCACGGCCCGGCCGCGCTCGAGCCGGCGGCGGATCTCCCCGCTCAGGACCTCCCCCAGGGAACTGACCATCTCGGCCAGTCGGCCCCGGCTCTCGGATACGAGCTCCGCGGCCGCGGAGGGGGTGGGGGCCCGAAGATCCGCGGCGAAGTCCGAGAGGGCCCAGTCGATCTCGTGGCCCACGGCGGAGATCACGGGGATCTCCGACTCCGCCACGGCCCGGACGACTTCCTCGTCCGAGAAGGCCAGGAGGTCCTCCAGGGAGCCCCCTCCGCGGCCGACGATCAGGACGTCCGCCATGCGCCAGCGGTTGGCGGTCCGGATCTGCCGGGCGATCTCGGCGGGTGCGTCCGCGCCCTGGACCGCCGCGGGCAGGACGATCACCCGGATGCCCGCGTTCCGCCGGCCCAGGACGTTCAGGATGTCCCGGACGGCGGCCCCGGTGGGGCTGGTCACGACGGCCACGGTTCCGGGAAAGCGGGGGAGGGGACGCTTCCGAGCCTCGTCGAAGAGACCCTCCGCGGCCAGGCGGCGCTTGCGCTCCTCCAGCATGGCCAGGATGTCCCCCTGGCCCGACCGGGTGAGGCTATCGCAGACGAGCTGGTACTGCCCCCGGGCGGTGTAGACGGAGAGCGAGCCCTCCGCCCGGACCAGCATTCCGTCCGCGGGCTGGAAGGACAGCCGGGAGGCCCGGCCCCGGAAGAGGACGGCCTGGAGCATGGCCTGTTTGTCCTTGAGGGTGAAATAGACGTGCCCGGAACCCGCGGGCCTCCAGTTGGAGATCTCCCCCTCCACGACCACCCCGGAGAAGCCTTCCTCCAGGACGCCCTTGATGAGGTCCGTGATCTCGGAAACCTGGAAGACCCGGGCTTCGCTCATCCGGCCCCGTTCCTTCCCCGGCGGCGGGGGGCCGGAGGCGAGGGCTCCCGGGACCGGCCGGGCCGGGCGGTCCGTCGGGGTGCCGGCCGGGACCTCTCCGCTAGCTGGGCCGGGAAGAGGGCCATCAGGGCCTCCTCCACGGTGGCGACGAAGACCAGCTCCGTGTCGGCGGACACTTCCTTCGGCACGTCGTCCATGTCCTTGCGGTTCCCCTCGGGAAGGAGGACCCGGGAGAACTTGTTCCGGTGGGCGGCCAGGAGCTTCTCCTTTACGCCGCCGATGGGAAGGACCCGGCCGGTCAGGGTGATCTCCCCGGTCATGGCGAAGCCCGGGAGGACCGCGACCCCGGTCAGGGCGGACAGGAGGGAGGCCGCCAGGGTGATGCCCGCGGAGGGGCCGTCCTTGGGGATGGCCCCCTCGGGGACGTGGATGTGCAGGGTTTTGCGTCGGAAATCGGCGGGGGTCAGTCCGAAGGCGGGAGCCCGGGCCTCGATGTAGGACAGGGCCGCCCGGGCGCTCTCCTTCATGACGTCCCCCAGGTTGCCGGTGAGGATGAGCTCGCCCTCCCCCTCGAAGGCCGAGGTTTCCACGGGCAGGAGGGTTCCCCCCATCTCGGTCCACGCCAGTCCGTAGGCCACCCCGGGATTCGGGTCCCGGTACACCAGGTCGTCGTCGTGGACCCGCTTGCCCAGGAGGCCCGGGACGCTCTTCGCGGTCACGGTGCAGGAGAACTCCTCGAGCCGGGCGGGATCCCGGGCGAATCCCTTGTCCACGGCCTTCTGGGCGATCTTCCGGATGACGTGGGCGATCTCCCGCTCCAGGGACCGGACCCCGGACTCCATGGTGTAGTGGCGGATGATCTCCAGGACGGCGTCGTTCCGGACGCTCACCCGGGAATCCGCGAGTCCGTTCTCCGCGAGCTGCTTGGGCAGGATGAAATTCCGGGCGATCTCGAGCTTCTCGTACTCGCTGTAGCCCGGGATCTCGATCACCTCCATGCGGTCCAGGAGGGGGTAGGGGATGTTGTGCAGGGAGTTCGCGGTGGTGATGAACATCACCCCGGACAGGTCGTAGGGCACTTCGAGGTAGTGGTCCGTGAAGGTGGAGTTCTGCTCCGGGTCCAGGACCTCCAGGAGGGCGCTGGCGGGATCCCCCCGGAAGTCGCTGGACATCTTGTCGATCTCGTCCAGGAGGAAGACGGGGTTGACCGAGTCGGCCTTGCGCATGGACTGGATGATCTTGCCCGGGAGGGCCCCCACGTAGGTCTTTCGGTGTCCCCGGATCTCCGCCTCGTCCCGGACGCCGCCCAGGGAGACCCGGACGAAGTTGCGGCCCAGGGCCCGGGCAACGGACTTGCCCAGGGAAGTCTTCCCCGTGCCCGGGGCGCCCACGAAGCAGAGGATGGGTCCCTTCATGTGGGCCTTGAGCTGGCGGACGGCGATGAACTCGAGGATCCGCTCCTTGGCCTTCTTCATGCCGTAGTGGTCCTCGTCCAAAATGGTCCGGGCCCGGTCCAGGTCCCGGTTGTCCTGGGTCGTCGCGGACCAGGGAAGGTCCGCGATCCACTCGCAGTACGTGCGCAGGACCCCCGCCTCGGGGGAGAGGGGCTGAAGCTTCTGGAGCCGGGCCAGCTCCTTCCGTGCCTTGGCGACCACTTCCTCCGGGGGGGATTTGGCCAGGATCTGCTTCTCCAGGTCCGCCTGCTCGTTGTCCTCCCCCTCCCGTCCCAGCTCCTTGTTGATCTCCTTGATCTGCTCCTGGAGGAAGTACTCCTTCTGGGAGCGGTCGATCCGGGCGCGCACCTTCTGGGTTATTCGTTTCTGGAGGGTCAGCTGCTCGTTCTCCAGGGCCAGGGTCAGGGCCAGGGCCTCCATGCGGTCCTTCATGGGCAGGGTGGCCAGGAGCTCCTGCTTCCTCTCGGTCCTCACCTGGAGGGCGTGGGAGATGAGGTCGCACAGCTTCCGGGGATCCTCCGCCTTGTTCACGACCTGGACGGATTCCCCGGGGATCTTCTTGACCAGGTCCGCGTAGACGGCGAAATCCCGGCGGAGGACCTGGACCAGGGCGTCCGCGTCCGGACCCTCCAGGGATTCCTCCTCCAACACCTCCACCTGGGCGCCCAGCCATTCCTTGCGGTACACGGTCTTCCGCAGACGGGCCCGGGCCTCGCCCTCCACCAGGAGGCGGGAGCTCCCGTCCGGCAGGCGGACCTGCTGGAGGACCCGGGCCACGGTCCCGAACTCCTGGACCCGGATGTCCGGGGACTTGTCGTCCGAGGTGTCCTTGAGCAGGGAGACGAAGACCCTCTTGTCCCCGGACAGGGCGGCCTCGACGGCCCCGACGGAGAAGCGGGTGGACGCGAACAGGGGAGCCAGGGCATGGGGAAAGACCACCGTGTCCCGGACGTAGACCAGGGGAAGCTCGACGGACTCCCTCGGTTTCAGGGAATCTAGGAGGCTCATGCGCTCTTGGCCAGGATTTCCACCGAGGGCTTGCGGGATCCTTCCACCACATCCCGGGTGACCACCACCCGCTTGGCGCCCTCCACGCTGGGAATGTCGAACATGATGTCCAGCATCATGGTCTCCACGATGGACCGGAGGCCCCGGGCCCCGGTCCGGCGCTGGATGGCCTGCTCCGCGACGGCGGAGATGGCGTCGTCCTCGAAGACCAGGTCCACGCCGTCGATCCGCAGGGACTCCTGGTACTGCTTGAGGACGGAGTTCTTGGGCTCCGTCATGATCCTCCGGAGGTCCTCGAGCTTCAGGTCCTCGAGGCTCACCTGGATCGGCAGGCGCCCGATGAACTCGGGGATCATCCCGTACTTGATGAGGTCCTCGGGATGGAGGTGGGAGAAGATCTCCCGGAGGTCCCGGTCCTTCTTGCCCTTGACCTCCGCGCCGAAGCCCAGGGCCGCCTTGGACACCCGGTTCTCGATCATCCGGTCCAGGCCCACGAAGGCCCCGCCGCAGATGAACAGGATGTTCGTGGTGTCGATCCGGAGGTACTCCTGCTGGGGATGCTTGCGGCCCCCCTGGGGCGGTACGTTGGCCACGGTGCCTTCGATGATCTTCAGGAGGGCCTGCTGGACCCCCTCGCCGGAGACGTCCCGGGTGATGGAGACGTTCTCCCCCTTCTTCGCGATCTTGTCGATCTCGTCGATGTAGATGATTCCGCGCTCGGCGGCGGAGATGTTCCCCCCGGCGTTCTGGATGAGCTTGAGGAGGATGTTCTCCACGTCCTCGCCCACGTACCCGGCCTCGGTCAGGGTGGTGGCGTCGGCGATGGCGAAGGGCACCTTGAGCTTCTTGGCCAGGGTTCGGGCCAGGAGGGTCTTCCCGGATCCGGTGGGTCCGATCAGGAGGACGTTGGCCTTCTCGATCTCGACGCCGCCCTGGACCTTGCCGGAGTTGGCGATCCGCTTGTAGTGGTTGTAGACCGCCACGGATAAAACCTTCTTGGCGTACTCCTGTCCCACCACGTACTGGTCGATGTAGTCCTTGATCTCCCGGGGCTTGGGGACGTCCTCGGAGAAGTTGGTGGTGAGGTGGACGTCGTCCTCGGAGAGGATCTGGTTGCAGACCTGCACGCACTCGTCGCAGATGTAGACCCCGGGGCCGGCGATGAGGCGCTTGGCGAACTCCGCGCTCTTCCCGCAGAAGGAGCACTCCCTCGTGTCGCCCCCGTTAGCTCCGTTCTTCGGTCTTGCCATGCTTCCTCCGCTCCAGGATCTTGTCCACCAGGCCGTATTCCAGGGCCTCCTCGGCGGACATGAAGAGGTCCCGTTCCATGTCCCGGGCGACGGTGTCCACGTCCTTGCCGGTATGGCGGGCGAAGTACTCCACGGTGATGCGCTTGAGGCGGATGATCTCCCGGGCCTGGATGCTGATGTCCGACGCCTGCCCCTGGACCCCGCCCCAGGGCTGGTGGATCAGTACACGGGAGGAGGGCAGGGCCAGGCGCTTGCCCGCGCTTCCGCAGGCGAGGAGCAGGGCCCCCATGGAGGAGGCCTGCCCGAGGCAGATGGTCTTCACGTCCGGCCGGATGTGCTGGATGGTGTCGTAGATGGCCAGCCCCGCGGTCACCGAGCCCCCGGGGGAGTTGATGTACAGGTCGATGTCCTTCTCCGGATCCTGGCTCTCCAGGAAGAGGAGCTGGGCCACGATCATGTCCGCGTTCTGGTCGTTGATCTCGCCGTCTATGAATACGATGCGGTCCTTCAGCAGGCGGGAGAAGATGTCGTAGGCCCGTTCGGTCAGGCCCGTCTGCTCCACCACGCTGGGGACCACGTAGATCATTTTCTCGTCCATCCGTACACCTCGCGGAAGTAAGTTACTCAGATTCCTTGAACAAGTCCACGAAGGCGGTCTTCTTGCCCTTCTTGATCTTGGCTTCCGCCAGGATCGCCTCCATGAGCTTGTCTTCCCGGATGCGATCCTTCAGGTACTCCAGGGCGTCATGCTTCTTATACTCGGCTTTTACCTCGTCCACCGATAGGGAGCTTTCCTCGGCCATCTTGGCGTACTCCCGCTCCTGGTCCTCCTCGGAGGCCTCGTACTTGCCCTCCTCGGTCAGCTTCTCCAGCACCAGGCGGGTGCGGATGGCCTTCTCGGCGGAGGGGCGCCACTCGTCGATCACCGACTGGGGGGTCCGTCCGGTCATGGTGAGGAGGCGGGCCATCTGGTTCTCGTCCCCTCCCGTGGTCTGCTGGACGAAGTTCCGCCACCGCATGGCCAGCTCGGCGTCCACCATGGACTTGGGCAGCTCCGCCTCGGACCGGGCCAGGAGGGCCTCCACGATGGCCTTCTCCTTGAGCTGGCGGAGGCGGGCCTCCATCCGGCGCTCCATGTTCTTCCGGAGGTCCGCCTTGAGGTCCTCCAGGGTCTTGAACTTCTCGGACACGTCCTGGGCCAGCTCGTCGTCCAGGTCCGGGAGCTTCTTGACCTTGATCTGCTTGATCGACACGGCGATCTTCCGGGTGCTGCCCGCCAGGTCCTTGTTCTCGAAGTCCGCGGGGTAGGTCTTCTCGAGGGTCTTCTCGTCGCCCTTCTTCATGCCGACCACGTCGTCGTCGAACTTGAAGAGGTTGTAGCCGGTGCCGATCTCGAATACGAAGTCCGCCCTCTCGCTGCCGGGCACCGTGGACCCGTCCGCCGCGAGCTCCCGGTAGTCGACGGTCACGATGTCGCCCTTGGCGGCGGCCGCCTTGGAGTCCTTCTCCACCACGATGGCGTTCCGTTCCCGGATCTCCTGGAGCTCCCGGTCCTCGTCCGCCTTGGCGATGGAAACCTGGGGAATCTCGATCTCGATGCCCTTCCAGTCGCCGGGCTTGACCTCCGGGAAGACGTCGTAGGTGACCGTGTAGGTGAAATCCTTGTCCAACTCGAACGCGGGGTCCCCCTCCAGGGCGGGGCCGGAGTAGGCCAGGGGGACGAGGGTCTCGTCCTTCAGGGCCTCCTCGACCCCCTTTTCCAGGATGCGGCCCATGGCCTCCACCCGCATCTCCTCGCCGAACTTGCGCTCCAGGACGGCCACGGGCACCTTGCCCGTCCGGAAGCCGTCGATCCGGGCCTTCTTGGAATATTCGGCCAGGAGGGCGTCGTATTCGGCTCGGGCCTCCCGGGCGCCCACGGTCACCGTGAGGCGGGCGGCGGAATCGGGAAGTCGCTCGATCTTCTTGCTGGCTATCATGCGCGTATCCTCTTTTCCTGGAATAGTATAGCAAGGAGGCTCCAAACGGAAGCCTCCGATACGAACCGGGAAACCCGCGCCCACCGTTCATCGGACGCCCCGCGGACGGGGTCCGCGATTCCGGGAGGGCAAAAAAAAGGCGATCCGAACGTATCCGGATCGCCTTCACCGTAAGCGGGAAACGGGAGTCGGACCCGCGACATCGACCTTGGCAAGGTCGCGCTCTACCACTGAGCTATTCCCGC
>CALMRC010000091.1 GCA_937873275.1 uncultured Spirochaetota bacterium
GGACGGATCCGGCCGGGACGGAAGGGCCCGACACGTCGGGACCCGCGGCCGCCGGCGAGGGCCGCGCCCCGGCCGAGGTAGCCGCAGCCCTGCTCCGGGCCCGGGTGGAGACGGCCCTGGTCTACCCGGAGGCCGCCCGGATCCGGGGCACCGAGGGCGTCGTGGGGCTGAAGATATTCCTGGACGGGTCCGGCGGCCTTGCGGACCTAAAAATCGTCCGCACTTCCGGAAGTTCCCTCCTGGACAGGGCCGCCCGGCAGACCGTGGCCGCCTGCCTCCCCGTGCCGAATCCCGGAGGCGCGCCCCTCGCCTTCGACCTGGCGGTACGGTTTTCCCTGGAAACCAAGGCGGCGGCCCCGTAGGACCGCCGCCACGTGTCACGAAGCCCGTAAGCAAATCCCGCGCCGCCCGCATCGAGGCCCCGCGGCGCCGGACCCACTACATCACGATCCTCACCCCGGCCTTGAGAGTAATTCCGGGCATGGGGTAGCCGTCCATTTCCGAGTATGCCTTGTTCAGGAGGTTCTCCCCGTCCAGGTAGACGGCGAGATTCCGGGAGGCTTCCCACTCCATTCGCGCTCCCAGGAGCAGGACAGGATCCAGGGTGACCGTCGGGGATTGGTATCGTTCGCTCCTCCAGGAGCCCCTCGCCGTCATCCTCACGGGACCGGTTTGGAGGGCAGGTTCCAGCTTGACGGTGTGGACCGGCTTGTTGGGCACCCGGACATCGTCGGCCAGCGTCTTCCCGAAGGACAGATCATAGGAAAGCAGCAGAGCGTACGAGGCGGACACCGAAAGCGGTCCGTCCTTGAAGGAGGCTTCCGCGTCGGCACCGAAGAAGACGGCGGCGGCTAGGTTCTCCGGGCGCCACACGAAATCGCCGTCGGGATCCCCCCATTGGATGAGGTCATCCGTATACCGTGCGTAGACGTCGAACGCGGTTTCGAGACGGCTCCGCTTCGACTCTAAGCCGAACTCGCCGTACCAGGAGACTTCCGGAAGCAAGCCCGGGTTGCCCGCCGTCCAGGGATCCGCGGGCCAGTACAGGTCGTTGAACGCCGGGGCCCGGTAGGACCTTCCGGCCGTGGCCTTCAGGGCCACGGCTTCGGAAAGCGCGAACGAGGCCCCCAGGGAATACGTGAGTCCCGCCGGGTAGTCGTCGTACCAGTCGAAGCGTACGGAGGGGGAGACCTTCAACCCCCGGCCGACGGCCAGGACCGGGGCCGCGTAGGCTCCCGCGTGGTACCGCCGGGGATCGCCGACCTTGGTGCTCTCCGCTCCGTCGTACCGGAGTTCCATCCCCGCGGGAATCTCCAGTCGATCCCCCGCCAGAACCCGGAACCGGAGATCCACTCCCGCGGAGAGGGTGTCGTGGCGGTCGTCGGACGGCTCGTCCGGATCCTCGTATTCCAACCGGGACCAAACGCCGAAGGCCGAGGCGTCCAGGGACAGGCGGCCGTCCAGGAGCGCGTCGTTGGACCAGGCCGCGGTCCCCCGGAAGTCCCGGTTCCGCTGTTCCGCGTTCGGGGACGGAGAGCTCGCCATACCCGGAACTCCGAAGTCCGCGTAGCGTCCCGATAGTCCCGCCGAGAGGATGCCTCCCAACGCGGGCGCCTCGAGCCCGAGGGAGCCGGAACCGCCGAAATAGCCCGAGTTCTCCCTAACAAGGACCGAGCCGCCATCCCGGGCGGCCGGAAAGGAGTCCCCGGACCGCTCCAGGGAAGCCGAGACGGAGAGTCCCGCCGCTCCGATCCGAGTATCCAGGACGGCTCCGACGCGCTGCGCGGCGTAGAGATACTCGAAGTCCTCGCCGAGGGCCGCGGGAAACACCTTGTTCTCCGCCGTCACGGCAAGCCGGGGGTTCCCTCCCCGCTTGGTGGTGATCACGATGACCCCGCCCACGGCGTCGGCCCCGTACAGGGAGGACGCCCCGCCCTTGAGGACCTCGATCCGCTCAATGGATTCCGCGGGGATCTGCGCCAGATCCACGTTCCCCTGCCGGGCGTCGTTGAGGCGCGTCCCGTCCACGATCACCAGGACCTGGCCGCTCGAGGCCCCCCTCAAGGAGGGCGTCCGTACGCTCCCGGCGTTCCCGTAGTCCAGGGAGTGGAAGCCCGGGACGGATTCCAGGGCCTCCGCCGCGTTGGCGGCCCCCGATTCCTCGATCTGCTCCGCCGTCACCACCACGACGGATCCGCCGGGGGCCAGGGCCGACGGACTCCAGCCCTCGGCCGTGACGGAGACCTCTCCGAGGTCTTGTACCTGCGCGCCGGGCCCCAATACCGCGAGGGCCGCGGCGACGATGAAACATGCCGCCTTGCGCATGTTCCGCTCCTTTCCGCTCCGTTTCCGGGAGCGGCGGACCGGAAGGCGTGGTCCTGTCCTAGGGCGTCGGGGGAGACTCGGGGTCCGCCGGGACTTCGGGCCGCCCGGGGCGGCCTCCTGGGAGGGGATGCACGACGACTCCTCGATCCGCGAAGGTTCCCCGCCCGGACAGCCCGAGGGCGCCCGGTTTGCGGGGGAGCGGAGGGCCGGTATCCTGGCTTCCGGATCGTCGATCGTCGCCGACGCCTTCTCGGAGGCTTCCGGCCCCCAATGGCCGCGCGGCCGTCCGCGATCGCTCGCGGGCCGCGCGTGTCGGCACTCTCCCCGGTTACAGTGGCGGGACCGCCGCGGACTCTAACCGCGTTCCACGGATCCCTCGCTCGTCGGGGACAGGATGCCCGGAACGGGCCGGCCCGTCAAGGCCGCCGCGGCGGGTCGGGATCCGGCCCGCCTACTCGAAAAATCGCCGCGACAGGTCCCGGGAATAGCGGATCACGCGCTCCACGGTGGAGAAGGAGGCGATCTCCCCGCAGGCGTAGGTGCGATTCCTGCCCTGGAGGGCCTCGAACCGGGAGTACCAGCCGGACCGGTAATCCTCGCAGGAAACGTGGGGATAGTATTTCCACCGGACCCGAGCTACCGTCGGGCCGGGCTCCCCGCCCAGGGCGCGGATGTCCTCGTCCAGGCCCGCTTCGACCTCCTCGTCGGACCGGGTCCCGTCTCCCAGGACGTAGAAGGTGTGGACCCCGCTTCCGGGAACCCTCTCGTCCCAGATCATGGTCCGTCCGATCCCGGAGCGGTCGAACCGGGCGGGGGCGAAGCCCGCGGGAACCCGGAATCCCCGGGCCCGTTTCAGGTAGACACGGTAATCCTTGTACAAAATTCGGGAGTACAGGTCCCGCTCCTCCTCCGAGGCGTCCAGGAATCCCGGCGCCTCGTCCAGGGGACCGGTCAGGACCAGGCGGTCGAACTCGAGGCGGAAGGGTTCTCCCGATTTGCGATCCCGGCCCGCTACTTCCACCGTCCCGCCACGGCGGATCCTCTCCGTTTCCCGGGAGTACCGGACGTCCAGATCCGCGGCCAGACGCTCCCAGAGGGTCTGGACGCCTTCCCGCCACTTGAAGAACTTGAATTGGAGGGCCAGGGCCCGGACGAGCCCGGGTTCGAAGAACTTGAGGACATAGGCAGCCGGGGACTCGTCGTAGTAGCCGTACCCGAAGGTCGTGTAGGGAATGGAGATGGCCTTGGCCAGGACACCCATGCCGTGGCGGTCCACCCAGGACTGGAAGGAATCCGCGAGCTCATCGGGCGTGCCCGAATGTCCCGGACCGAAGGCGGCCCGGTACCTCGGCGCCAGGATATGATAGCGGAGGATCTGGAGGATCCCGGCGGGTAGCTCCCCGACGCGGATCCACCCGGGGAAGAGGCGGCGGCAGTGCCAGAAGCCCCGGGCTTCCCAGCCAGTCTCCGGCCTCCCCGCGGGCAGTCCCGGACGCCAGGGCTCCATACCGACCCGGCGCATGAGGTCCAGGGTATCCCGGTAGTCCGTGGTGGCCAGGACGGCCCCCAGTTCCCAGTTGAGCCCCTCGGCGCGGAAGGTCCGGCACTTCCCGCCCGGCTCGGCCTCCCGCTCGAGGACCGTCACGGACCGGAACCCCGAATCCGCCAGCCGCCGGGCCAGGGACAGACCCGCCGCCCCGGCCCCCAGGATACCTATGCGTTCGCCGCGATCCATCCCCATGATCCGCCTCCGCCCCGAATCGGGTGGCCCGAAGCCCGGCCGGCCCCACGCCCCGTAGGCCGCTCCGGGGTCCTTGCCCGAGCCCGGATACCGGCCTATAGTCGAGGCGTGCACGAATTGCCGATTATAACACGGGTCCTGGAATTGTCCCTGGCCTCGGCGCCGCCGGGCGCACGGATCCTCCGGGTGAACCTCCGCGTGGGGAGCCTCTGCGACGCCGACCCCCTCTGGCTCGAACGGTACTTCCGCGTCGCGGCCCGGGGCACCGCCGCGGAAGGGGCCGTCCTGGGAGTTCGCCGGGACGGAGGACCGCCCGGGGAAGCCCCGGCCGGGGAGGATCCGATTCCGGAGTTCGGATACGTCCTGGAATCCATCGAAGTACCGGACGAGCCGGAAGGAACTCCCCGATGAGCCGGGACTCCCGCATCATCGACGTCCGGACTTCCATCCTCCAGGACAACGAGGACCGGGCCGCGGCCCTGCGGAACTCCCTTTCGGCACGGGGCATCCTCCTGGTCAACGTGATGGGATCCCCGGGATCCGGCAAGACCACCCTCCTGGCCGGTCTCCTTCCCCTCCTGTCCCCGCCCCTCCGGCCCGCGGTGATCGAGGCGGACCTGGATTCCCGGGTGGACGCGGACGCCCTGGAGGCCCGGGGGTGGCGGGCCGTCCAGCTCCGCACGGGTGGATTCTGCCACCTGGACGCCTACATGGTCCGCCGGGGCCTCGCGGAGCTGGGCGTCCTGCCGCCGGAAGGAGAGACCGGAAATCGCATCGGGACGGACGGCGCGGAGCCGCCCTTCGACATCGTCTTCCTCGAGAACGTGGGAAACCTGATCTGCACCGCCCAGGTGGACACGGGGGCCCACGTGAATCTGGCCCTCCTGTCCGTGCCCGAGGGGGACGACAAGCCCCTGAAATACCCGGTGATGTTCACCAAGGCGGACATCGTCGTCGTGAGCAAGACGGATTACCTGGACCGGGAGAGCTTCGACCTCGACGCCCTGGCCGCCCGGATCCGGGCACTACGGCCGGC
>CALMRC010000092.1 GCA_937873275.1 uncultured Spirochaetota bacterium
CACGGGGGGGGCGGACGGGTCCTGCGGGGACGGGGCGGTCCCGGGGGCGGAGGGGACGGGAGTCTGCGGAGCGGGTGGTTTCAACAGCTGGTCCAGGTCGGGCAGGTCCAGGTTCAGGGTCGTGTCGATGTCGACCCCGCCGAACAGGGAGCCTTGGCGGCTCAGGGTCTGCATGCCCCGGTCCGCGGCCTGGGACGAGAATTGGTGAAGGTCGCAGTACTGGTGGGGCTGGGTTCCCTCGTAATACACGAGGTTGACGAGGCCCTCGTCGCAGTAGTCCGTGGGCAGGAGACCCGATTTCGCGCAGACCTTCACGTCCACCAGGCCGGCTTGGGGCCGGATGAAGTCCTTGAAGGGCAGGCCCCGGTGGATGGCCTCCATGTAGTTCGCCCACAGGACGCCGGCGATGGCGGCCCCCGACTGGGTGACACCCAGGGAGTTGCCGGGACGGTCGAAGCCGAACCAGACCGCCGTGGTCATGTAGGGCGTGAAGCCGACGGTCCAGGCGTCCGCCCAGTTCTGGGTGGTGCCCGTCTTTCCCGCGGAGGGCAGGGTGTACTTCCGGCCGTCCTCATCCTTGTAGGTGAAGAGCTTGCCCCCGGCGGTGGGATACTGGAGAGTACCGTCCGAGACCGTGCGGCGGAGCATGTCCGTCATGACATAGGCGTTCTGGGGGGAGAGGACCTGGATCGCGGAGCCCTTCTTCTTCTGCTGGGTGCGGAGTTCCTTTTCCGGCTCCAGGAAGACGCGTCCCTGGCGGTCCTCCACGGACCGGATGGCGATGGGGGTGACCTCCCGGCCCTGGTTGGCGAAGATGGAGTAGGCCCGGGCCATCTTGAGGGGGGACACGCCGATCACCCCCAGGGCCAGGGGGTAGAGGCGGGGGAAAGTCCGACGGATCTCCGCGGGATCCGTCACGTCCAGGAGGGCGGCCGCGCGGTTGATGGCCGCGTCGAACCCGATGGCGTCCAGGACCTTCACGGAGGGCACGTTCATGGACTTCGCGAGGGCCAGCCAGGTCAGTACGGGGCCTTTCCATTCGCCCCGGTAATTCAGGGGGATGTAGGGCGTCCCGTCGTCGTTGTAGAAGACCACGGGGGTGTCGTAGATCAGGGTCCCTTCCGTGAATTTGCGGCTGTCGATCGCGGCGGAGTAGTACAGGGGCTTGAAGGAGCTCCCCGGCATCAGGAGGGACTGGGTCGCCCGGATCAGCTGGTTGGACTGGTCGTACTTGGAGCCGCCCACGATGGCCTTGATGTGCCCCGTCTCGTTCTCGATGGTGATCAGGGCCCCTTCGACGGTTGCTTTCTCCATCTGGAGGCGGACCTGGTCGTAGCTGGCCTTGGTGGCCGTCCGGAGGTCCCCGATCCCGAAGAGGAGGGCCAGGGAGTCGATCGCCGGGTTCAGGGTTCCCCGGTAGTATTCCTGGGAGCGGTTCTGGACCTTGGAGTCCGACACGAACAGGGGTTCCAGGTTGAAGGTCAGCCCCAGCATCTCCACGATCGGGATGTAGGTGGACTCGGCCTCCTTGAGCCGGAGGGTGCTGGAGGCCAGGTATTCCTTGTTGGCCTGCTCGATGCCCCGGGCCATGAAGCGGTCCGCGAAGGCCTGGTAATCCAGGTCCAGGGTCGTGTAGACCGTGAATCCGTCCTTGTAGATGTCCAGGGATCCGTAGAGCATACCCTCCAGCTGACGCCGGACGTACTCGCTGAACCAGGGGGCCTTGTCGTCCCGCATGTAGAAGGCGCTGGAGGCGGACCGGGTGTAGTCGAAGTTCTCCCAATAGGAAGCGAAGGCGTCGTCGGCGGTCTCCTTCGCGATATAGCCCAGGGAGATCATCTGGTCCAGTATCTCCCGGCTGCGCTCCCGGGCCAGGGTGGGATTGCGGAAGGGGTTGTACCGGGTGGGGCTGGAGAGCTGGATGACCAGGATGGCCGCCTCCGCCACGGAGACCTCCCGGGCGGAATGCCCGAAGAAGAATTTGCTGGCCGCCTCGACCCCGTAGACGCCGGGGCCCATGATCATGCGGTTCAGGTACATCTCCAGGATTTCCTGCTTGGAAAACCTGCGTTCCAGCTGGAGGGCCCACCAGAGCTCCACGATCTTCCGTCGAAGGCTGATGTCCGTCCGGTCCGCGTAGAGGGTTCCGGCAAGCTGCTGGGTGATCGTGGACCCGCCGCCTAGGTTCCGCCGGGTGATCACCCCGAAGGCGGCCCGGAATATGCCCCGGAGGCTGAACCCGTGGTGCTTCCAGAAATCTTGGTCCTCCCGGACGATGAAGGCGTCCACGAGGTGCTGGGGCAGCTCCTTGAGGGCTACGATCTCGCGCTTCTCCTCCGAGAAGAACTCGGTGATCAGCCGGCCCTTGATGTCCAGGATCCTGGTGGGCAGGGCGGGGTTGAAGTCGGTGAAATCCTCCACGCTGGCGATGTTGCGGGTCGTGGCGATGGCGACGCCGATGCCGACGCCCAGGATGAGGGCGGAAAGCAACGCGGTGATCAAGGTCGCTTTAATAAGGGTTCCCGGGCGCAGGGGGCGAGCCATGCCCGTAGGGTACCCGAAGCCTCGGGACCGGGTCAAGGCGAGCGCCGGAGCGGTCCGGGTACGAGGAGGGTTTCTATCCTAAACATATAAGAAAATATATATTGATACATATAGATATAAAAGAAATTATTGCTTGACAGGATCACTCCAATACCTCTATCCTGCTTCTGGCGGGAGATACGGCGTATCCCCGCGAAGTTCTTTCACATCCGCCTCCGAACCCGAGGATCTACCCGAGCTTGTAAGGGCCCGCAGGATCCCGGGTCCTTAGGGGACGGCGTTGCCGCCCCCTTGAGGGTGCGCGGGGAAACCCGCGCGCCTCCCGCCTCCACGGCATCGGAAAGGAGACGACGCGCCAACACCCGCCCCGGGTACCACCAACGCGCCCGGGGCAAGGAGAGAGCGATGAGCGAAAGCAAGGAGAACGAGGAAGGCTTGCTGGGCTCCACGTCGTCCCGCCGCGATTTCTTGAGAATCGCGGGTACCGGTATCGCCGGGGCCTTTGTAACCCTTACCCTCGGGTGCGCCACCATGGTCCGCACCCAGGACGGGAAAAACCTGAAAGTATGGGCCACCCCGTCGGGGGCCATGGTCCAGGATCCCAACCTCTGCGTCGGCTGCCGACGCTGCGAGGCCGCCTGCACCGTCCGGAACGACGGGAAGGCGTCCGCGTACGTCGCCCGGGTGAAGATTTCCCGGAACCTGAACTACGGCGTCGAGGGAGTCTCCTCCGCCTACGCCCTCGCGGACGGCCAGCACGGCAATTTCCGCATCGTGGCCCAGACCTGCCGCCAGTGCGCCCAGCCCAAGTGCGGGGACGCCTGCCCCGCCGGCGCCATCAAGGCCGACAAGAAGACCGGCGCCCGGATCGTGGACGCCCGCCGCTGCGTCGGCTGCGGGGCCTGCCAGGACGCCTGCCCCTGGCACATCGCCACCCTGGATCCTGAGACCCGGGTCTCCACCAAGTGCAGCCTCTGCGACGGCGACCCGACCTGCGCCAAGGCCTGCCCCACCGGCTCCATCAAGTTCTATACCTGGGAAGAGGCCGAGAAGCTTCTCTGGGGTGCGGACGCGACCAGCGGCGCCAGCGCCGTGAGCGGCGCGACCGCGTAAGGCGAGGAGGAAACATATGGCGCAGACATTCGGTTGGACCGGAAAGATTCTCCGCGTCGACCTCACGAACGGAAAGGTCTCCATCGACGACACGATGAAGTACAAGGACTTCATCGGCGGCGAGGGCATCGGCTACAAGATCCTCTGGGACGAGGTCCCCGCGGGAACCCATCCCTACGACCCCGAGAACAAGCTGATCTTCGGCGCTGGTCCCCTCTGCGGCTCCGGCGTCCCCTGCTCCGGGCGCACCACCATCGTCAGCCTCCTGCCCACCAGCTCGCATCACGGCGCGGGCAGCTCCCACATGGGCGGCTACTTCTCCGTGGAGATGAAGTACGCCGGCTGGGACGCCATCGTCCTGGAGGGCAAGGCGCCCAAGCCGGTCTGGATCCGCATCGAGGACGACAAGGTGAAGATCGAGGACGCCCGCTGGCTGTGGGGCAAGGGGATCTTCGACACCATGGCCATGATCGACAGCCAGATGGGCAAGGAAGCCCAGGTGGCGGCCATCGGACCCGCGGGCGAGAACCAGCTCAACATGGCCGTGATCCGCACCGGGACCTCCCACTCCGCGGGGGGCCACGGCGGCATCCTGGGCGCCAAGAACGTGAAGGCCGTGGCCGTGAAGGGCACGGGTTCCGTCAAGGTCGCCGCGGATCGGTCCAAACTCATGGAACTCGACAAGTACATGATGAGCATCATCGGAGCCAACAACCAGATGGTGGTGCCCTCGAGCCCCCAGCCCTGGGCGGAGTTCTCCGACAAGGGCTCCCGCTGGACGGGACGGCCGGGCCTCTACTGGGGCGCCGCGAATCCTCCCGTGGAGACCGGCACCTGCGATCCCCACGACATGCAGTCCGTGGGCTTCCGTACAATGAAGGCCGTGTTCGACCTGGGCGCCGGGGCGGAGAAGTACACCGTGCGCATGGGCGGCTGCGCCCACTGCCCGATCCGTTGCCACTCCCAGCTCAAGGTTCCCCAGCTCGAGAAGTACGGGATGGATCCCTTCGTGTCCAACACCTGCGTCGGCTGGTCCGGTCCCCGGGGCGTCATGTACAACGGGATCAAGGAGTTCGACGGCAACGGCGAGGACTCCTCCATCGTCGGGAACGCCATCGGGACCACCATGGTGGACGACCTCGGGGTATGGTGCAACTACGGCCAGATCGGCCGGGACGTGAAGTACCTGTACACCAAGGGAATCTTCAAGAAGGTCCTGCCCGCCGAGGAGTACGCCTCCATCCCCTGGGACAAGCTGGAGAAGGGGGACGCCACCTTCCTCATCGACTTCTACGACCGGGTGGCCCACAAGAAGGGCGAGATCTGGCACATCGCGGACGGATCCGCCTGGTTCGCCCAGCGCTGGGGCCTCGGGGACGAGTACTGGGACTACAAGGACAACAAGCTCTGGACCCGGGGCGGCTACCCGGTCCACCACTCCAACGAGGCGGGCGCCCAGGTAGGGGCCCTCATCTCCTGCCTCACGAACCGGGATTCCCAGAACCACTCCCACATGAACTTCATCGGGTCCAAGCTTCCCATCGCGATCCAGAAGGAGATCGCCGGGGAGATCTTCGGTTCCCCGGACGCCCTGGACGCGCCCATGGACTATACGAAGATGAACGAGTACAAGGCCCGGTTCATCAAGTACGCCGTGGTCCGCGGACGGCTCCACGACTCCCTGACCCTGTGCAACTGGATGTGGCCCATGGCTGTGAGCCCCCTGAAGGAGCGCAAGTACCGGGGCGACACCTCCCTGGAATCCCAGTTCTTCTCCGCCGTCACGGGCGTCGCCAAGACCGAGGCGGAGCTGGACAAGGACGCCGAACGGGTCGTCACCCTCCTGCGGGCCCTCACCGTCCGGTCCATGGGCACCGTGGACATGCGCAACACCCATGACGCCATGAACAAGTGGATCTACACGCCGGACAAGAAGGACGGCAAGGAGATCGCCCAGTTCACCAAGGGCACGATCCAGATGGAGAAGAGCGATCTGGACCTCGGGCTCGGCATGGTGTACAAGCAGTTCGGCTGGGACGAGAAGACCGGCGCCCCGACCAAGGCCGCCCTGGAGGCCGTCGGCCTCAAGGACGTCGCCGAGGAACTGGGGGCGAAGGGCCTGCTCCCCGCCTGACGGAACCGGCGATCCGGCCGGGGATCGGGACCGCCCGGGAAACCGTGAAAGGTTTTCCGGACGGCCGGTTCCCGGGCGGGCCCCGCGCGTGATCCGCGCGGGGCCCGCAATCCGCCGGCGGGGCCGGTCGACGAAGAACGACATTTCCGGTATTTTTTAATCAAGGATAGCGATGGATACCTCAGGAACCACCACCGTCGACCCCGGGGCGTCCGCGGTCGAGACGATCCGCCGGGACAGCGCCGCGGGCCGGTTGACCCTACTTTCCTCCCTCCTCGAGGCGGCGCCGGCGGATTCCCCGCGGGCACCGGATCCTCTCCGGGAGATCGAGGAATCCGGAGCCGAGGACCTGAAGAGGATGGACGGGCGGGTGGAGGCGTATTTCTTCAGCGAGCTGGCCATGACCCGGTCCTACGCGGCCTACCTCTTCCGCCTCGCGGAGAAGGACCTCGTGGGCCTCGTCGTGGAGACCGTCCGGGAGGACTCCCGGGTCTATCCCCGGCCGACCCCCCTGGATTTCTTCCGGGCTTCGCCGTTCGGGCTCAGTCCCGAGCAGGTGGAGGACATTCTCTCGCGGATCCGGGAACGCGGGGACTGCGGGGACATCCGGGAGAGCCGGGCGTCCAACGGCGCCCGCTACCTCTACTCGACCCGATACCTGACCGTCGCGCACGCGGACGCCCTGACGGAATGGAACGAGGTCGGCCAGGCGGAGAATCCGTGAGCGGCGAACGTCCCGACCTGCCCCTGGCCCGGGAATACCCCGTGGAGCTCACCGTGAACGGCTCGCGGCTGGCGACCTTCCTGTGCACACCGGAGAACCTGGACGAGCTGGCGGCCGGGAATCTCTTTACCCGGGGATCCCTCCGGGATCCCGGCCAGATACGGACCCTGGGCGCCTGTCCGGACCTCCGGATCGTGGCGGTGACCACCAAGTCCCCCCTGGGCGACGAGACCCTGGGCCTGTCCCGGGTGATCGCCTCGGGCTGCGGCGCGGGCCTCGAGTTCTCGGAGGACTTCCGGAACACCCCGGCCCTGCCGGAGGGCTTCGCGGTCGAGCTCGCGACCCTGCGAGCCCGGGCGCGGTCCATGTTCGAGGCCGCCGTCCTGTACCGCGAGACCGGGGGCATGCACTGCGCGTGTCTGGCGGGTTCGGACGGCCGCACCTGCGTCCGGGAGGACGTGGGGCGGCACAACGCTGTGGACAAGGTCATCGGGCGGGGCTTCCTGGACCGGTGGAGCTTCCCCGAAGCCTGCCTCCTGACCAGCGGGAGGATCGCGGCGGATATGATCCTGAAGGCCGCCGCCGCGGGCATTCCCGTCGTCGTGACCCGGAGCATCCCAACCACCACGGCGTACGAGATCGCCCGGATCCGGGGGATCACCGTCGTGGGGCGGATCGAATCGAAGGACCCTATACTCTATACCCGCCCGGAGCGTATCATCCGGTAAGGGAAGCGCGGAAGCGAGGAGGAATCGAATGTTCGGACGGATCGGCCCCATGGAACTCATACTCATCCTGGTCATCGCCCTGGTGATCTTCGGCCCCAAGAAGCTGCCGGAGATCGGCAAGGCCATCGGCACGGCCATCAAGGAATTCAAGAAGCACACGAGCAGCGTCTCCGAGAGCATCGAGGACGCGGTGAACGCCCCGGACGAGGCTCCCAAGATCCAGGACGCCGCGAAGGGCAAGGACGCGGACCCGAAGAAGAAGGGATAGGCGGGGACCGCACGGACGGGGGGCCCGGAGGCCCCCGGCCCCCCGGAAAACGCGATGAGCGACACACCCATGCCCTTCCTGGCCCACGTGGCCGAATTGCGCAAACGCCTGCTCCTGGCCTTCGCGGCCCTGGCGGCCGCCACGATCGCCAGCTTCTCCTTCACCGAGACCCTCGCGGAGTATCTCATGCACCCCGTGACGGGGCTGTCCTTCGTGTACCTGTCCCCGCCGGAGCTCTTCCTGGCCTACGTCCGCATCGCGGTCTTGGCCGGATTCGTGATCTCCTCGCCGGTCATCCTCTTCCAGGTGTGGCTGTTCGTGCGTCCGGGGCTGGTCCGAAGGGAGCGCCGGGCCATCCTGACGGGGCTCTTCTTCGGGGCGGTCTTCTTCGCGAGCGGAGCGGCCTTCTCGTTCTTCGTGATCCTGCCGTTCACCCTGCGGTTCTTCCTGCAGTACGCGACGGAACGGATCGAGGCGGTCTTCTCCTTCGGGGAGTACGTCGGGTTCGTGACCTCCCTGGTCCTGTCCTTCGGGGCCGCCTTCGAGCTGCCCGTGGTCACGGCCATCCTGGCCGCCCTGGGGGTGGTCAAGGGAAGCGCCCTGGCCAAGGCCCGGCGCTACGCGGTGCTCCTGGTCTTCATCCTGGCCGCGATCCTGACGCCCCCGGACGTGGTGTCCCAGGTTCTCCTGGCCCTGCCCATGCTCTTCCTCTTCGAGATCTCGGTGATCGTTGCCCGCAGGATAGAGCGGAAGGCGGATCGGCGCAGGGCCCGGGAAGAGGCGGAAGACGCGGAAGCCTAGGAGCCCGTCGGACTTGTGGACTTTTTACGCCTATAGGCGTAAAAAGTCCCGATTATCGGGCTCCTCAGGAGTTTGCAAGGTAGAAAAATCGCATGTATGCGATTTTTCCTTGGTTATCGTGGGAAACCCGACAAACTCCTAGGCCGGTACCGGGCCCGGTCCTCAGCCGTGGCCCTCGCCGGAGGCCATGCGGATCCCGTGCTCCAGGAGGGGCGCAAGGATCGCGGCGCACAGGCGTACGGCCTTGACGGACCCCGGAAAATTGACCACGTATTGGCGACCCCGCATGCCCGCGATCCCCCGGGAGAACACGGCGTTCCGGGTCTCCCTGTAGGATTCCGCCCGGAGGGCCTCCGCGATGCCGGGGAGCTCCCGGTCGATCCAGCGGCGGGTGGCCTCGGGGGTGACGTCCCGGGGGGCCGGTCCGGTTCCGCCGGTGGTCAGGATCCAGTCCGCCTCCCCGGAGGCGCGGAAGGCCCCCAGGATGGCCTCCGTCTCGTCCGGCACGATCCGGCGCTCGATCTCGACGCCGGGATTCGACTCCCGGAGGACGCGCTCGATCTCGGGGCCCGAGAGGTCCTCGTACTCCCCCCGGCTGGCCCTATCCGATACGGTAACGACCGACACTCTCACGGTCTATCCTCCCCCCCGCCAGGACCCGGGCGAAGATGCCCCGCCGGGGCATGACGCAGTCCCCCACGGCCTGGTAGATCGCGCAGCCGTGGTGGCATTCCTTCCCGATCTGGGTGACCTCCAGCTCCGCCTCTCCGATCCAGAGGCGGGTTCCCACGGGCAGCGCCCCCAGGTCCACGCCCCGGGTGGTGATGTTCTCCGCGAAGTCCCCGAAGTCCAGGTCCACGCCCTTGCCCCGCATGGTCTCGATGTCCTCGTCCGCAAGGAGGGAGACCTGGCGGTGCCAGTCCCCGGCGTGGGCGTCCCCCTCGATCCCATGGGAGGGCTTGAGGATCGCGAAGTCCACGGGCTCCTTCTGGACCCCCGTCTCCCGGGAGACGTTGATCGATAGGACCCGGAATTCCCCGGTGCGTTCCATCAGAGGGCCTCCTTCGTCTTCTCCAGGAGGCGCACCCCCTCGATCCGCATTCCCTTGTCCACGGCCTTGCACATGTCGTAGACCGTCAGGGCGGCGACGGACACGGCGGTCAGGGCCTCCAGCTCGACGCCCGTCTTGCCCGTCGTCCGCACCGTGGCGCTGATCTCGACGGCGCTCGAGGCGGCGTCCGGCGTCAGCGTCACGTCGATGCCCGTGAGGAGCAGAGGATGGCACATCGGGATCAGCTCATGCGTCTTCTTTGCC
>CALMRC010000093.1 GCA_937873275.1 uncultured Spirochaetota bacterium
AGACCTGGCCGCGAATACCGACAGCGTCACGGGTCCCTACCTGCGGGAGGTCCTGGGATAAAAGACGGCCGCCCGGGCTTCCCGGGCGGCCGCGACCGCGCCGATTCGTCCTCGATCAGTTCAGGACGTTCCGCACCGAGCGGGCGGCCAGGAAGGTCCCGCCCACCCCGCAGACCAGGGCGATGCCGGCGGCGAACGGGACCGAGCCGGGGTCGCCGATCCCGGACACCAGACTGCGCATGGCCTCCATCAGGTAGGTCATAGGGTTCCCGACCGAGACGGCCCGGATCCACTTCGCGCCCAGGAGCTCCCGGGGGACGAAGGTGGGCGCCAGGAAGAGGAGCATGAAGACGACCTGGCCGATCACGCCCGCCAACTCGACCTTGCCGGTCCGCATCACCGTCGCCGAGGAGGCCGCGGAAACTCCGCCCCCGAAGAGGGCCGCCAGGGCCGCGGCGCCCAAGACCCCCGGAAGCCCACCCCGGAGGGGAGCCCCCAGGAGGCCCCCCGCCCCGACCACCGCCAGGGCGGACAGGAAGATGCCCGCCGAGTCCGCCAGGATGGCGGCGAGCACGAAGGAGGACCGGGGCACCGGCGCGAGGGCGAGCCTCTGGAAATACCCCGACGCGATGTCCCGGCTCAGGGCCTGGGCGGATCCCGAGGAGGAGGCGAACACCAGGGAAACGATCCCCATCGGGAGGAGGTAGGCCAGGTATCCGGCTCCCTCGAACTGGGGCAGGAAGGCGATCCCCCCCAAGCCCGCCTGGTAGACGATCAGGAAGAAGAGGCTCATCCCGAATCCCGAGAGGAGGGGGGCCGGATTCAGCACGAAGAGCCGGAGGGCCCGGCCGACGATCAGCATGCCGGAGCTACGCACGGACAGCCTCCTTTCCGCCGGCCGGAACGCTCCGGTCCTCCGGCGACGCGGTCCCGCGCCGGGTCTCCAGAAAGGCCAGGTACCCCGACTCGAGGTCCCCGGGGCCGTCCGAGACGGCGCCGGCGTACCGGGCGGTGAAATCCGAAGGGGTTCCGCGGTACGCGATCCTTCCGCCGTGGATCACGGCCAGGCTCTCGGCGTGCCTCTCGGCCTCCTCCAGGTACTGGGTCGTGAAGAAGATCGTAGTCCCCTCCTCCCGGTTCCTCCTCAGGATCTCCCCCCAGAACAGCGCGCGGACCTCGGGATCCATCCCCGCCGTCGGCTCGTCCAGGAAGAGGAGCTCCGGGCCGTGGACCAGGGCCAGGGCCACGTGGAGCCGCCGTTTGGTCCCTCCCGACAGGTCCCCGGCCTTCCGCCCGGCGGCCTCCCCCAGGTCGAACCGCTCGATCAGGTCCTCGGCCCGCTCCCGGGCCGCCCGGGCGTCCATGCCGAAGAGCCGCCCCTGGAAGCGGAGCTGGTCCCGGACGGTGGCCCCGGGATCCGTCTGGACGGCCTGCAGGGCGACCCCGATGCGGGACCGCACCGCGACGCTCCCGGCGGAGGAGGGGATTCCGCAGATTCGGACCGCTCCGGCGTCCGCCTTGGAGAGGGTGCACAGGATCCGGGTCAGGGTGGACTTTCCCGCCCCGTTCGGGCCGAGCAGGGCGAACCGGACGCCCCGCTCGACGTCCAGGTCCACCCCGTCGAGGGCCTTCGGGCCCTTCCGGTAGGTCCGCTCCAGGGAGCGGACCTCGATGATGGTTTCTTTCATACGACCTCCTTGGTTTCCCGGGCAGTCTACGTTCCCCGGCCGGAGGTGGTGCGCTATTGTAGGGTTGTTTTTTCCTTCCCGGGAGACGCGGGCGGGGGTATACTCGGTTCGTCCTCTCGAAACCGCCTCGGCCCGGGGGTATCCCATGAACGAACCGGACCCCGTCCGGATCACCGCAGCC
>CALMRC010000094.1 GCA_937873275.1 uncultured Spirochaetota bacterium
CTGGCCGCGGACACCTGCCCCCTCACGACCCTGGCCTACGCCCGGTACTACCACGGCCGGGCCTCGGAAGCCCTGGTCCGGGCCGTGGACGGCTACCGGGCCCTGCCGCGGTCCTTCTGGCTCTGCGGAGACGAGATCCCCTTCGAGGACACCCCGGACCGGTCCGGACCCGCGTCCCGGCAGGCGCTCCAGCGGCTCAACGTCGAAGAGCTGGAGGCCCGGGGCATCCCGTACCGGGAGATCCGGGGTCCCGTCGACCTGCGCGTAAAGACCATAACGGATCACGAAACCCGGAAAGGAGCCCTTCGATGAACTTCCTCTCGGTGGACAATGTCCTGGTAGCGATCGGGGACTACCCCCTGTCCTGGATCGAGTTTGCGGGCACGGTACTCTACTTCGCCTCGGTCTGGCTGATCGCCCGGAAGAACATGCTCACCTGGCCCGTGGGCATCGTCTCGGTGATCCTCTACGGCATCCTTTTCTGGCAGATCCGCCTCTACTCGGACATGCTGGAGCAGGTCTACTACCTGGCCGTCAGCGTCTGGGGCTGGCTCGCCTGGAAGAAGGTCCGGGGCGAGGGGAGGGCCGTCCCCACGGGCTTCTCCCGGCCTCGGGAAATCCTGGCCTGGGCCGCGTTCACCCTGGGGGCCGGGGCGGCCCTCGGCCTTGTTGTGGCTCGGCTCCACCTCTGGGTCCCCGCCCTCTTTCCGGAGCCCGCGAGCTATCCCTTCCTGGACGCCCTGACCACCATGGCCAGCTTCGTCGCGATGGGTCTCCTGGCCCGGCGGCGGGCGGAGAGCTGGGCCTGGTGGATCGCCGTGGACGTGATCGGCGTCGGGCTCTACTGGGTCAAGGACGTCCGCTTCGTGGCGGCCCAGTACGTCGTGCTCCTGGGCATGGCCGCCTGGGGCTTGTGGAAGTGGGCGCGGCCGGAGTCCGCGCGGGCCCGGGAGGCGGACCGGCGGCCGCCGGCGCCGGGTGTCGGGCGGGCCGCTCCGGAAAACCGCGCCGCGCCGGGCGCGGGTCCCGCCCTCCCTTGACGGGTGCGCTATACTTACGGCCATGAAAGCAATCAACCGGCTCGTCGCCGCCCTCCTCCTGGTCCTGGCCCTCTGCGCCCCCGTCCTGGCGCAGTCCTCGGACGCTCCCTTGACCGACCGGGAGCTCGCCAAGCTCATCGCCGACTGGCCCTCGGTGGTCCAATGGCTCGAGGCGAAGGGCCGGCAGATCGACGCGGCCGAGGCCTCCGGCCAGGCCCTGGCGGCCGCCTTCGTGGGCGCCGACGTGGAAGCCTTCCTGAAAGGCAAAGGCTGGACGCTCGCGCGGTTCAGCTACGTGGCGGGCACGGCCTTCATGCTGACCGCCTACGTGACCCTGGAGCGCCAGAATCCGGACATGATCAAGCAGATGGACGAGGCCATCGCGCAGATCAAGACCAATCCCTACCTGTCCGCCTCCGACAAGGCCCAGCAGGTCCAGGCCATGGAAGAAGCCAAGAAGAGCATGCTGGCGATGCCCGCGGAGGCCAAGCTGAACGAGGCGGAATTGAAGCTTGTCCGGGCGCGGTACGACGCGTTGTACAAGATGATGGAGGAGTCGAACTAGGGCCGGGCGCGGAAGCGCCGGAGGTTCCATGAAAGACCTCGTCCACGACACGATCGATCTTGAGTTCCGGTTCGACGCGGCCCCGGAGCGGATCTTCGAGGCCCTGACCCGGGGCATCGGTTCCTGGTGGTCCCACGCGTTCCGGGAGGGCTCCACGGTCAGCCTGGACCCGCGCCCGGGCGGGGCTTTCGGGGAGGTCTGGCCCGGCGGGGGAGCCGTCTACGCCGTGGTCCGGCACCTGGACCCTCCGAAAACCCTGGTCCTGGACGGACCCATGGGCATGGACGGGGCCGTGGCGGCTTCCATGGAGTACACCCTCGAACCCGACGGGGCGGGGACCCGTCTTCGGCTGGTCCACGATATCCTGGGCAGGATCGATCCGGCCACGGTGGACGACTACCGCTCGGGCTGGGAAGCCGTTCTCGGGATCAGCCTTCGGGACTACCTGGCGGGGAAGTAGGGGAGGCCGAGCGCCGTTTCAGCCTTCCCGGGCGATCACGTCCCAGACGGTCAATCCGTCCACCTCCCGCCGGGGTTCCCACGTCGCGCAGTATTTCCCCGGTGCGGTTATTCCCCGAGACGCATGGCAGAGTCCGCAAGAATAGTGCTGGCAGGACGAGCAGGCACCGCGCTCTTGAACCGGTTCCATCTCACGGCTTTTCAATACATTTTCCATGGTTCGATGCTACACCCGAGGGGGCTTTCGGGCAACGGCTTTTTCGCGAGGCGAATATCGTCGGTTTGTGGGTCCGGGTCCGAAGGCGTGGTATGTTCCTGGCATACCGACCGGAGGGTCCTTCATGAAGACCGCCGCATCCATTCGCAGGCGCCCCGCGCCCGCCGCCCTCCTCCTCGACCCGTCCCCCGTCCAGGTCTTCGGCGAGCTGGAACTGGCCGACCGCCTCGGGCGGGGGGAGCCCGTCCGCCGCTGCCTCGTGTCCATCGGCAATCCCCGGGCGATCCTGGCCCCGGTCCGGCCGGGCACCCGGGTCCCGCGGCTTTTCCGGGAGCGCTTCGACCGGATCCTGCGGCTGGCCTTCTTCGACGTGGACGACGAGAGCCAGCTCGGGCGCATGCGGCCCCGGCGGGTGGCGGAGCTCCGGGACGTCGAGCGGATCGTCCGCTTCTTGGAGGATACCCGGAATGGTACGGACGGCTGGACGGTCCACTGCTGGCAGGGGCTCTCCCGGTCCCCCGCCGTAGCCTTGGGTCTTTTGTACCTGGTCCACGGGGACGAGACGGCCGCCGCGGAGGAGCTCCGGAGGATCCGGCCCGAGGCCCGTCCGCTCCAGAGGGTGGTCTCCCTGTTCGACGAGGTGCTCGGCTCGCGCCTTTCCGAGGTGAACGAGGGGATCCGGGCGGCGCGGATCGAGGAGATGAAGGCCGAACTCGACCTCACGGCGGACATGCTCCTGGAGGAACTCCCGGCCGTGGACGAGTGAGGGCCGCCGCACTCACCGCCTCCGCCAGGAGGGCCGCCGCCCGGGAGGGAGCGGATCCCTCGCGCTCGCAGAGCCGGAGGGGGAGCGGCGGAAGCGCGCCGTCGAGGTACCGGACCTCGAGCGATGCGGGCAGCCTGGGCGTCCCCAGGATCGGGACGACCGCGGTGCCGAAGCCCCGTTCCGCGTAGGATATGAGGCTCCCGACGCTCGGCAGCTCCAGGACCGCCTCCACGGGTCCCAGCCGTCCCTCCACGTAGGTCCGTAGGTCGATGCCTTTTTCGAACAGCAGGAGGGGCTCCCGGGCCAGGTTCCCGGGGCGGCCGGCCTCTTCGGGAGCGGCGCCCCCGGCGACCTCGGCGGCTCCGTTCTTCCGCCTCCGGGAGAGGGCCGCGAAGCGGACCGTCCCGATCTCCTCCATCCTCAGCCGGGGGATTCCGCCGGGCAGCCAGCCCAGGCCCAGGTCCGCCCGGCCGTCCAGGACTGCCCGAAGGATCCCCTCGGAGGATCGATTGAGCAATGTCATCCGGACCTTCGGATACCGGGCCCGGAAGGGACCCAGGACCGGGGGCAGGAAACCCTCGATGGCCGCCAGGCCCGAGGCGAGGGTCACCCGGCCCCGGGGTTCGCCGTCCCCGGAACGCAGCTCCGCCTCCAGGGCGTCCGCCTCCTCCAGGAGGCGCAGGGCCCGGGGATAGAGCTCCCGGCCCCGCTCGGTCAGGGCCGGGGCGGGCAGGGAGCGGTCGAAGAGGGGGCCCCCGAGTTCCAGCTCGAGCTTGCGGACCTGGGCGCTGACCGCGGGCTGGGTCCGCAGCACCCGGTCCGCCGCCCGGGTGAAGCCGCCCTCCCGCACGACCTCCACGAAGCAGCGCAGGGCGAAAAAATCCATGACGCCTCCGGGTGCCGGACATCGGACAATCGGTACTTAAGCATAAGAATATCTTATGATAACAATAAAAACAATCAATTTTACAAATGCCGGGACCCGGGCGATCCTGTATTCAGGAAGGCGATGGTCGGGACAGGCCGCCGCGCGGGTCGGCGGTACGGAGCCCTAAGCCGGCGCCTTCCAAGGAGGAGACGATGCCCAGAACGAGGCCCGGTGAGTACCTGGTGGCCGCCCGGAAGGGGCGGCTCGCGAACCTGGGGGAGGCGGCCAACGCGGTCCTCTTCCCCGGGACGGCCTGGGTCAAGGTGCCCGGGGTCCAGCTCGACTCGTCCTTCGAGATGACCCAGGAGACCCGGGACGGGATCCCCCTGCGCTTCAAGGGCCAGGCGGTCTACCGGGTGGTCCGTCCCGAACGCGCGGCGGCGCTTTTCGATTTTTCCACGGACGACGGCTTGGCGACCATCGACACCCTGGTCAAGCAGTGCTGCCTCGCGGAGCTCCGGGACCTGGTGTCCCGGATGACCCTGGGGGAATGCATCGAGCAGAGGAAGACCACCCTGACGGGAGCGGTGCGGGGCGCCCTGGAGGTCCTGGTGGGTCCTCCGGAGGAGGGCTGGGGCATCGCCGTGGAGGTTGTGCAGGTGGCCCAGGTCTACATCGTGGACGCCGAACTCCGGTCCCGGCTGGACGCGGAGACCCGGGGACAGATCCATGCCCGGAGCGAGCGGGCCGCCCTCCTGGCGGAGGAGGAGGTAAAGCTTGCCCGGATCGTCTCGGCCCGGAAGATCCAGGAGGAGGCGATCGAGACCGAGCGCCGGGAGGCGGTCTTCGAGGAGGAGCGCCTGCACCGGGCCACGGAGCTGGAGAAGCGCAAGACCCTGGAATCCCTGGAGGCGGAGCGGACCGGAAGGGAGGTGGAGAGCCAGAAGCTCGCCCTGAAGAAGGCCGCGGATCTGGAAACCCTGGAGGCCGAAGCCCCGGTGCGGAGGCGGCGCCACGAGCTCCGCCTGGAGGAGTTGGCCGCGGCCCTGGAGGAGGCGGAGTTGGAAAAGAGGAAGGCCGAAGCCGACGTTGAGCGGGAGTTCCTGCCCCGCAGGGCCTCCCACGAGCTCCGGCTACAGATGCTGCCGGTGGAGCAGCGGCCCCAGCTGGCGGAGGCGGCTTCCAAAGTCCTGGCCGGCGCCCGGCTCTCGGTCTACGGCGAGGACTCCCGCCTGGTCGGGGCCCTGGAGCCCCTGCTGGAGACCCTGGGGGGCTACCTCCGGGGCGGGGCTTCCCGGGGCGGTGAGGGCTGAAGAAGGCGGCCGGAGCGGACGGGACAAGCCGCCCCGGCGGGAACGCGGGCGATGTAAGAATCGGACGAAGCGGCGGGAACGGGTACGGCTAGTTCGGGAAGCGTAGACTATTCTTGAAGTTCGGAGGCCGCGGTCCAGGCTTGAACAGCCCGGGCCGCGGCGCTTTCGGGGCCGCTCACGCGTAGACCCTGCAGGGACCTCCCGGGAGTGCCGGGTCCCGTGCGGCCCGCAGGATGCGCTCCACGATCTTCCGGCTGCCGGCCAGGGACGGCTCGATGGGGGAGGATTCCGCGTAGTCTCCGGGCTCCGTGCACACGTTCCGGAGGTCGATCACCTGGAGGCCCCGGGCTGCGGCCTCCGAGAGGATCACGTCGTTGAAGGCCGCCAGGGCCGCCCGGTGCCGGGGAGGCAGGCCGGGGATCTTGTCGTAGATCGTGCAGACGCAGGCCGGAAGGCCTGTCCGGGCCGCGGCGTCCAAGACTCCCCGGTACAGGGCCCGGAACTCGACCTGCAAGGCCGCGACCCGAGCCAGGACGTCCGGGTCCGCGGCGACGGCTTCCAGCCGGGAACGCAGGGCATCCCGGGCCCTGCCGAAGCCCAGGACGTTCCGCAGGAACGCGGCGCCGGGGGCCGCCAGGGGCAGGGTTTCCAGCGGGATGGCATCGCTCGGTTCGTCCAGCCTGTCCGCCGGCGCCCCCGACGCGGGTGCGTCGATCACGAAACGGCAGGCCAGGGCGTCGTTGCCCCCGCAGGAGATGAACAGGCGGTCCGCGTCCTTCGGCATGTCCCGGAGCTGTCCGGGAACCATCAGGGTGACGCTGCCGTCCACGGCCAGGAGGGTCGCCCTTCCGGAATTGCCCAGGGCGCCCCGGAGGACGTCGATAAGGGCCGGGCCGTCGGGCACGTAGACGCCGTTGTCGAAGATGGAATCGCCGGCCAGTACGATGTGCATATCGACCTACCTTTCCCTGCCTCGCAGGAATGTGCCCAGGAAGTCCTCCAGCGCGGGGCTTTCGACCTTGCGCTTGTCCTTTTCCAGGGCCGCCGCGATCGGGCAGCCCAGCTTCCGGGCGGTTTCGGCGATCAACTCCGAGGCTGCGGCGTTGGAGCTGTAGCCCACGATGGTCCCCGCCTTGATCTTGGGCACCGCGTCCACCCCGTAGGTCCGGTCCTTGCTGAGGAAAAAGTCCACGAAGGCCAGGTCGAACCGGGAGCCCTCGAGTTTCTCCAGGTCCTCGAGGGTCTCCACCCAGGTGATCCCCGCGGGGGGAGCCCCCAGGTTCTTCAGGGCTCGTTCCACCTGGAGCTTCGCGTGCTCCTTGTCGTCCACCACGAGGATGTCCAGGCGGGCCCCGGAGCCGCCCCTGCCCTTGGCCCGAGGCGCGGGGGGCTCCCCCGCGGTGACCCCCGCGGGGCCGACCACGCGGTTCTTGCCGCTCCGCTTGCCCTCGATCACCCGGTCGCTGGCCTTCTGGACCAGGTCCTCGGGCCGTACGTCGGAATCCTCGGCGCCGGGCGCGGCGGCCCTCGCCTCCGAAAGATCCGCAACGCCGACGGTGGCGGTCAGGGGTATCGGGCGGCCGTCCAGGGCCCGGACCTCCGCGGCCTCGAGGGCCTGGCGGAACCGTTCCGCGACCAGTCCTGCTGCCGCCCCGTCCGCCCCGGGCAGGACAATCACGAACTCCTCCCCTCCGTAGC
>CALMRC010000095.1 GCA_937873275.1 uncultured Spirochaetota bacterium
GTAAAGATCGCCCGGACCTTCGCCGCCTACGACGTCCCCCTGATCGATCTCATCCAGGAAGGCAACCTGGGCCTCATCAAGGCCGCCGAGAAGTTCGACGACCGCAAGAACGTGCGGTTCTCCACCTACGCCTCCTGGTGGATCAAGCAGTCCATCACCCGGTCCCTGGTGAACAGCCGCCGGGCCATCCGCCTCCCGCACCGCAAGGAGGAGCTCCTCAAGCGGATCCAGCGGACCTACAACGCCCTGACCCAGACCCTCCAGACCGAGCCTTCCAGCGCCGACATCGCCCGGGACCTCCGGGTCTCCGAGGAATCCGTGACCTCGGTCCTGGAGATGTCCGGGAGTCTCGTTTCCCTGGACGCCGAGGACGGGGAGGATTCGGGCTCGGTGATCGACATCGTGGAGGATGTGACCTACGAGCCCTCCCGGCAGCTGGACGAGGTCTGCGCCCGGGAGAAGGTCCTGCGGATGCTGGAGCTGCTCCTGGAGAAGGAGCGGCGGATCCTGCTCTACCGGTTCGAGTTCTTCGGGGGGGAACGGTACACCCTGAAGCAGATCGGCTCGGAGCTGGGCATCTCCCCGGAGACGGTGCGGCAGATCGAGAAGCGCGCCCTGTCCAAGCTCCGGGAGCAGGCTTCCTACGCGGAGTACGCGGCGATCTGATCGGATCCGGATTTCCCGGAGAGGTTTTAGAATCCGAACCGGGGAGTCCGGATCCCCAAGCTTCCCAAGTTCGACGTTCCTTCCCAGTTCATGGGGGCGATGGACGCCGATTCTTCCCGACAGGACCTTCTTTTTCTTGACACCCCGGGTCACGGTGCTACAATTGAGGTAGGTGTTGCGCAACACCTACCCGCGGACCGCGAAGTCGCGGACGCGGCCAAGCAAGTCCGGAAGGACCCAAAGGGGGGTAGAAAATGAAGAAAGTGGTTTCCACGCTCGCGGTTGCAGGGCTGGTGCTTGCCCTCTTGATGACGGCCTCCTGCGCCAAGAAAGAAGCTCCGAAACCTCAGGACGTTTCGGTCAACATGTTCCAGCTCAAGGTGGAGATCAAGGACGCCCTGGACGGGTACGCGGCAGCCTACTCGGCGGCCCACCCGGGCGTCACCGTCAAGGTCGAGACCTTGGGCGGGGGCGGCGATTACGGCGGAGCGCTGAAGGCGAAGTCCCAGGCCGGGCAGATGCCGGACATCTTCCAGATCGAAGGCATGGGCCACTACGAGGTGTGGAAGGATTACATCGCGGACCTCAGCGGCGAGCCTTGGGTGAAGGACACGGACCTCGCCTTGAAAGTGGACGGGAAGGTCGTCGGGTTCCCGGTGGCCATCGAGGGGTACGGGCTCGCGTACAACGCGGACATCCTGGCCAAGGCGGGCATCGATCCCGCGTCGCTCACGACCCGCGCGGCCTACGAGAAGGCGTTCAAGACCCTGGACGCGAAGAAGAAGGAGCTCGGGATCTCCGCTCCCGTCTCCATGGCCGCCTCCGTTGCGGGCGGGATGTGGTGGGTCGCGGGTCAGCACAACCTGGCCTGCTATTGGGGCGGCGGGCTGGCCTTCGACGACACCAGCGTCATCCGGAAGGCGCTGCAGGGCGAGATGGACGAGCCCCGCTTCACCCAGTACGCCAAGTACGTCCAGCTGCTGTTCAAGTACGCGGACCGGAACATCCTGCTGAACGGCAGCTACGACGACCAGGTCGGAGCGTTCGCCCAGGGCAAGACGGCGTTCCTCCATCAGGGGAACTGGGTGGATCCCAACCTCAAGCAGTTGGGCGTGACGTTCAAGATAGGGTACGCGCCCCACGCGTTCCTGGACACCGAGGAGAAGGGCCTGTACCTCTTCGCCCCCAGCTGGTACGTCGTGAACAGCAAGAGCCCGAACGCCCAGGCCGCGAAGGCCTTCCTGGCCGCCATGGCGACCACTCCGGAAGGGCATGACTACATGGTCAACAAGGCCGGCATGATCCCCGCGTTCAAGTCCGTGACCCTCAAGCCCAGCGGCCAGCTCAGCCAGGAGCTGATGGCGGCCAACGCCCGGGGCGGCAACTACGGCGTCTTCTTCGGGATGCTACCCGACGGCGCCGGCCAGAACGTCTTCGCTCCCGTGTACGACCTGTTCGCGCAGAATCCGGCCAACCTTTCCCAGTTCATCGCGGACATGAAGAAGGCGATCGCCGGATTGCCCGGCATGAAGTGATCATCCGACCGGGAGGCCGTCCGGCGGGCCGATTCATCCTGCCGGACGGTCCCCGGCCTCCCGGCAGCCCGGGGAGGACGCGAAGGAGGGAACCGAGATGCGGAAGAAGACCCTGGTGAACATGCTGTTTCTTGCGCCCTGCGTCTTCGCCTTCGTTATGATCATCATCATCCCGTTCTTCCTGGGCCTCTACTACTCCATGACCGATTGGAACGGGGTCAACCCGGACGTGGCGTTCGTGGGACTCCGTAATTTCAAGAGCCTGTTTTCGGCCCCGGATTTCATCTACTCGTTCCTGGCGACCCTGGGGTATACCCTCATCAACATCGTCCTGGTCAACGTGGTAAGTTTTATCCTCTCCCTCATCGTGACCAGCAAGATCCGGTTCCGCAATTTCTTCCGGGCGGGCTTTTTCGTGCCCTACCTGATCGGCGGCATCGTCCTGGGATACATCTGGCAGTTCATCCTGAACAGCATCCTGGTGGACCTGGGCGAGGCGCTGTCCCTGGAGTTCCTCCAATCCTCCTTCCTCAGCCGGTCGAACAGCGTCATCTGGGCCATGTCCGCGGTGAATACCTGGCAATACGCCGGGTACATCATGCTGATCTACATCGCGGCCATCCAGAGCATACCGGCTTCTCTCATGGAGGCCGCGACCGTCGACGGGGCCGGGTACCTCACCCGGGTCTTCAAGATTCTCATCCCCATGATGGCCAACGCCTTCACGATATCCCTCTTCCTAACCCTGACGACCTCGTTCAAGCAGTTCGACATGAACTTCACGTTGACGAACGGAGGCCCCGCCACGAGGTTCCTGGACCAACCGGTCAAGGCCAGCCAGCTCCTGGCGATGAACATCTTCAATACGGCGACCGCCAACCGCATGGCGGAGGCCCAGGCTAAGGCGGTCGTGCTGTTCGTCTCCCTCGTCGTCGTGGCCTTGATCCAGGTCTCCATCAACAAGAAGAAAGAGGTGGAGATGTGATGGACACGTCTCGAAGATCCCCGAAAGCCGGGAATCACGGACCGGCGGGCATCCCCGCCCTGGAGCTCATAACCTTCCTGCTGTTCCTGCTGTTCATGTTCCCCTTCGCGCTGGTGGTCCTGAACTCCGCCAAGACCTCCCGGGAGATCATCTTCAACGCCGTCGCCTGGCCCTCCCAGTGGAGACAGCTGCTGGTCAACGTCGGACTCATCTTCCGGAACCCCACGGTCGACTATCTCGGGGCCTTCGTGGACAGCACGGTCATCACCGCCCTGTCCCTGGCGGTGATCATCCTGTTCTCCTCCATGGCGGCCTGGATACTCGTCCGGAACCGCACGGCCTGGTCCACGGCGTTGTTCATGGCCTTCGTGGCGGCCATGGTCATACCCTTCCAGGTCCTCATGTACCCCCTGGTTCGATGGATGCGGGTCATGGGGGACTTCGCCGGAATCAAGCTCCTGGGGACCGTCCCGGGCATCGTCTTCGCCTACCTGGGCTTCGGAGCGCCCCTGTCGATCTTCGTGTTCCACGGTTTCATCAAGAACATCCCCTACGAGCTGGAGGAGGCCGCGACCATCGACGGATGCGGCCGGGCCCGCATCTTCTTCGAGATCGTCTTCCCGCTTCTAAAGCCCATCATCGTGACGGTCATGATCCTGAACGGAATATGGATCTGGAACGATTACCTGCTTCCTCTGCTCGTGCTCGGATCGAACGGGGTCGTCCAGACGATACCCATCGCGGTGACGGCCTTCGCGGGGGCCTACCTCAAGCAGTGGGACCTAATCCTCACGTCGACCCTCATTGCCATCCTCCCGGTGGTCCTTCTATATTTGTTCGCCCAGCGCTACATCATCAAGGGAATGCTGGAAGGTTCGATAAAATAACCGACACGCGGCTCGCCTCCCTTCGGAGGGCCGGGAACGTCAAGGAGTATCAAGGTATGAAGATCGTGCTGGTCGGGGCGGGAAGCGCCCAATTCGGCTATGGGACCCTCGGGGACATCTTCTGCAGCAGCACCCTGGCGGGCAGCGAAATCGTCCTTCTGGACATCAACGCCCGGGCCCTGGAGGGAGTCCTCGGGACGGCCCGGGAGTTCATCCAGAAGAACGGCCTTACGTTCACGGTAAGCGCCACGACGGACCGCCGGGCCGCGTTCAAGGGGGCCCGATTCATCATCTCCTCCATCGAGGTGGGCAACCGGTTCCAGCTCTGGGACGAGGACTGGAAGATCCCCCTCCAGTACGGTTTCCGGCAGGTCTACGGTGAAAACGGGGGACCCGGAGGGGTGTTCCACTCGCTTCGCATCGTTCCCCCGATCCTGGAAATCGTCCGGGACGCCATGGAGCTCTGCCCCGAGGCCTGGATCTTCAACTACTCCAACCCCATGACCGCCATCGTGACGACGGTGAAACGGGCCTTCCCCGAGGCCCGCTTCGTCGGTCTCTGCCACGAGATAGGATGGCTCTCCCGCTGGCTTCCCCGGATGCTGGGCATGGACGAGAAGGACTTGAGCTTCACCGCCGCCGGGCTCAACCACTTCAGCTGCATGATCGAGCTCACCGAGTCCTCGACCGGGAGGGACCTGTATCCCGAGGTGAGGAAGCGCGCCCGCGACTTTTTCCTTCGCGAGCCGGGCTACAGCGACGTGTACGGGGATTTCCTGCGCACCGGGGTCCTGACCGGCCATGAGCAGTTCGAAAAGGAGATCCCGGACCGCACGAGCCGGTTCGAGTGGGCGGACCGGAGGCTCGTGGAGTTCATGCTCGAGAACTACGGGCTCCTGCCGATCACCACGGACAGCCACTTCGGGGAATATCTGGGATGGGCATGGGACGTGGTGGACCATCGGGGCATCCTGGATTTCTACGACTACTACCGTGCCATGCTGACCCAGCCGGGGAAACCGGAAATCCGCCTACAGACCCTGGAGAGGGTCGTCCCGATCATCGACGGCATCCTGGGGGGAGAAGTTTTCCGGGAGTCCGCGGTCAACGTGCTCAACGACGGTCTGCTGGAGGACCTGCCGTCCTGGATCGCCGTGGAAGTGCCCGCCGTCGTCGATCGACGGGGGGTGACGGGGATGAAGGTTTCCGGCCTGCCCAAGGGATACCTGGCCCTCCTCCGGAATTACACGGGGGTCTACGACCTGACCGCGGAGGCGGTGATCCGGGGCAAGAAGGAGCTCGTAGTCCAGGCCCTGCTGGCCAACCCCGTGGTGCACCAGGTCCGGGGCATCCGCGCGATGGTGGACCGGATGATCGACCAGCAGAGCCGGTGGCTGGGATACCTGACCTAGGCGGTCCTTCCGCCCGGCACGAACGGATACGGCATGCCGACCATCAAGGAGATCGCACGAAAGGCGGGCGTAAGCCCCACGACGGTTTCGAACGTCCTCCACGGGAGGACCGCGCGCGTGTCCCCGGAGACGCGGCGGCGGGTCGAAGCCTTCCTGAAGGATGAGGAATACGCCCCCAACATGGGGGCCGTCATCCTGGCGCAAAGCAACTCGCGGATCATCGGGGTCATCGTCTTCATGGAACCCCGCAGGGACGAGACGGTCCTGGAGGATCCGTTTTCCTCCACCATCCTGGGAGCCATGGAGAAGGAGATCCGCGAAAACGGCTATTTCCTCATGTTGCATGCCACCAGCGACGAGGACGAGGTGATCCGCCTAGCCCGGACCTGGAAGCTGGACGGGCTGGTCCTCCTGTGGGTGCCCGCCGCCCTGTGCCGGGCGATCCGCGGGAGCATCGAGACGCCGGTGGTGTTCGTGGACACCTATTTCGAGGGGAAGGACCGGGGATTCCATAGAATCGGGTTGGACGACTTCCAGGGAGGATACCGGGTCGCGGACTACGTGCTGTCCCGGGGGCACCGCCGGGTCCTGTTCCTGGCCAACGACGACGTGCATCCCGGAGGGGATCGGTTCCGGTTTGAAGGGTGCCGCAAAGCCTTCGCCGACAAGGGATTGGATTTCGGGGAGGACCGGTTCGCCGTGGTATCCAAGGATCCGGGGGAGCGGCGCGAGCTGTACGGGCGCATCTCCCGGCGCCCCCTGGAGTATACGGCCCTGCTCTTCTCCTCGGACTACTACGCCGCCGAAGCCGTATCCTTCCTGGGGGATCACGGCACGCGGGTTCCCCGGGACGTTTCCGTCACGGGATTCGACGACAACATCTTCGCCCGGCTGATCCGGCCCCGCCTGACGACGATCCACCAGGACGTGTACGGGAAAGGGCGGGCGGCGGTGGGCATGCTGATGAAGCTGATCCGGGGAATCGGGCCCGTCGAGACGGAGATCCGGCTGCCGGTGCGCCTGGTGGAGCGGGAATCCGTCGCTCCCGCGGCCGATTGAGTATCTTTTTATCGAATTTCTAAAAACTCCAATTGCACGGGCGGCAATTTTCCGTTACAATTTCAGCTTGACCGTTCCGCGGCCGATCATTACATAGGATAGGCCGCAGATATCAGGGCACCGTTCCGCGTGCAACGTGCGCGGACGGACCCGGGCTCGGAATGGGGAGCGATGCCGCTAGAGCACACGGACATTCAGTCCATCATCCAGATCGACTCGGAACTCAACAAGATCCGCGACTACGACCTCCTGCTGGAGCGCATCCTGCTGGAGGCCCGCAGGGTGGTGAACGCGGACGCGGGCTCCATCTACATCAAGGAGGGCGAGACCCTCGCCATCAAGTATTCCCAAAACGACACGAAGCAGAAGGCCCTGCCCCCGGGGGAGAAGCTCATCTACAGCATCTTCACCATCCCGGTGAACGAAAAGACCATCTCCGGGTACGTGGCCAAGACGGGGGAATTCGTCAACATACCGGACGTGTACAACCTTCCCCCGAGCTGCCCCTTCAGCTACGACACCAAGTTCGACACGATCTCCAAGTACAAATCCACCTCCATGATGACCATACCCCTCAAGACCCAGAACAACGTGGTTCTGGGGGTGATCCAGGTCATCAACGCCAAGGACGACCGGGGCAACGTGGTCCCGTTCAGCCAGGACGACGAGATCCTGGTCACCCATTTCGCCTCCAACGCGACCGTGGCCCTCCAGCGGGCCTACCTGACCCGGGCCATGATCCTCCGGATGATCCGCATGGCGGAGATGCGGGACCCCAAGGAGACGGGGGCCCACGTCAACCGCGTAGCCGGCTACGCCGTGGAGATCTACGACCGCTGGGCCTTCAAGCGGGGGATTCCGGAGAAGGAGCGGGACAAGCAGAAGGACCTCCTGAAGCTCGCCGCCATGCTCCACGACGTGGGCAAGGTGGCCATCAGCGACATGATCCTCAAGAAGCCCGCCCGGTTCACCGAGGACGAGTACCGGATCATGCAGACCCACACGATCTACGGGGCCCAGCTCTTCGACGATCCCCAGTCCGACCTGGACACCGTCGCCGCGGAGGTCGCCCTGACCCACCACGAGTGCTGGAACGGCAAGGGAGGCTATCCGGGCTGGGTGGAGCCCGCCACCGGAAAGATCCTGAAGAAGCGCAAGGACGGGAGCCCCCGTACCCGCAAGGGCGAGGAGATTCCCCTCTGGGGCCGGATCGTGGCCATCGCGGACGTCTACGACGCCCTGATCTGCCGGCGGGTCTACAAGGAACCCTGGGACGAGGACAAGGTCTACGCGGAGCTCCGGTCCCTGGGGGGGGTGAAGTTCGATCCCGAGCTCATCGAGATCTTCTTCGAAATCCTGCCGCGGATCCAGCAGATCCGGGAACGCAACCCCGACGCGGAGTAGCCCCGATCCTTGACCAGGGCCTCGGGGCTGTTCTACACTCCCCGCCATGATCACCATCCACGAACTCCGCAGTAAATACATAGAGTTCTTCAAGTCCAAGGGCCACGCCGAGATCTCCGGGAAGTCCCTCATTCCCGAGAACGACCCGACGGTCCTGTTCACCACCGCGGGCATGCATCCTCTTGTGCCCTACCTCCTGGGCGAGCCCCACCCGGCGGGCAAGCGGCTCACGGACTACCAGAAGTGCATCCGCACCGGGGACATCGACGCCGTGGGCGACCCCAGCCACCTCACCTTCTTCGAGATGCTGGGCAACTGGTCCCTGGGGGACTACTTCAAGGAGGAGGCCCTGGCCTGGAGCTTCGAGTTCCTGACGGACCCGAAGTGGCTGGGCATAGCCAAGGACAAGCTCTCCGTGACGGTCTTCGCCGGGGAGGAGGGGATACCCCGGGACGACGTCTCCGCGGAGATCTGGAAGAAACTGGGCATCCCCGCCGAGCGGATCCACTACCTGCCCCGGGAGGACAACTGGTGGGGCCCCGCCGGGGAGACCGGCCCCTGCGGCCCGGACAGCGAGATGTTCGTGGACACGGGGAAGGCCGCCTGCGGCCCGGACTGCCGCCCGGGCTGCCACTGCGGCAAGTACTTCGAGGTCTGGAACGACGTGTTCATGCAGTACAACAAGGACTCCGAGGGCCGCTACACCCCCTTGAAGGCCCCCTGCGTGGACACCGGCATGGGCATCGAGCGCACCGTGGCCATGCTCCAGGGCAAGAAGAGCGTCTACGACACCGAGGCCTTCACGGACGTCCTGGCCGCCATCGGCCGGGCCTGCGGGAAGACCTACGCCTCCGGGGACGACTCGGGCAAGTCCTTCCGGATCATCGCGGACCACGCCCGCACCTCGACCTTCATCCTGGGGGATCCCCGGGCGGTCACCCCCTCCAACGTGGGGGCGGGCTACGTCCTCAGGCGAATCATCCGCCGGGCCGTGCGCCACGGCCGGAAGCTGGGCATCGAGGGCAGCTTCCTCCCGGGGATCGCCGAGGTGGTGATCGCCGTCTACCGGGGACCCTACCCGGAGCTCGAGGAGAACCGGGGCCGGATCCTGGAGGAGCTGGCCAAGGAGGAGACCAAATTCCTGGAGACCCTCCAGAAGGGGGAGCACGAGTTCGAGAAGATGCTCCCCAACCTGCTCAAAAACCCCCGGAAGGTCATGTCCGGCCGCCTGGCCTTCAAGCTCTACGACACCTACGGCTTCCCCATCGAGCTGACCGAGGAGCTGGCCGCGGAGAACGGAATGACCGTGGACCGGCCGGAGTTCGACGAGGCCTTCAAGAAGCACCAGGAGCTCTCCCGGGCCGGCAGCGAGCAGGTTTTCAAGGGGGGACTCGCGGACCACGGGGAGGCCGCGATCCGGTACCACACCGCCACCCACCTGCTGCACAAGGCCCTCCGGATGGTCCTGGGGGACCACGTGGCCCAGAAGGGGTCCAACATCACCGCGGAGCGCCTTCGCTTCGACTTCTCCCACCCCGATCCCATGACCCCGGAGCAGATCCGCCGGGTCGAGGAGATCGTGAACGAGCAGATCCGCCGGGACCTTCCTGTATCCATGAAGGTGCAGAGCCTCGCGGAGGCGAAGGCGGAGGGTGCCATCGCCCTGTTCGGGGAGAAGTACGAGGAATCCGTGAAGGTCTACAGCATCGGCGACTTCTCCAAGGAAGTCTGCGGGGGGCCCCACGTGGAGCGCACCGGGGTGCTGGGGAAATTCGTGATCCAGAAGGAGCAGAGCTCCAGCGCCGGGGTACGCCGGATCCGGGCCGTCCTGGAGTAGGTCGGGAGCCGATTCCGGCGGATCCCGTCTGGACAATCCCGACGTTCTCCGGGATACTGTAAGAATGGAGATTCCGACCGGGGTAACCCTGCTTTCCCGGGATGGGGCGGGGGATCTCGAGCAACACCTCCGGGAAGCCGGGTTCGACGTGGCCCTCGTGACGGAGCCCGATTCCGTACCCTCGGGCGTCGTGATCCTGGACCTACTCCGGGCCGACCGGGCCCGGGAATGGCTCCACGAGACGATGGACCTCCCGAGGGTCCTGCGGGCCCGGGGAAACACCGTCGTGGCGGCGGTCGTCCCCGAGGTGTTCGACGACGACCGGAACGCGATCGGCGTGTCCGGGGCGCATTCCTACATCCTTCGGGACGACCCCCCCCGGAGCGTGCGGGCCACGGTCCTGGCGGCGGTCAGCCGGCGGGACCAGGACGAGCGCCTCCGCAAAAGCGAGGAGCGGTACCGCCTCCTCGCCGAGAACGCCGGGGACGTGATCTGGACCTGGAACCTCCGGACCCGGGCCTACGACTTCATCAGCCCCTCGATCCGGCGGCTCCGGGGGATTTCCGTGGCGGAGGCCCTGGAGGAAACCATGGAGGAGTCCATGACGCCGGATTCCTTCCGGAACGCCATGGGCAAGCTCCAAGCGGGACTCGAGTCCCTGGCCCGGGGCGTCCGGCCGCCTCCGATCACCGATTACTATGAACAGCCCTGCAAGGACGGCACCCGGAAGACCGTGGAGATCACGACGTCGGTCATCTACGACGAGGCGGGGAGCCCTACCCACGTGCTGGGGGTCTCCCGGGACGCCACGGACCGGGTCCGGGACAAGGAAGCCCTGGAGTCCTCCCTCCGTAGGAGCGAGCTCCTGTTCCGGGAGCTGGAGCACCGGGTCAAGAACACCCTGGCCATGATCGCGAGCCTGCTGTCCCTGGCGTCGAGCCACGTACGAGACCCCGCGGACGAGATCCTCTTCGAGGAATCCCAGAGCCGAATCCAGGCCCTGGCCATGGTCTACGACAAGCTCCTGAAATCCTCGGACGTGGCCCGCATCGACCTGGGCGCCTACCTGGAGGACCTGTGCCGCTCCGTGGCCTCCGCCTTCTCCCGGGAGGGCGGACCGGTGGACCTCCGGGTGGAGCGGGACGAGGTTACGGTGAACTCCAAACGGGCCGCCCTGGTCGGTCTGGCGGTGAACGAGCTGGTGACCAACGCCCTGAAGTACGCCCGCCGGCCCGGCCGGGTCCTGATCCTGGGACTCGAGGTCCGCCTCGGTCCGGGCACCCTGGTCATCCGGTTTTCCGACGACGGCCCGGGCCTCCCGGAGGGAGTCCGGCCGGAGGACGCCGAGGGGCTGGGGTTCCTCCTGATCCGGAGCCTCGTGTCCCAGCTGGGCGGAACCTTCGCCGCGGAACCCGGGGGGACCGGGGCGGCCTTCCGGATCACGGTGCCTGTGGAAGACTGACCGGCCGATCCGGCTGTCCGGGCTCAGGCCTCCGGCTCGGTCGCGACCCCGTCCCCGGCCAGGCGCCTCCAGACCTGGGCGGCCCAGCGTCCGTCCTCCCGGACCCGCCGGAGGATGTAGGGGCCGGAACATTCCACCCCTTCCCACCAGGCCTGCCTCGCGAACGCCTCCAGGAGTTCCCGCCAATCCTCCGGCGGCCCGGCCCGACCCTGGAGGAATCCGTAGGCCCCGGCTTCCAGTCGGACCGCGTCGGGACCGCCCTGGTCCGTCGATCCGGGTCCGGGACCCACGGCGGACGGGCCGGCTCCGGCGGCACGGGGGCTCTCGGGGAAGGGCCGGGCCCGGGGGCCTTCGGAGGGGTCCTGACGGACCACCGAATCCGCCTCGTAGAGCACCACCTCCTCATAGCCCTCGGGCGGGTCGGCCCGCTCGGGGAAGGGCCGGCTCTCGCGGTTAGCCGTCGTAGCGGAACGGTACAGGAGGGGGGCGTGGAGCCGCAGGATCTTCAATTCGATGTCGGACATGCCCTATCCTGCCCGGTCCGCCGCGGTTCCGCAAGGCCCCGGTGTTCCGATTCCGCCGAAATTGTGTATACTTTGCCCGCGACCCGAAAGGAGGGTAGACCCCTGGAAAACCGTCCCGGCTCCCCGGCCTCCCTGCCCCTTCCCCGGGGACGATCCCTGCCCCTGGGCGGGACGCGGCACGTGATGGGGATCCTCAACGTCACCCCGGATTCCTTCTGGGCGGGCAGCCGGGTTCCGGAGGCGGACGCCGCGGCCCGGACGGCCCTGTCGATGCTCCGGGCCGGGGCCTCCATCCTGGACATCGGGGGGGAATCCACCCGGCCGGGTTCGGCCTACCTGTCCCCGGAGGAGGAGCTTTCCCGGGTGGTGCCCGCCGTGCGGGCCGTCCGGGCCGCCGCGGCCGCGGAGGGGCTGGACCCGGTCCTGTCCGTGGACACCCGGAAGGCGACGGTCGCCCGGGCCGCCCTGGAGGCGGGTGCGGACATGGTCAACGACGTCTCCGCCCTGGAGGACGACCCGGGACTGGCCGGTCTCTGCGCGGAACTGGGGGTCCCCGTCGTCCTGATGCACAAGAAGGGCGTCCCCTCGACCATGCAGGACGCCCCGTGGTACGGGGATTGCGCCTCCGAGGTGCGGGATTACCTCCTGGCCGCCGCGGACCGGGCCCGGGCGGCGGGGATCCCGGGCGACCGGATCCTCCTGGATCCCGGGATCGGGTTCGGGAAGCGCCTGGAGGACAACCTGGACCTCCTGGCTCGGCTTGCGGACTTGCGCGCGGGCGGATATCCTGTCGTGGTGGGCCTGTCCCGCAAGTCCTTCCTGGGCGCCCTGACGGGAAAGCCCGTGGAGGAACGCCTGGCGGGGTCGATCGCGGCCGCCTGCGCCGCCTTCCTGGGGGGCGCGGACGTGTTCCGGGTCCACGACGTCCCGGAAACCGCGGACGCCCTGAGGGTGCTCGGGGCCATCCTGGGCCGGAAGCCCCGGGAAGGGTAGGAAACGTTCACATGGGATGGAATGCCGTCACGGAGCTGTACGGGACCTTCCTGCGCCCCGCCCTCGACATCCTCATCCTCTCCTTCCTGGTGTACAAGACGTGGCAGATCCTGGTCCGGACCCAGGCCGTCCAGCTGGTCAAGGGCGCCGTCTTCATGGCCGTCATCTACGCGGCGTCGTTCTTCCTGCGCCTGGACACCCTCACCTGGATCCTGAACATCCTGGCCCCGGGTCTCGTCATCGCCCTGGCCATCGTGTTCCAGCCGGAGCTCCGGAAGATCTTCATGCGGATCGGCCAGGGCAGCTTCTTCCGGGCCGGCCGTCGGCCCCGGTCGACCCAGCTGGATTCCGTCCTCAGCGCGGCGGAGGTCCTGGCGACCCGGCGGAGGGGTGCCCTGATCGTCTTCGCCCGGAGCGTGGGGCTCAAGAACATCATCGACACCGGGACTCGGCTGGGGGCGGAGATCTCCTCCAGCCTCGTCCTCACGGTCTTCGGCCACGACACCCCCCTGCACGACGGGGCCATGGTGATCGCCGAGGGGCGCATCGTGGCCGCCGGGTGCTTCCTGCCCTTGTCGGAGCAGCAGGACATCCGCCGGAGCTTCGGGACCCGGCACCGCGCGGCCCTGGGGCTTTCGGAGGAATCCGACGCGGTGGTCCTGGTCGTCTCGGAGGAGACCGGGGCCCTTTCCCTGGCCTACGACGCGAAGCTCCACTACAACCTTACGGTCTCCCTGGTCCAGCGCCGCCTGGCGGCCCTCCTGGATTTTTCCGAGGCCCCCGCCGCGGAGGAGGAGGGCGTCGATGAGCCGTAAGCCCCTCCCGGAGCGGATCCTGGAGAACTGGCCCGCCAAGGTGCTCTCCTTCATGGCCGCGGTCCTCCTGTTCGCCTTCAACCAGCTGAATCGTCTGGAGGAGCGGCCCATGGCCGTGCCCCTCCGCCTGGTCGGGAGCGAGGACCTGGCCCCCTCGAGTCCTTATCCCCGGACCGTCCGGATCGTGCTGAAGGGGGAGGCCAACTCGATCTTCGCGATCCAGGAGGGGGACCTGGAAGCGGTCCTGGATCTTTCGGCCTTCAAGGCCGAGGGGGTCTACCGGGTGCCCGTGGTCGTGGAGAAGCGGGGCAGCGCCTTCGGGATCGATCCTCTGGAGATCCGGGTCGATCCTTCGGAGGTCGCCATCGCCCTGGAGCAGAGGATCACCCGGTCGGTGCCCGTGGTCCCCAGCTTCCGGGGCTTCCTGGATCCGGGGTTCGAGCTGGCCTCCTCGGAGCTCATTCCCCCGACCGCGGAGATCGAGGGCCCCGCCAGCCTCGTGCGCAAGGCCTCGGACGTGACGACGGAGTTCATCGAGCTGTCCGGCCGGAGCGAGGACTTCAACGCCGTGGTCCGGCTCCAGCAGAGGGACCCCCTCCTGGCCTTCACGGGTCCCGGGACGGTGGAGTTCCGGGCCAAGATCCAGAAAGCCCTAGCCTACCGGAGCTTCGAGGGCCTGTCCATCCAGGTCGAGGGCCTGGGACCCGGCCTGTCCCTCTCGGGGGATCTTCCCCCCGGAACCCTCCGGGTCTCGGGATCCCGGAGCGACCTCTCCTTCCCGCTTCCCCCCGCGGGGGTCCTGTACGTGGACCTTTCCCTCATCGACGAGCCGGGGGTCTATACGGTTCCCGTCGGGGTCCGGCTTCCCCCGGGAATCCGTCCCGAGGACTGGACCCCCGGGGCGGTGACCCTGGCCGTAGTTCGAAGCACGGAGGAATCCCGATGATCCTGGGAATCGGTGTCGACGTCGTGCACGTCCGGCGGATCGAGCACTGGCTCTCGGTCCCCGGCCTTCCGGAACGGTTCTTCCATCCCGAGGAGCTCTCCGCGGCCCGTAGCCGGGGGAATACCCTGAGCCTGTCCCTCGCGGCCCGGTTCGCCGCCAAGGAGGCCTTCGGGAAGGCCCTGGGCACGGGTCTGACGGGAATCAAGCTCCGGGATATCCAGGTGGAGAACACCCCCTACGGCCGGCCGGACATCGTGCTGTCCGGGACGGCCCTGGAGAAGTTCCGGGCCGCCGGGGGGGGCAGGGTCCTCCTGTCCCTGACCCACGAGCGGGACAACGCCATCGCCATGGTGGTGATCGAGGACGCTACATGAAGATCGCAGTGCCCAAGGGAAAGGACGACAAGGAGAAGAAGATCACCTTCTTCTCCAAGGAGGCCGTGCGCTGTCCGGTATGCGGGGCCGCCTTCCACCGGGAGGAGCTCTTCTCCGGACGGGTGAACGCCGGGGACCTGACGGACGAGCTCCATCGGAGGTACATCCCCATGCGGGACTTCGGGGAGGTCCATCCCCTGGCCTACGACGTCACCGTATGCCCCTCCTGCTTCTACGCGGCCCTGCGGTCCGATTTTTCCTCGGCCCCCCCGAAGGCCCTGGAGGTCCTGGAGCGGGACACCTCCGGCCGGATAGCCCGGGCCCAGAAGGTCTTCGAGGGGCTGGACTTCCAGGGATCCCGACGGATCCTGGAGGGGGCGGCCAGCTATTACCTGGCGGTCCTTTGCTACGAGCACTTCCCCAAGGACTTTTCCCCGACCCTGAAAGGCGCGATGTGCTGTCTCCGGGCCGCCTGGCTCTGCGGCTACCTCCACGAAAAGGCTCCGAACGAGAACTTCGACTACCTGTCCCGGGTCTTCTACCGGAAGGCCCGGGTCCTCTACCGCGGCTCCATCGATCGGGAGCAGTCGGGGAAGGAACCCATCGGGGGAGCCCGGTGGATGGGTCCGGACACGGACAAGAACTACGGCTACGAGGGGGTCCTCTACCTGGCCGGGGTCCTGGAGCTCAAGTACGGCAACCGGGGGGACCCGGCCTACCGGGAGAAGGTTCTGGACGAGTCCAAGCGCACCATCGCCAAGATGTTCGGCTTGGGCAAGCGTTCCAAGGCCAAGCCGGGACCCCTTCTGGACAAGGCTCGGGACCTCTACGACCGAATCAAGGCGGAGCTCCACCAGGACGACGATTCCGACGATGAGTGAGCGGACCATACGCCTGGACCTGTCCTACGACGGGACGGATTTCTCGGGCTGGCAGCGGCAGAGGAACGCCCGGTCCGTCCAGGAGGAGCTGGAGACGGCCCTGGCGGCCCTCCACGGCCACCCGGTGGAGGCGATCGGGGCGGGACGGACGGACGCGGGGGTCCACGCCCGGATGCAGACGGCCCATTTCCGGACGGACCTGCCCTCGATCCCCGGAGACCGCTTCCGCCTGGCCCTGAACCGGTTCCTTCCGCGGGATATCCGGATCCAGGAGTCCCGGGAGGCGGATCCGGATTTCCACGCCCGGTACGACGCCCGCCTGCGGAGCTACCGGTATTTCATCGAGCCTTCCCGGGAATGTCCCCCCTGGCGGGCCCGGTACGCCTGGCACCTCCGCCGCCGCCCGGATTTGGGCTCCCTGAACGCCATGGCCTCGTCCCTGATCGGGGAGACGGACTTCACGGCCTTCTCCAGCGCCCGGGATCCCGCGGAAAACCGGTACCGCTACGTATACTCCGCCTCCTGGAGATACGAGGACGGCCAGGCGGTCTTCGAGATCTCCGCGAACGCCTTCCTCTGGCGCATGGTCCGGTCCCTGGTGGGCTCCATGGTCGAGTACGAAGGGGAGGGACGGGACCCCTCCTGGATGCGGGAGGTACTGGAATCCCGGGACCGTAGCCGCGCCGGCTCCACGGCCCCGGCCTGCGGTCTCTTCCTCTGGAACGTCGAATACTACCGGCAGCCCACCCGCTCCAGTCGATACGGGGATGATTTTTCAGATTGAAGTGCGTCAGCGAGGGACCCATTAATAATTGAACCACAGAGGCACAGAGTACACAGAGAAAGAGAAATATGTAAATGTAGACAGAGTAACGGGATAAATTGGACCGCAGGATGGAGCGTCGCGATGTCCCCATCGCAATTCATCCTGTTCATCCTTGGGCAATCTTGTTCATCTTGTCCCCTTCTCCCGTTTTTACTCTGTGTCTCTGTGCCTCTGTGGCGCATTGTTATAAAAGGCGGCCTATCCCTTTTTCTGGTACACCGTCAGGGTCTGGAAGGCGAATTCGACCCCCTCCTCGTCGAACCGGCGCTTTATGTCGACGTGCATGGAGTTCTTCACGTCCACGAAATCGTCCTTCGCGAACCAGACGCCGAAGAAGAGGTTGATCCCGCTGTCCCCGAAGCCCTCGACGATGAAAATGGGGGCCGGGTTCCGGAGCACCCAGGGGTTAGAATCCGCCGTCTCCGCCAGGATGCGCCGGGCCTTCTCGATGTCGTCCCGGTAGGTGATGGACAGGTTGATGTTCAGGCGGCGGATCGGGTATCGGGTCACGTTGGTGATGTTCGACTTGACCAGGGTCTCGTTGGGGATCCGGACCAGCCGGTTGTCGAAGGTCTTGAGCTTCACGGAGAGCATGTCGATGGAGTCCACGATCCCCACGGTCCCGCCCCCCACGTCCAGGACGTCCCCCACGGCGTAGGCCTTCTCGGTCAGCAGGAAGATGCCGCTGATCAGGTTGGAAATGGAGGTCTGGGCCGCGAAGCCGATCGCGATTCCCGCGATGCCGGCGGCTCCCAGGAGGGCGGAAAGGTCCAGGCCCGCCGCGTTGGCCAGGTTCACCGCCACCAGGAAGAATCCCGTGTAGCGGACGAACTTGACTAGAAGCTCCGAGGTCCGGGGGGACAGGGTCTTCCGGGTCAGGCGGCCCGTTATTCCCGTCGCGATCCGCACCACGATCAGCCCGAGCGCCAGGATGCCCGCGAGCTTGAGGGCCGTTCCCAGGGCCTCCAGGGTGAGCAGGTTGTTCAGGGATTCCTTCAGGTTCAGGTTCTCGAGAGCCCGGACTGCGGGGTTGGTACCCTGCATGGCGGTTCCTCCTTGGGGTTGCCTCAGATGCCCGTGATGTACCGGAGCAGATCCATGCCCCGGGTGAAGAACCGTTCCTCGGGGCCCTTACGCGCCGGGTGGCGCACCTCCATCCTGCCCAGCAGGGGATCCATGCCCCGCTTCGGCTTGACCTGCACGCCGTCCGCGGTGAAGGAGCACAGGACCCGGTCGGTGGCGTAGATGCCTTCCCCGCCGTAGACGGACAGGATGTCCGTAGGAATGCAGAGGCGGGAAAGATTCATTCCCTCGGCCATGTCGTTCCGCACGGATACCGGGCACACCGCCACGGCGGGGGAGGGGTTCCCGAGGAACCGGCCCAACTCCTCCGCGGCGTTGAAATCGGACACGACGGCCTCGCAGAGGATGCCCTCCTGGGGGCTTCCGAACCAGGAGTTCTTCCGGCGTTGCAGGGGGACGGAAGCCAGGATCGTCCCCGCCGCGGCCAGGATCTCCGCCTGAAGGGGAAGGAACACGTACCCGTCCAGCTCCACTCCCGGGAGGATGGAGATCGTCGGTTCCAACTGGACCTCGTAGGGCCGGGGGGAGAGGGCCGGGCGGAGGGTAAGCTCGGCGGCCCCCAGCAGGGCCGAGTACCGCCATTCCAGGTCCTTGGGAGGATTCCGGAGGGCCGAGGCCGGGGCGGGCCGCAGGGGGCGGTCCGGGTACTCCACGGCGATTCCCCACAGGACACCCTCGGCGCGGAAGTAGATGCCGGCGCCCGGGAAGCGGATCCCGTAGGTGGTTCCGGGCGAGAGGGTGAAGGTGGACCACATGGCTTCCTCCGGTGCTCCGGACGCTTCGCCTTCCGCGGTCGGGAGGCGTCGCCCGGGTTCGATATCGGCCGGCTCGGTTGTCCGGGTGCCGGGAAACCCGTATACTCGGATCCGCGCGGCCAGTCCTTACGATACAGGATATTCCGGACGGGCTCAACCGTCGGAACCGGAAACCGCGCGGGAAGGGATATGGAATCCTTCGAAGGGACCGTCGAGGGACCCGGGGGCACCCGGCTCGACGTCTACGTGGCGGAAACCCTGGGGCTCCTGACGCGATCCCAGTTCAAGGCCCGCCTGCGCTCCGCCCGGGTGAACGGCAAGCCCGTCAAGGCCTCCCGCATCCTCAAGACCGGGGATTCCCTGTCCCTGTCCTGGGAGGAGGAACCTCCTTCGGGCCTGGAGCCCGAGGACATCCCCCTGACGGTCCTGTACGAGGACGCCCGGACGATCGTCCTGGACAAGGCCCAGGGCATGGTGACCCATCCCGCCCACGGGAACTGGCGGGGAACCCTGGCCAACGCCCTGGCCGGCCGGCTCTCGGCGGCCCGGAGGTCGCGGGACGAGGGGGGCCCCGATGGGCGGTCCTCCGGCGCCCCGGACCGCGCCGGGATCGTCCACCGTCTGGACAAGGACACCTCGGGGGTGATCATCGCCGCCAAGGACGCGGAAGCCCAGGAGTACCTCTCGGCCCAGTTCCGGGACCGTCGGGTCCTCAAGGAGTACCTGGCCCTCGTCGCGGCCCCCCTTCCCGCCCCGGCCGGCCGGGTGGAGGGCCGCATGGGCCGGGATCCCCGGGACCGGAAGCGGTTCGCCCCCGTGGAGAAGGGCGGCAAGACGGCCGTGACGGACTGGAAGGTGCTCCAGGAGTACGGCCCCTACCGGCTGGTGGCCCTGCGGCCCCGGACCGGCCGGACCCACCAGCTCCGAGTCCACATGAAGGCCCTGGGTTCCCCCATCCTCGGGGATCCCCTCTACGGTCGCCGGGATCCGAGGTTCCCCGAGGCCACCCTGATGCTCCATGCCCGGCGGCTCCGCATTCTCCTGCCCGGCCATGCCGAGCCGTCCACCTTCACCGCGGAGGTCCCGGAACACTTCCGCCGGGCCCTGGCGGCCCTCCGAAGGGAGTTTCCGGATGGTCTCCAGGATACATCCAACAGGATGGACAAGATTTCGTCGGATTAACAAGATTGGGGTTGAACGGGAAATATTTTTTTCTCAATTCCATCATGCATCTTGTAGGATCTTGTAAATCTTGTTGGATTTATGAAATAAACGCGCCCCGCCGGAAGGCGGGGCGTCGGAATCCGTCGCGGGCCCGGAGGCCGCCGGGGAATCAGTATCGGCGGGGGCGGTCCCCGTAGCCCCCGGAGGAACGGGGCTTGTCCAGGGCTTCGCTGACGCGCAGCTGGCGACCCTCGAATTCCTTGCCGTCCAGGGCCTGGATGGCGGACTGGGCGGCCGCCTCGTCGGTCATCTCCACGAAGGCGAAGCCCTTGGATCGACCCGTGACGCGGTCCATCACGACGTTCACGGACTCCACCTCCCCGTATTGGGAGAAGAGATTGCTCAGGCCGGATTCGGTGGTGGAGAAGCTGATGTTCCCCACATAGATCTTTTTAGCCATTCCGGAGATCCTCGGGGTGGGGGCTGCAGGGCCCCGCCGATTCGATCCGCCTAGGGCGGATCGACGTCGTTTCGAAAGGAACGGACGCGATATAACTATAGACCTGCCCTCGGGAGCCGTCAATTCCGATCCAGGTTCTTTCTTGACAAATGGTAGTCGATTCGTATAATCAATTCCTAATAGTAAGCAGGAGGAGCCATGAAGGCTATGGTGTATTTAGCCCTTCCTCTTACTGGTTTGATCCTGGGATGGACGATCCGCTGGCTGTATGCCAGATTTCAACTTTCCTCGGCCGAGCAGTCGGCCGAGCGAATAAAACAGGAAGCGGTCAAGCAAGCCGAGGCCGAGAAGAGGGAGATCCTCGTCGAGGCCAAGGACCAACTCATTCGGGAGAGAAACCAGCAAGAGCGTGAGGTTCGGGAGCGCAGGGCCGAGCTCCAGAGATTCGAGCGACGGATACTTCAGAAAGAAGAGAGCCTCGACAAGAAGATCCAATCCCTGGACAAGCAGGAGCAGACCCTCCTGGCCCGGGAGAAGGACGCCCAGGACAAGGAACAGTTCCTGGCGGGCCAGGAGGAGCGGTACCGAAAGGAACTGGAGCGCATCTCCGGCCTGTCCGCCGAGGACGCCAAGAAGATCATCATCCAGGGCCTGGAGAACGAGGCCAAGCGCGACGCCCAGGTCATCATCAACAAGATCGAGCAGGAAGCCCAGGTAGCGTCGGACCGGCGGGCCCGGGACATCCTGGTCACCACCATCCAGAGGTTGGCCACGGAAGTGACCACCGAGGTCACGGTCACCAGCGTCAGCCTGCCCTCGGACGAGATGAAGGGCCGGATCATCGGCCGGGAGGGGCGGAACATCCGCACCCTGGAGACCCTGACCGGAGTGGACGTCATCATCGACGACACCCCGGAGGCGGTCGTCATCTCCTGTTTCGACCCGGTGCGCCGGGAGATCGCGCGGGTTTCCCTGGAACGGCTCATCTCGGACGGGCGTATCCACCCCGCCCGGATCGAGGAGGTCGTCCAGAAGGTCACCCGGGAGATCAGCCAGAAGATCTTCGAGGAGGGGGAGAAGGTCGTCTTCGACCTGGGCCTCCACAACATGAATCCCGAGCTGATCAAGGCCCTGGGACGACTCCACTACCGCACCAGCTACGGCCAGAACGTCCTGGCCCACTCCAAGGAAGTGGCGGTCATCGCGGGCATGCTGGCCGCGGAGATCGGCCTCAACCGGGAGATCGCCAAGCGCGGGGCCCTGCTCCACGACATCGGCAAGGGCATCGAGACGGATTCGGACCAGAACCACGCGGAGGTCGGCATGGAGCTGGCCCGCAAGCTCGGGGAGGATCCCCGGGTCATCAACGCGATCGGTTCCCACCACGCGGACGTGGAGCCCTCCTGCCCGGAGAGCGTCATCGTCCAGATGGCGGACGCGATCAGCGCCGCCCGGCCGGGCGCCCGGCGGGAGACCCTGGACAATTACATCAAGCGGCTGGAGAACCTTGAGAACATCGCGGAGAGTTTCTCCGGAGTGGACAAGGCCTACGCCATCCAGGCCGGCCGGGAGCTCCGCATCCTGGTGAACAACGAGCAGGTCTCGGACGAGGACGCCAAGGACCTCTGCAAGTCCATCGCCAAGAAGATCGAGACGGACCTGCGCTACCCCGGACGGATCAAGGTCACGATCATCCGGGAAACCCGCATCGTCGAGTACGCGCGCTAGAGCGTCCTCGACGATGCGGATCGGAATCCTCCGGATTCCGGCTGGCGACGAAAGCGAGTACGCGCGATGAAAAAGCGCTGAGCGCTTTTTCATCGCGGCCACGAAGCCCTTCGGGCTTCGTCGAGGTTTGCGGATCGACAAGCGAGGGAGCGGCGCGGGGCGCCGCTCCCGTTTTTTGGGCCCCCTGGCGGGCCGAGGGGAACTACGTGCAGGAAACCGTCCGGGTTCTGATGCTGGGAGACGTGATCGGGGATCCGGGCCTGCGGGCGCTCTTCGCGGGGCTGCCGGGACTGATCAAGAAGACACGGGCGGACCTCGTGGTGGCCAACGGGGAGAACGCGGCGGGAGGCTTCGGCATCAACCGGGAAGCCGCGGAGCGGATGTTTTCCGTGGGAATAGACGTCATCACCACGGGGAACCACGTCTGGGAGAAGAAGGACGCCGGGGCCCTCCTGGACTCGGATCCCCGGATCCTTCGGCCCGCCAACTACCCGCCCGGGGCGCCGGGCTCGGGATTCCGGGCCTTCGAGAAGGACGGGGTGTCTTGGCTGGTCCTGTCCCTGCAGGGCCGGGAGCGCCTGTATCCCATCGACTGCCCCTTCCGGACCGCCAAGGACATCCTCAAGCACCATCGCGGGGCGATCGCGGTCGTGGATTTCCACGCGGAGTCCACGGAGGAGAAGGAGGCCCTGGGCTTCCACCTGGACAGCGAGGTCTCCGTCGTGGCGGGGACCCACACCCACGTCCAGACCGCGGACGAACGCGTCCTGCCCGGCGGGACGGGCTACATCACGGACCTCGGCATGTCCGGTCCCGGGGATTCGGTGATCGGGGTCAAGACCGATATCTGTCTCCGGCGCAGCCTGACCCAGATGCCCCTCAAGATGGAGTCCGCCGAGGGGGAGGCGGGGATCCAGGGGGCCCTCTTCGAGGTGGAAGTCCGCACCCGGAAGGCCCGGAGCGTCGTACGGATCCGAGCCGAAATCACCCCGTGAGGGCGTCCCGTTCCTTGCCTTGGGGTCCGGGAATGACGTATAGTTGAACCTAGCATGAGCGACCAGCTGGAACGCGGCGTTTCCTCCCTGATAGATCGTCTCCACGAGACCGAGCGAGGGATCGAGACCACGTACCTTTCCCTCGGCGAGCTTTTTCCCCGGCTGGTCGCGGAGACGGACGCCAGCGCCCGGACCGCGGGGGATTCCCTGGCCGCGATACTCCGCTCCCTGGACGGAAGCGCCAAACGGGGGGTCGAGGACTTTCTGGCTTCCGCCTCCGCCTTTTTCGGAAGCCTGCGGGATAGGGACAAGAGCTTCCTGGCCAGCGTCAACTCCGGGATCGAGAGGATCGCGGCCCTGGACGAGATCATCGCCCGGGTCCGGTCCGACTCGGAGGAGATGGAGATCGTCTCCCTGAACGCCCTGACCGCCGCCCTGAAGTCCGGATCCGCGGGCCGGGGCTTCTCCGTCATCACCGACGAGCTCAAGCAGATCTCCTTCCGGACCATCTCGGTCACCGAGGACATCACCGCCCAGGGCCGCAAGCTCCTGGAATCCTTCCGGTCCCTGGGGGCGATCCTCTCCGAATTGGACGCACTCCAGGAGCGCTTTTTCGAGGAGATCCGGGAGACCCTGTCCGGGGGATTCGCCGGCTTGGAGTCCCGGGTCCAGGAAGCGGCCTCCGCCTTCGGGTCCCTCTCCCGGGAGGCCGCGGGGGTGCGGGATCCCATCCTTGGGATCATGCAGGGGGTCCAGGTCCAGGACATCCTGCGGCAGTCCATCGACCACGTGATCCTGTCCCTCCGGGAGGTCTTCAAGGACCCGACCGTATCCCGGAAGGACGAGCTGGTATTCACCGCCGCCGTCGCGGACCTCTCCGTGTCGGTGCTCTCGGACGTCATCGACCGGATCGAGGGGGGCGTCGAGGACATGGGGCGCCACATCGACGGGGTGGTGGGCGTCGTCGAGGGACTGGAGGACCGTCGGCAGCGGACCGTCAATATCTGCGAGGACATCGAGTCCGGTTCCGGGGACGCCGCCGGCAAGGCGGAAACCTATCTCTCCCTGAAGGGCCGGGCCCTGTCGGCGGGCCGGAGCCTCTCGGCCCAGGTCCGCCAGCTGAACGATTCCTTCAAGGCCCTCTCGTCCCTCCTGGGCAAATTCCAGAACATCGTCGTGGCCTCCCGGATCGAGATCGCCCGGACCCGGGCCCTGTCCGTGGTCTCCAACACCGTCGCGGGGATGATCGAGATCACCGAGAACCTGGGACGGGACGTCGGGCAGGCGACGGATCTCACCAAGACCTTCATCAAGACCGCCAGCGCCGAGATCCTTGCCTACGACAAGGTCCAGGAAAGCAACGACGAGAGGCTCTCCCTTGCGGTGCGGCGGATGGAGGACGAGCTCGGGCGCCTGAAATCCGCCCGGGAGAGGGTCCGGGATTCCATCGCGTCCTTCCGGCTCTACACGCCCCAGTTCCTGGAGCTCATCCGGACCGCCCGGTCGTCCCTGGACCGGCTCTCGGGATACAAGGATACCCTGGTCCGGCTTCGGGACGAGATCGGCACCTTGAAGCGCCGGGCGACCCTGGAGGCCGAGGGTATCGAGGGCGGGGGGGACGACCTGCACTCCATCCGGAACGAACGGCTCCGGCGCATGGTGGAGCGGTTCACCATCTTCACCCACAAGAAGACAGCCGGCGTGCTGGGGGACTTCAGCGTGGAGGAAGGCGTGGAATCCGGCGAAGTCACCCTGTTCTGACGATCCATGTACCGCTGCGAGATCCGGGGATTCCCGGTGCCCGTCGTCACCCTCCATCCCGGCGAGTACTTTTCCACCGACGAGGACCTGATCCTCTCCACGGTCCTGGGGTCCTGCGTGGCGGTGGCCCTCTTCGATCCGGCGCGGGGGATCGGGGGGTTGAACCATTTCATGCTTCCGGGGTCCGTGGACGCGGCCCGGCCGCTCCTATCCGACGCCGCCCGGTACGGAATGTACGCCATGGAACTCTTGATCAACGACCTCCTGAAGAAGGGCGTCCGGAAGCAGGATCTCCGGGCCAAGGTGTTCGGCGCCGCGTCCCTCCTGGAATTCTCCGGGGGCGTCTCGGGCCGGATCTCGGACAGCAACATCCGGTTCACCTTTTCCTACCTGGAGGACGAGGGGATCCCGGTCCTCGCCCGGGACGTGGGGGGAGCCCTTCCCCGGAAGATCTTCCTCTATTCCCGTACCGGTAAGGTTCTGCTCAAGCGCATACCCCGGACCCGGCTGACCGCCATCCGGAAGGAGGAGTCCGGCTTCCTGCGGGAGATCCGGACCCGGGAAGCGGGACCGGTGGTGCTGTTCGGCGGGGACGGACCGGAGCCGGGCGCCTAGTCCGGGTCCTCGCACCCGGGGACCGGGGGGGCGGCTCCATCCTCGCATTCCAGGATGAAGTCCCCCTGGGGCATGTAGACCCGGGAGCGGGGGGGCACGGACCGGGTCAGCCAGACGTTGCCCCCGATTACGGAGCCCCGGCCGATGACGGTTTCGCCTCCCAGGATGGTGGCCCCCGAGTAGATCGTCACGTCGTCCTCGATGGTGGGATGGCGCTTGACGTCCCCCTCGCTCTTCCGGACCGAGAGGGCCCCCAGGGTGACCCCCTGGTAGATCTTGACCCGGTCCCCGATGACCGCCGTCTCCCCGATGACCACCCCGGTGCCGTGGTCGATGAAGAACCTCCGTCCGATCCGGGCTCCGGGATGGATGTCGATCCCGGTCTTGCCGTGGAGGTATTCGCTCATCATGCGGGGAAGCAGGGGAATTCGGCGCTCCCAGAACCAGTGGGCGAAGCGGTGGGCCACGATGGCCTCCATGCCGGGATAGGAGAGGATGACCTCCTCCACGCTCTTGGCCGCGGGGTCCCCGGCGAAGGCCGCGGCGACGTCCTCCATGAGGACGGACCGGATCTCCGGCAGGGATTCCAGGAAGTCGTAGGCCAGGTCCCGGGCCTCCATGTGGCAGGCCGCGGGGCAGCCCCGGCCGGTCTCCATCCGGAGCCGGTAGTCCAGGCTGCGCTCCAGCTCCCGGACCAGGTTCCGGGCGGTTCGGTGGACGATCTCCCCGATCAGGAAGTCCGCGTTGGTGTCCACGATGCCGTCCTCCCGGCGGTAGCCCGGGAAGGCCAGGGTCTCCAGGTCGTCCACGATGGAGGCCACGCTCTGCTTGGAGGGGAGGTTGGGGCCGTCGGAGTGGTTGATCCCCCCCGCCTCCTCGTAGGAGGCCAGGAGCTTGCGGATGGTCGAAGCCAAGGCTTCCATCAGGGCGCCTCCCGTTCCCGTCGGCGGATCAAGCCCCGGCCTCCGTTCCCGCCGAGGCTCGCTCGGGTTCTCCCGCCCGCACGAACCCCATGACCGCGAAGGCCGCGGCCATGCAGACCGCGCAGAAGGCGAAGATCCCCCGGTACCCGGCCAGGTCGATGAGCCCGCCCGTGAGGGGGGGCGAGAGGATGGCGGCCCCCTGGCTGAAGGTGTAGTAGAGGCCCGTATAGATTCCCACGGTGCCGTACCGGGACATCTGCCAGAGCATGGGGAAGGAATTCGTGACGACGGTTACCCAGAACAGGCCGAAGAGGAAGAGGATGCCCCAGAAGAGGTAGACCTTGGGCATGCCCGAGAGCCCCAGGGCGGACGCCAGGGGATCCAGGAAGAAGAGCAGGGATACCAGGACCGTCAGGGCCGCCAGGGCGATCCGTATGGCCCGCCTCCGGCCTATCCGGTGGGCCACGTAGCCGGAGGGTATCGCGAAGAGGGCGTAGGCGATGCCCACCATGCCCGCCGCGAAGGCGGCCCGGCCCTGGGAAACCCCCAGGACCTCGATGCTGTACTTCCCGATGAAGGGCAGGACCCCCTGGTACCCCAGGAACCAGAGGAAGAGGGACGCCAGGATGAGGAGGGCGCTCTTGTCCGGTCCCCCCGCTATGGCGGCCAGGGATTCCCGCAGGGGCACCCGCCGCTCCGCCGCGGCTTCCCCGGCGCCCCGTTCCCGCACGAAGGCGAAGAGCAGGGCCACCGCGACCACTACGAGGGCGCCGGCTATGGGGAAGGGGAGGCGGCCCTTGGTCGGACCCAGGACCGGAAGGACGATGTCCAGGTCCATGAGCCGGGCCAACCCCAGGGTCCCAACGATGCTGGCGATGCCGCCCATGGTGTTGATGACCCCGTTGGCCTCGGATCGGAACTCCCCCGGCACGATGTCCGGCATGAGGGCCACCACGGGTCCCCGGGCCGCCTGCTTCCAGATGTTGAGGAGGAAGATCCCCGCCACCAGGGCCGCCAGGGAGACCGCCGCCGCGTAGGGCAGCCAGGCGAAGCTGAGGGCCGTGAGGGGCAGGGTGACCAGGATGAACGGCATCCGCCGGCCGATGGGCGTACGGATCTTGTCGGACCAGACCGCGACGAGGGGGATCAGGAATAGGGCGAAGATGTTGTCCAGGGTCATCACGGCCCCCACGATGCCCATGGAGGGGATGTAGCGCCCCAGGAAGACCGGCACGTAGGTGTCGTACAGGGGATCCATGAGCCCCATGGTGAAGAACCCGAAGCCGATCAGGAAGGTCAGGCCCAGGTAGGGCCGGAATCCTTTTTGTACCTTGGACATCGTGAACGCTCCTTTCGGACTCAGTGGTCGGTTGTCGGTGGTCGGTGTTCAGGACTCAGGACCAACCGGACGGCGGTGGATCGTTCCCGTCGTTCGGTAACCGACCCGCCCCTCGGAAGCAACGGAGACCGCAGGTCTTCGCCGCCGCGAGCCGTGCGCGCGGCTCGCGCCGTCACCGCAGTTCCCCCGCCCCTTCTTCCCGTATCCGCAGCCGGGTGACGCAGCCGGGGCCCAGGATCCTCTCCATGAGAGCACGGTACTCCTTGAACCCGTCCTGGGGGACCCAGGCCAGGAGGGTTCCCTCGAAGCCGCCTCCGTGGACCCGGCAGGCCCCCCGCTTGCCCAGGAAGGTCTGGGTGAGGGCCAGGGCCAGGGCCAGGGCCTGGTTCCGGGGATCCCCGGGGGAGACGACGTTCTGGAGGTACATCCAGGAGGAGATCCCGGAACGGCGCGTCAGCTTGAGGAAGCGCTTCATCCGACCGTCCTCCAGGGCCTTGCCCATGGCCAGGACCCGCTCGTTCTCCTCCAGGAAATGGAGGGTCCGGAGGGCGGCCCGGTCCCCCGCGGCCTGCCGGACCTCGGGCATCTTCCGGAGGAGCTGGGAGGCTTCCAGCCCGCGGAGGGCCTCCTTTCCGAACACCGAGGCCGCGTCCCTCATCTCCCCCGGGATGGCGGCGTACTCGGCCGTCCGGTCCTCGTGGCTCCCCCCCGTGGCCACCACGGCCAGGGCGTATCCTTCCTTCTCGATTTCCGCCTCGATCCGGCGGATCCGGGGGGAGCCGGGATTCTCGAAGTCGATGAGCAGGACCCCCCCCGCGGCGGAGGCGGACTGATCCATGAGACCGCAGGGTTTTCCGAAGTGCCGGTTTTCCGCCCTTTGGCCGATCCGGGCCAGCTCCTCGGGGGGTACGGCTCCGCGGTTGTACAGGCCCGAAAGGACCGCGCCCAGGAGGACCTCCAGGGCCGCGGAGCTGGACAGCCCCGAGCCCGCCGGCACCCGGGAATTCAGGATCCCCTTGAATCCGCCCGTCCGGTATCCCGCCTCGGCGAATCCCTCGGCCACGCCCCGGATCAAGGCTTCCGTGGATCCTCGCTCGGATTCCACCGGTTCCAGCCGGTCGAAATCCACCCGGAAGGGGTGGTCCCAGCCGTCGGACCAAAGCTCCACCTCCGTAGTTTCCGAGGGCACGACGGCGGCGGCGATGTCCAGGGTCACGGCCGCGCAGAGGACGCGGCCCCGGTTATGGTCGGTGTGGTTGCCCCCGAGCTCGGTGCGCCCCGGGGCGGAGAACAGGCGGGGAGCGCCGCCGAAGGCCTGGACGGCCCGCTCCGAGAGATCCTGGTATCGCTTCGTCTGGGCGGACAGATCCGCCTTGCCGTAGAGGTCCTCGAGTAGCTTTCGGAAATTTTTTGAATCGAGGCTGGGTGCGGTAGCGTCCATGAAACCCTCCCGCCGCGTCCCCGGCCGGACGCCGGTCGGGACGAGAATACCATCCGGGAGGCTGAAAGGGAAGGTCCGTGTGTCAGGACTCAGGACTCAGGAGGGCTCTACCGGGCGGTCGAGGGATGGGAGTCCCTCCGCAAGCCCGGTCGGCCCTATGTCCTGCAGCCCGAGTCCCGTTGCCGTCGTTCAGGCGGACAGCTCTGCGATGTAGCCGGTGCGGACGCAGGTGTCGAAGAGCTCCTTGGTCATGAACTCCTCCCGGACGTCCTCCCAGTCCTCGTGGCTGTGGACGATCCGGACGAAATATCCGTTCTCGATCTCGTTGATCAGCTCGAGGACGGAGGGCGCCTGGCTGGTACCCCGGATGGCGAACTGTTTCATGCACTTCCTCCTGGTCGGGCCTCCGGATCGGTATCCGCGGCCGCGCTTGCTTCAATTCTCGGAGGAAGAGGAATCGGGGCTTAGGGGCATTTCCCCGGCGACCCGGGTACCCGGCCCGGGAATGAAAACGCCCGGGACCGCGTCCCGGGCGTTCCTGTGGGGGGGGCCGGGAATCCGGCCCTCCGTCCGATGCTTACTGGGCGGCCTTGAGGGCTTCCGCGGCGACCTTGAAGAACTCGCCCACGGTGACGGAAACGCCGGAGATGGCGTCCGTCTTGCCGTCCCCCTTGACGGGGATCTTGGAGACTTCCTGGGACTTGACCAGGGCGGCGGCCATGCGGTCCGCCTGGACGTTCCACTCGCCCTGCTTGGCGTTCATCTTGTAGGCGCCCTTGATGGCGCGGACGTACTTGCTGTCCCCGCCGGCCTTGTTGACCGCGTTGGAAACGGCGCTAACGACGCGGCCGTTGACCACGGTGATCAGGGCCGTGGCGGCGAATCCGCTCTTGTCGAACTCGGCGGCCTTGGCGTAGAACCACCCGTCCTTCTTGTAGGATCCCTTGGCGACGGGGCCCGCGGCCAGGGCCTTGGGGACCAGGTCGAGGAAATCCTTGACGGTGATGGAGACGCCGGAGATGGCGTCGGTCTTGCCGTCCGACTTGACGGCGATCTTGGAGACGTCGCCGACCTTCACGAGTTCCGCTTCCACCCGGGCGGCCTGGACGTCCCACTCGCCCTGCTTGGCGACCTTGGCCATGCCGTACTGCCCCGCGGCCGCGACGGTCTTCTTGTCCGCGAGCCCGAGGTTGTTGACGCCGTTCCAGGTGGCGGAGACGATCTTTCCGCCCTTCACCTCGAGGACCGCCTGATAGCGCCAGCCGCTCTTGGCGAATTCCGTCTGCTCGGCGAAGTACCAGCCGTCCTTGGGCGCCTGGGCGAAAACCGTACCCGCGACGGCCAGGATCAGCGCGATCGCAAGAATCTTCTTCATAATGACCGCTCCTTCCAAAGGGGAATGCAATAAAACTATATAGATATAGTGAACATCGAATGTCCATTATGTCAAGGGCCCGGCGGCGGACATGCCGCCGCCGGGGCAATGAAGCCCTGCGGGCTTCGCCGATCCAAATAAAATGGTATCCGTGATCCGTGAACGGTATACAGTACCCGATTACCGATTCCTGCCATCGATGCGTGGAAGTCGGCCGCGAACTGGCATCCCTTCCGTCCACTGTCCACCGTTCACCGTCCCGTTGACATGGGCCGGAACCTCATATACCGTGGACTGCAAGAATTACCCTTTCCAGGAGGCCTCCATGAATCCCCTCGCGGAAGATTTGAACCGGACCCTCGCGGGAACCTGCGCCGCCCGCCTGCTCTCGGCTTCGGGTACCCGCATGTATTTCCCCAAGGGCATCCTCTCCCAGTCCGCGGAAGCTTCGGAAAAGGCCAAGGTTTTCAACGCCACGATCGGCATGTCCTACACCGGCGGCAAACCCATGATCCTGGACGCGATCCGGAACCACCTGCCGGGCCTTACGCCCTCCGAGGCGGTCGCCTACGCCCCGACCGCGGGCGTGCCGGGACTCCGGAAGCGCTGGAAGGAGGAGCTCGTCCGGAAGAATCCCTCCCTCCAGGGCGTTCCGCTTTCCCTGCCCGTGGTCGTGCCCGGGCTCACCGCCGGGGTGTCCTTCCTGGCGGACCTATTCGTGGATCCGGGCGACGCCGTCGTGCTTCCGGACCTCTTCTGGCCGAACTACCGGCTGATCCTGGAGGAACGGAAGGGCGCCCGTCTGGCCACGTACCCCATGTTCACGCCCGGGGTAGGCGCCGGCCGGGGCTTCAACGTGGACGGTTTCCGGGCCGCCCTGGAGACCGAGAGCCGGACCCGGGGCAAGATCGTGACCATCCTGAACTTCCCGAACAATCCCACCGGGTATTCCCCGACCCTCGCGGAGGCGGACGCCATCGTCGCCGCCCTGGAGCAGGTGGCCGCCGGGGGCGTGGACATCCTGGTGGTATCGGACGACGCGTACTTCGGCCTGCAGTACGAGCAGGGCACTCTCCGGGAGTCCCTCTTCGCCCGCCTGGCGGGGCGGAACCCCCGCATCCTGGCCGCCAAGGTGGACGGGCAGACCAAGGAGGACTATGTCTGGGGCTTCCGCTCGGGCTTCCTGACTTTCGGCTGCCCGGGCCTCCAGGAGGACCAGTACGAGGCCCTGGTCAAGAAGGTGATGGGGGTGGTCCGGTCCTGCGTGTCCAGCTCCGCGGCCCCCACCCAGTACATCCTCCAGAAGGCCCTGGACACCCCGGGCTACGAGGAGCAGAAGGCCCGATTCCGGAAGATCCTGGAGGAACGGTACCGGAAGGTCCGGGACTACCTGGCCGCCCATCCCGCCCCGGCCTGCCTGCGGCCCCTGCCCTTCAACTCCGGGTACTTCATGAGTTTCGAGTGCGACGGGATCTCCGCGGAGACCCTCCGGAAGAAGCTCCTGGAGGAGAAGGGGATCGGCGTCATCGCCCTGCAGGAGAAGTGGCTCCGGGTGGCCTTCTCCAGCGTGGAGGCGGAGGATGTCGAACCCCTCTACACGGAGATCTTCGCCGCCGCGAAGGCCCTGATGGGTTGACGCACCGGCGCCGATACTGAATCCAGGATGTATCGGAATACCGCGGCCCTTCTCGCCCTGACCTTCTGTCTCCTCGCCCGGTCCCTGTCCGCCGCGGAGGCGGAGACCGGGGAGGCGTCCTGGTACGGGCCCGGCTTCCACGGCCGGCTCACCGCGAACGGGGAGGTCTTCGACAAGGAGGCCCTGACCGCCGCCCACCGGACCCTGCCCTTCGGGACGGTCGTACGGGTCCGGAACCTGGACAACGGCCGGGAGGCGGTGCTCCGGATCAACGACCGGGGCCCCTTCGCCCGGGGCCGCATCCTGGACGTGTCCGAGGCGGGGGCCCGGGTCCTGGGGATGGTCGAGTCGGGGACCGCCCGGGTCCGGATCGAGATCCTCCGGCTCGGGGAGGCCCCGAAGGCCGCCGGCCCGGCGGGGGCTTCCGCCACCTCGGGCGCCGCCGTCCCCGTCGTGACCGTCCGCATCCAGGTAGCCTCCTACCGGGACGCCGGAAACGCCGGGCGAGCGGCGGAACGGCTCCGGCTGTCCGGGCTTTCCCCCTCCCTGGAGACCGAAGGCTCCTTCACCCGGGTCGTCCTGGCGGGCGTTCCGCCCGGCGAGAAGGACGCCCTGGTCAAGCGCCTGTCGGAACTTGGATTTCCCGGGGTCCTGGTGCGGACGGAGACCCGGTACTGAACGGTGTCCGGGATACGAAAAAGCCGCCGGGAGGGACCGGCGGCTTTTTTCAGGTTCCGAGGGGGAGGATCACTCCAGGACGTAGGCCTTGAGGGGCGGGAATCCGTTGAAGTAGACGGAGCTGTAGCTCTGGGTATACGCCCCGGTGGTCAGGATGAAGGCCCGGTCCCCGATGCGGGCGCTGGTGGGCATCATGTAGGTGGTCTTCTCGTACAGGATGTCCATGGAGTCGCAGGTCGGTCCCGCCAGGATAACGTCCACCTGCTTGCCCGAGCCCTTGAAGAAGATCGGGTACTTGATCGCCTCGTCCAGGGTCTCGATCAGGCCCCCGAACTTCCCGATGTCCAGGAAGACCCAGGGGTACAGGTCGTGCAGGGATTTTCGGGCGATGTTCACGATCTCCGTCACGATCACCCCGCAGTCCCCCGCCATGGACCGGCCGGGCTCGATGACGACCCGGGGCCAGCGGCCGTCGAAGTTGTTGAGAAGGTAGTTCTTGATGTCCTCGGCATAGGCCTCGATGGTGTTCGTCGGCTCCAGGTAGTTGGAGGGGAAGCCTCCGCCCATGTTGACCATCTGGAGCTCTATTCCGTGCTCCTCCCGGGCCCACTTGAAGATCCCCCCCGTGGTCGTGAGGGCGGTGGACCACTGACCGATGTCCCGCTGCTGGCTGCCCACGTGGAAGGAGATTCCGTAGGGCTCCAGCCCGAGGTCCTTGGCCCGGAGGACGAGGCGGCGGGTCTCGTCGGGATGGCATCCGAACTTGCGGGACAGGGGCCAGTCCGCCCCGAGTCCCTCGGTCAGGATCCGGAAGAAGACCCGGGATCCCGGGGCGGCCCGGGCGATCTTTTCCACGTCCGCGGTGGAGTCCGTCGCGTACAGCCGTATGCCCTTCTCGTAGAAGTAGGCGATATCCTTTTCTTTCTTGATCGTATTGCCGTAGCTCATCCTGTCCGGGGAGACGCCGAGCCGAAGGAGCTGATCCAGTTCGTACCGGGTGGCCACGTCGAAGCTGGAGCCCAGGTCCCGGAGGGTGGAGACCACCTCGTCCATGGGATTTGCCTTCACGGCGTAATAGACCTCCGCGTAGGGCAGGAGGGCCCGGAGCTGGGCGTATTTCTTCTTGACGATGTCGAGATCGACGATCAGGCAAGGGGTTTCCTTGTCGCTGGCGAACCGCTCAATCCGCTCGAACTGTTCCTGAGACATGTAATTCTCGAGCGGAAAACGGTACTGATCCTCCATGGGCCTACCTCTGTGGGTATCGGATGACCGTCCTGTAAAAACGGCATAGCGGGAGCATAGGGATGGGCTTGCCACTTTGTCAAGGATGCGGTAAACCGTCGAATATGACAGGCTTTTTCATCAAAAAGGCGTTTTTCGACGGGTGGGATCATCTCTGGGGCCTGGTCGCCCTGAACCTGGGTTCCCTGGCCCTCCTGTCGGCTTTCGTGCTGGTTCCCTCCGCCCTGGGGATCCCCGGAGGCTGGCTCTGGGCTGTCCTGGGCTTCCTGGCCCTGGCCGCCTACCACCTTGTCTGTTCGGCTGCCCTCCGGGAGGCCGCGGAATACCGGAACCTTTCCGTGCGCGCCTTCCGGGATGCCCTGCGGGAGCACGGGGCGGCCGGATTGGCCTTCGGGGCGGTCCTGGCCCTCCTCGGGGTCCTCTTCCTGACCGCCGTCCCCTTCTACCTCTCCCGGGGCGGAATCCTGGCCTGGTTCGCGGCGGGGACCCTGTTCTGGTGCTCCCTGATCCTCCTCCTGGCCCTCCAGTGGTTCCCCGCCGTCCGGGCCCTGCTCCCCGGCCCGCTCCGGTCCTCGGTCCGGAAGTGCTTCCTCCTCCTGGCGGACAACCTGGGCTTCTCGGTCTTCCTCTTCCTGTATACCTTGGCGGGTCTCGTCCTCTCGGTCTTCTCCGCCTTCCTGGCTCCCGGGATCGCCGGGGCCGCCCTGGGAACCGTGGACGCCCTGCGGCTCCTCCTCAAGAAGTACGACTGGCTGGAGGCCCACCCCGGGACGGACCGGCGGAGGATCCCCTGGGAGGACCTGCTCGAGGAGGAGCGGGAGCTGATCGGGAAGCGCACCCTGAAAGGAATGATCTTCCCCTGGAAGGAATAAGCTCTTCCGCGGCCGAGGGGAGCTTCGGTTGACCTCGGCGCCCCGGATGGCCTATAGTCGAGCCGTATGGCCATACTCACAAGCCAGCAGATCTCAAAATACTACGACACATTCCGGACGATCGACGTCACCTTCACCAAGGAAGTCATAAAATCCACGGCTCTCCAGCCCCAGCAGGTATGCCTGAAATGCGTCGGGGAGCAGTGGCCCTGCGTAATCTATTCCACCTCCTTCTCCGGCGCGAAGATCCTGGCCAGCGCCAAGAGCGTCCTGGGCGAGCGGATCAAGCGCGCCAACAACATGGTCAGCCTGCGGTTCTCCTTCAAGATCTCGGACAAGGCCGATCCCCGGGCTTTCTTCGTGGCCGGCAAGGTGACCGGCTTCGCCCCGTACGCCCAGTCGAACGGCGACCTGCAGTTCATCAACATCCAGTACACTCAGCGGCCCCCGGACGACCTCATCGAGATCCTGGGGCGCCTGCTGGAGGCCAACGTGAACTCCGCCCGGCGGCGGGACGAGCGGATCCTCCTGACCGCGGACGCCATGCGGCGGATCGGCCTTCAGTCCAAGGACACCTTCGTCTTCATCCAGGGGGTGCCCCGGAAGTGCATCGTCCGGGACCTGTCCTTCGGGGGGGGCAAGGTGATCCTGGTGGGCCTGGCCAAATTCCTGGTGGGCCGGGACTGTCTCCTGCGGCTGGAATTCGACGAGCCCCGGGAGGCCCTGGACATCAAGGGAAAGGTCGTCCGCTACGAGGACGTCGAGGGACGGAAGGATTTGGCCGCCCTGGCCATCCAGTTCGACGAGCAGCAGGTTCCCATGAACTACAAGATTCATGTCAACGATTACATCGTCCAGACCCGGGGACCCAAGACCGAGGACAATCCGGAGGCTTCCGGCCCGGGAGCGGTCCCGAAGGGCGGCGGAGAAACCGATGGAAGATGACGACGAGTCCCGGCTCCGGAACATAGTCTTCGTGCGGCTTCCCGAGGATTTCGCACGGTCCGTCGAGGGGTTCCGGCTGGATCCCTCCGTTCCCTTGCCCGTGGAGACCGGGGGGGACCCGGAGCGGTTCCGGCCCGGGGACCTGGTCCTGGAGGCCATCCTCGCGGGGATGCTGCGGGTCCTGGCCTACCGCCCCGACCATCCCGACGCGGCCTACTACCGCCGCTTCGTCTCGACCGTGAAACCGGCCATCCTGGCCGAGCTTTCGGAGGCGGGGATCCTCAAGAGCCGCAACGGGGACCTGGACGTGGCGGAGGAGATCTTCCGGGCCCTGATCGGGCTGGATCCGGACCGGCCGGAGTCCTACCTCAACCTGGCCACGGTGTACGAGAAGCGGGCGGAGGAGTACGGGAGGCTCGACAATCCCGGGCTGGAGGAGGAGTTCTCCCAGCGGGCCTTCGACCTCTACCGTCGGCTCCTGGCCTTCGAGCCCCCGGTCCCGGACGCCTATTACGAGGCGGCCTTCTTCCACCTGAAAAACCGCGGGTACGACCGTGCCCGGGAGCTTTTCGAGACCTACGCGACCCTCGGGGCCGACCCGGAGAGGACCGCCCGGGCCCGGGAGATCGTCCGGAAGCTTCGGGCCCAGGGCAACCTGGACAACCTGTTCAAGGAAGCCTACGACTTCATCCGACTCGGCCGGGAGGAGGAGGGCATCGGGAAGGCCCGGGAGTTCCTGAAGGCCTACCCCAAGGTCTGGAACGGCTGGTTCCTCCTGGGCTGGGGCAACCGGCGGCTGGGACGCTGGGCGGAGGGCCGGGAGGCCTTCGAGAAGGCCCTGGAACTGGGCGCCGAGGACGCGGACACCCTCAACGAGCTGGCCATCTGCCTCCTGGAGCTCGGGGAGTACCGGGAATGCCGCCGTCGGCTGGAGGCGGCCCTCCGGCTGGAACCCGACAACGTGAAGATCATCTCCAACCTGGGGACCCTCGCCCTGAAGCAGGGCCGGCCGGACGAGGCCGAGCGGTTCTTCCGGACGGCCCTGGACCTGGATCCCCGGGATCCCCTCGCCAAGAGTCTCCTGGAATCCCTGGCGGGCGATGGCCGCTCCGGCTGAGTCCCCACCCTCCGGGCCCGCCCGGGGCCGCCGGACGGACGACCTCCTTCGGCGCGCCCGCCGGGCGGAGTCCAAGCCCTCCCTTCCGGACAGTACGGAACTCACGGAGGTTCTCCGGGCCGCCGCGGAAACCCGCGCCTCGGATCCGGCGGTCCGTCCCCGGAAGGCTTCCGGCGCGCCCGGGGGCCTGGTCTCCCTGCCCGGGCATCTTCCCGCCCTGGTGCTCCCGGACCTGCATACCCGGGCGGGGCTCCTCCGGAGGGCCCTGGAGAGGATCCCCCCGGGAGAAACCCGCCCCGTCCTGGAACTCCTGGAGGCGGGAGATGCGTTCCTCCTCCTCCTGGGCGACCTCTTCCATTCCGAGGGGCCCGACGCCCCGGCCCGGTGGGAGCGGGCCTACCGGGAAGCCTGGACGGGCTTCGCCCTCCACGAGGACATGGACGCGGAGATGGCCCGGGCCCTTTCGGCCCTCGACGTCCTGGCCCGCGTCCTGGTCCGGTTTCCCGGCCGGGCGGCCTGCCTGAAGGGGAACCACGACAATTCCCGGAACCGCGAGGGTTCCGGGGACCACGGATTCTATAAATTCGCCGACGAGGGGGCGATGTGCGCCGCCTGGCTGGCGGCCTTCACGCCCCCGGAATTCCGGGACGCCCTGGCCGGGTTCGAAGGCTCCCTGCCTTTGGCGGCCCGGGGCGCACGGTTCGCGGCCAGCCACGCGGAACCGGCCTTCCCCCGTTCGGAGGCGGACCTGGTCGAGGCGGCCCCGGAGACCGTCGAAGCCCTGACCTGGACCGCGAACGGCCAGGCCCTTCCGGGATCCGTGGAGGCCTGCCTCGAAGCCCTCCTGGGCTCCGGGGCCGCCGGCTCGGGGGCCCGATGGATCTCGGGCCACCGGCCCGTGGAGGGCCGGTATTCCCTGCGCGCGGAGGGCCTCCTGGTCCAGATCCACGCCCCCTTCCGGTTCCAGGGGGCCTGGGTCCGCCCCGATCGACCCTTCGACCCGGAAACGGATATCCTGGACCTTTGACCGGCGAGGGGATCGAGGGTCCGGCCCGGCCCGCGCCCCCACCCCCGCGAGGAACTCCCGATTTTCCGTCCACCGACCACTGTTTACCGTCCACTGTTTACCGACCCCCGCCCCGTGTCGTATCATGTTCCCATGGCTGGTTCGAAACGAGGCTCCCGATCCTCCTCCGGTTCCCGGGGCGGGGCGGGCTGCCTGATATGGCTCATCGCCCTCTGCGTCGTCTTCGTGCTGATCTTCGCCAACCTGGGCCGGATCCGCCGGACCCTGGAGTCCACCAAATTCCTGGACATCCTGGCCACCCAGGGGGGGAGGACTCCCGCCGTCCCGGCCCCCGCGCCCATCGCCCCCGCCATGATCGGCAAGCCCAGTCCCGACGCGGAAAC
>CALMRC010000096.1 GCA_937873275.1 uncultured Spirochaetota bacterium
GCCGACCCCCTCCTCCCGCCCCGGAGGCTCACAGGTCCAGGGCCTTGTCCCGGATCTTCCCGAGGACCCGGTCCGTGAATTCGGAAACCTTGAGGACACCCAGCTGGGTTCCGTCCCGGAGACGCACGGCCACCGCGCCGTCCTCCGCCTCCTTCTGCCCCACCACCAGGATGTACGGCACCTTGGCGTTCTGGGCGTTCCGGATCTTGGCGTTCATGCGGTCGTCCGAGAGGTCCGCCCGTGCACGGAGTCCCGCAGCCGCCAGGTCCCCGGCCGCCTTCCGGGCGTACTCGTCGAAGGCGGGCGCCACGGGCACCACCACCGCCTGCTCGGGCGCCAGCCAGATCGGGAAGGCCCCGGCGGTGTGCTCCAGGTAGACCCCGAAGAATCGCTCGATGGAGCCCAGGAGGGCCCGGTGCACCATGTAGGGCCGCTTCCGCTGGCCGTCGGCGTCCACGTAGGTCATGTCGAAGCGCTCGGGCTCGTTGAAGTCGAACTGGATGGTGGTCAGCTGCCACTCCCGGCCGATGGCGTCCTTGACCTTGAGGTCGATCTTGGGTCCGTAGAAGGCCCCGCCCCCCTCGTCCATCTCGTAGGCCAGCCCTTCCCTGTCCACCGCCTTGCGCAGGGATTCCAGGGCCTGGGACCACCGGGCGTCGTCCCCGACCGCCCCCTCCTTGGGCTTGGTGGCCAGGTAGGCCTTGATGTCCTTGAAGCCCAGGGTCTTGTGCATGTACAGGGAGAACCGGAGGACCTCGAGGATCTCGTCCTCGATCTGCTCGGGGGTGCAGATGATGTGGGCGTCGTCCTGGGTGAAGCCCCGGACCCGCATGAGGCCGTGGAGGGTGCCCGACCGTTCGTAGCGGTACACGGTCCCGAGCTCCGCCCAGCGCAGGGGCAGGTCCCGGTACGAGTGAACCCCGTTCTTGTAGATCATGATGTGGAAGGGGCAGTTCATCGGCTTCAGGTAGTAGTCGTCCTCGTCGATCTTCATGGACGAATACATCCCGGCCTTGTAGAAGCCCAGGTGGCCCGAGGTCTCCCAGAGCCAGCTCTTCCCGATGTGGGGGGTGAAGAGGATCTCGTAGCCGTTCTTGTAGTGCTCGTCCCTCCACCAGGATTCCAGGGCCACCCGGAACCGGCCGCCCTTGGGGTGCCAGTAGATGAGCCCGGGGCCCGCCTCGTCGTGGGTGGAGAAGAGGTCGAGCTCCTTGCCGAGGCGGCGGTTGTCCCGCCTCTCGGCCTCCTCCAGCATCTTCAGATGAGCCTCCAGGTCGGCCTTGGACGCGAAGGCGTAGGCGTAGATCCGGGTGAGCATGGGTCGCTTCTCGTCCCCCCTCCAGTAGGCCCCGGCGATGGAGCGGAGCTTGAAGGCGTCGGGGCGGAGGTCCCGGGTGGAGTCCACGTGGGGACCCCGGCAGAGGTCCCGGAAGGCGCCCTGCTCGTAGATCGAGATGGTCCCGTCCTCCAGGCCCTCGATCAGCTCCAGCTTGAAGGGCTCGTCCGCGAAGAGGGCGCGGGCCTCGTCCTTGGAGACTTCCTTCCGGACGAAGGAGGCCCCGCCGGCTATGATGCGGCGCATCTCCTTCTCGATGGCCGGCAGGTCGTCCGGCTGGAGGGGCTGGGGGAACTGGAAGTCGTAGTAGAACCCGTCCTCGATGGCGGGTCCGATCCCGACCTTGGTTCCGGGATGGAGCTTGACGACGGCTTCCGCCATGACGTGGGACAGGGAGTGGCGGACGGTTTCGACGGGATGGGACATACGGTACTCCTCGGGCGGGAAGGTTTTCCGGGCGCGTCCTCGCGCCTCCGGGATGCCTTCCCGGCGTTCTGGCGTAAGGACGAATCCCCGAAAAGCCCTCGAAGAAGGCCCCCGCACCCGGCGACGCCGGGCGCGGTCTCGCGAATCCGCGGTACCACCTTACTTCGGACCCTGTCCGTTGACGGGATCCGCGCTCGAAACGCTGTGACGGGCGTCCCCGGCTTCCATTACGGGCCCGGCGGGTCGGAGACGCGTTCGACGCGTGCCCGATATCCGCCCGGCGTTCACGGAAGCGGCTCCGGAGTGGTCTTCGGCGGGTCCGCGACGGGGCCCTCTCAGCCGCGGGGCGCCCTCTCTCGGGACGCGGCGGTCCGCCTACTCGTCTCCATCAAAGCCTGTGGGGTAAATATGGCGATGGAAGCCGTGGTTGGTCAAGTCGGTGGACGGTAAACAGTGGACGGTAAACGGAAATGATTACCGCACGCGGCGGCCTCGCACGCAGAAGCGACTACGGGCACCGCAATCCTTGGTTTACTTCCGTCCACGGTCCACCGTTCACCGACCACCTATTTCGCCGCCGCGATCCCCCCGACGACCAGGGCCATGCTGAGGGCCTGGACGGCGGTCGGGGCCTCCCCCAGGAAGATCCAGGCCAGAAGGCCGCTCCAGACCGGCAGGGTGTAGTAGACGAGTCCGGACTTGGAGGTGCCGATCCGCTCGATCGCGTGGTTCCAGGACACGAAGGCGGCCAGGGACGCGAAGACGCCCACGTAGAGGACCGCCCCGAGGAGTCCCGGATTCCAGGCGATGGGGGGCGCCGAAGCCCGCTCCCGGACGAAGGCGGGGGCCAGCAGGAGGGTCCCCAGGGCGAAGGTGGAGAACTGCAGGGTCGACAGGCTCAATCCCCCGGGGTTTCGCTTCAGCAGGAGGGTGTAGACCGCGAAGACCAGGGCGGCCAGGAGCATGAGCAGGTCCCCGGACGCGAATTCCAGGGTCCGGAGGGCGTCCAGGCGGCCCTTGGTTACCAGAACCGCCACTCCGGCCAGGGCCAGGGCCATGCCGAGCAGGCGGCGGAGGGGCATGCGCTCCCCCAGGAAGGCCCGGGCGAGCAGGAGGACGAAGAGGGGAAAGATCAGGGAAATGAGGGAAAGGTTCAAGGCCGAGGTCGTGCGGCCCGCGTAGTAGATGAGGGTGTTGAATAGGCTTACCCCCAGGAAGGCCGTGATCCCCAGGTAGGGCAGGCTTCCCAGGACCTTCCGCCGCTCCCGGATCGCCCCCGGCAGGGCGAAGGGCAGGAAGGCGAGGGTCGCCGCGGCCCACCGGAGGAAGGCCAGGCTTATGGGGGGCACCGAGTCCCGCAGGGCCCGGGCGATGAAATGGTTGCCGGACCAGAAGGCCGTGGCCGCCAGGGCGAAGAGATATCCCCCCGCGCGATTCCTTGCCGTTTCCGTCATGTTTGCCCTCCGTTCCGCATCCTATAGGATCGGCCCGGCCCTCTTCAAGGCGGTCGGCCGACGGCAGTTGTTTTTTTCCCCCCCGCTGGGTATGTTAGTATTCCGAAGATTATATGGAAGAGTCGACAGAGGGCGAGGTCCTGGTCCGGGAGGACGAGGAAACCCAGGAGCCCGAGGAATTCCGGGTCATCCTGCTGAACGACGACTACACCACCATGGAGTTCGTCGTGGCGGTGATCATGACGGTGTTCCACAAGGGCCTGGCGGAAGCCACGCGGATCATGCTGGATGTCCACAAGAAGGGCCGGGGAGCCGTCGGGGTGTACCCCTTCGACATAGCGGCCACCAAGGTGGATCAGGTGCACCGTCTGGCCCAGGACAACGGATACCCCCTCAAGTGCACGATGGAGAAGGCGTAAGGGACCATGAAAGTCAACCAGGAAGTACAGGCCATTTTCAACGCGGCCTATAACGAAGCGAAGCTCCGGAGCCACGAGTACCTCACGCCGGAGCACATCCTCTACGCGGCGCTCTCGTTCGAGCAGATCCGGACCATCCTCGAGTCCTGCGAGGCGGACGTGGAGCACATCAAGCAGGGGATGGAGTCCTACTTCGAGCAGAAGATCCCGGTGGTGAAGAACCAGGAGCCCATCCAGACCGCGGGGTTCCAGAGCGTCATCGAGCGCGCGGTCCTCCAGTCCCAGTCCGCGGGCAAGGACGAGGTGCGGGTGGCGGACGTCCTGGTGTCCCTGTTCGACGAGGAACGGAACTACTCCGCCTACTACCTCCGGAAGGCGGGGGTCAAGCGGCTCCAGCTCCTGGAGATCATATCCCACGGCTCCGAGGAGGAGGGACTCGGGGAGTACCCGATGGACAAGGACGCCCCCGAGGAGGAGGAATCCGCGGACGGGGAGGCCTCGGCCGCCCCGGAGGCGGAGGAGGACGAGGAGGACGCGGAACGCGTGCAGACCCGCCGGGGGACCGCCCGGCCGGGAGCCCTGGAACGGTTCACCTCGGACCTGACGAAACTCGCCCGGGAGGGCCGGCTGGAGCCCGTGATCGGCCGGGAGGCGGAGATCGAGCGGACCGTCCAGGTGCTCTGCCGTCGCCTCAAGAACAACCCCATCCACGTGGGGGACGCGGGGGTCGGGAAGACCGCGGTCACCGAGGGCCTGGCCCAGCGAATCGTGGAAGGGAAGGTGCCTCCCCTGCTCCGGGACTACACGATCCACTCCCTGGACATGGGAGCCCTCCTGGCGGGCACCAAGTTCCGGGGGGACTTCGAGGAACGGGTCAAGCGCGTGGTGGACGAACTCCTCAAGAAGGACCGGGTGATCCTGTTCATCGACGAGATCCATACCATCGTGGGAGCCGGCTCCGTGTCCGGGGGATCCATGGACGCCTCGAACCTTCTCAAGCCCGCCCTCACGAGCGGCCGCCTGCGGTGCATCGGGAGCACGACCTACGAGGAATACAACAAGTTCTTCGAGAAGGATCGGGCCCTCTCCCGGCGCTTCCAGAAGATCGATATTGTGGAGCCCTCCCTCGCGGAAACCTCCGAGATACTCAAGGGCCTGCGGTCGAAGTACGAGGAGTACCACAAGGTCCGGTACTCCGACGAGGCCCTGGACCTGGCGGTCCGCCTCTCCGCCCAGTACGTGACGGAGCGGCGCCTGCCGGACAAGGCCATCGACGTCATGGACGAGGCCGGCGCCTGGGCCCGGATCAACTCCTTCAAGAAATCCGGCGGAGACCAGCCGGAGGAGGATGTCCTGGACATCGGGGCCCGGGAGATCGAGACCGTGGTGGCCAAGATCGCCCGGATCCCGGAGAAGACCGTCTCGGGCTCCGAGAAGGAGAAGCTGGCGGGCCTGGAGGAGGACCTCAAGAAGGTCGTATTCGGGCAGGATCCCGCCGTGGAGGCCGTGGCCAAGGCGGTCAAGCGCAGCCGGGCCGGGTTCCGGCACCCCGACAAGCCGGTGGCCAACTTCCTCTTCGTGGGCCCCACGGGGGTCGGCAAGACCGAGCTGGCCCGCCGCCTGGCGGAGCGCCTGGGCGTGGCCCTGCATCGCTTCGACATGAGCGAGTACCAGGAAAAGCACACGGTCTCCCGCCTCATCGGTTCCCCCCCGGGATACGTGGGCTACGAGGAGGGGGGACTCCTGACCGACGCGATCCGGAAGACCCCGCACGCGGTGGTCCTCATGGACGAGATCGAGAAGGCCCATCCGGACGTCTACAACATCCTGCTCCAGATCATGGACTACGCTACCCTGACGGACAACCAGGGGCGCAAGGCGGACTTCCGCAACGTTGTCCTCATCATGACCAGCAACGCGGGCGCCCGGGAGATCGGGAAGTCCATGATCGGGTTCGGGGACCGGGCCGTCACGGATTCCGCCCTGGACGACGCGGTGCAGAAGACCTTCACCCCGGAATTCCGGAACCGCCTGGACGCGGTGGTCCGGTTCGGGCACCTGCCCATGGAGATCATCGAGCGCATCGTCGTGAAGGCGGTGGACGATTTCCGAGTCCAACTGGCGGAGAAGAAGGTCGAGCTGGAGATGACGGACGCCTGCGTCAAGCTCCTGGCCGAGAAGGGCTACTCCAAGGAGTTCGGGGCCCGCAACGTGGGACGCCTGGTCGAAGACAAGGTGAAGACCTGGTTCGTGGACGAGGTCCTGTTCGGTCGCCTGGAAAAGGGCGGCCGGGTCCTGGCGGACGCCGTGGACGGGGAAGTCGTCCTGCGCGCTCTCTAGGGCCGCCGTCGCGCGTCCGTCCGGGAATTTCGCCATGATAGGATACGAACGGGAAAAGCCGGGTGAGGGTCCTCTCCTTCGGACCATGGACATCCCCGTCCTGGCCTCCGTCGCCTTTTTTATCGCCGCGTCGATCCTCGTGCCGGGAACCGGGACGATCCGGATCGGGGCCGGGCCCCTCCCCCGGGGCTACGTCGTCGCCGCGGGATTCGCGGCCGCCGGGGCCCTCATCCTGGGCCTGGCCGCGGCGGAGCGGAGGTACGGGGGTCGGATCCTCTCCTTCCTCCGCACCCTGTATCCCCTCCTCCTCATCACCCCCTTCTTCCTGGAGAGCATTCTTCTGTCCACGCAGGTCTTCGGGGGCCGGTCCCACGACGCCTTCTTCCGGTCCCTGGACGAGGCGATCTTCGGCTTCGAACCCTACCTGGAGTTCTACAAGTCCTTCGAGTCCTTCCCACGGTTCAACGAGCTCATGTTCGGCTCCTATTTTTCCTATTACGTGATGATCGCGACGGTGCTGTGGATCCCCTGGATCAAGGGTGACCGCAGGGAAACGGAGCGCTCGGTCTTCGTGTACTTCCTGATCCAGTTCGCGGTGGCGGTCTGGTACGTCTTCTTCCGGGTCCAGGGCCCCAAGTACTGGGTGCCGGAGCTCCATTCCCACTGGTACGGCAGCTTCCGGGGCTTCTTCTTCGTGCCCTTCTTCCAGCGGGGTTTCGAGACCGTGACCCTTTCCGGAGCCGCCTTCCCCTCCTCCCACGTCCTCTTCTCCAGCCTCTGCGTACTCTTCGCCTGGCGCTGGGACAAGCGCTTCCTGGCCCTGTACCTTCCCATGCTGGCCCTGGTCCTCCTGGCCACGGTCTACATCTTCGCCCACTACGCCGTGGACGGACTCGCGGCCCTGGTCCTGGCCCCCCTCTTGTTCTACGGGGCCAACCGTCTCTACGACGCCCTTCCCGTCGGCCGGGCCCCGAACCGCGTACCGGGCCGGGCAACCGGGAATATCCCCCGGAGCGCGGCCGGACGAGCATGAATTCCGAATCCCCGGAAGCCTCGGACTTTCCCTACCTCTCCGAAGACGAGAGGATCGAGTTCCCGGATCCCCGGAAGGCGGATCCCCGGGGTATCCTCTGCTACGGGGCCAACCTCTCCCCGGGGGTCCTCCTGTCGGCGTATTCCCAGGGCGTCTTTCCGTGGTTCTCCGAGGGGGACCCCCTCCTGTGGTGGAGCCCGAACCCCCGGTTCGTCCTCTTCCCCCGGGAGATCCGGGTGTCCGAGTCCATGCGGAAGGTCCTGCGGAAGGGCGAATACCGCCTGACCTTGGACGCGGACTTCCGGGGGGTCATCGAGGCCTGCGCCTCGACCCCTCGCCCGGGCCAGGACGGAACCTGGATCACCCGGGACATGATCGAGGGCTACGTCCGGCTCCATGAACTGGGATTCGCCCACTCCGTGGAAACCCGGAAGGAGGGCGTCCTGGTCGGCGGTCTCTACGGGGTCAGCCTGGGCCGGTTCTTCTGCGGGGAATCCATGTTCTCCCGGGCGTCCAACGCCTCCAAGGCGGCCCTGATCGCCCTGGCCTGGCGACTGGCGGACGAAGGGTTTCCGGTGATCGACAGCCAGGTCCGGACCGACCACGTGGCGTCCATGGGAGGCAGGAACATCCCCCGGGCCCGGTACCTGGACCTCCTCCGACAGTGCCGGGATCTCCCGGGCCTGCGGGGTCCCTGGAACCGGCTTCTGCCGGATTTCCCGGAATCGGAGGGCTGGCGGTCCGTCGTGCTCCGCAGGGGCTGAAAGACAGACCGCGGCCTTTTCTGGTATACTCCGGGCATACCGATCCCGGCCCGGCCGGACTCCGAGGTTCCATCCCGTGAAAATCCTGTTCATCCGACTGCCCGCTCCCGATCCTTCCCGCCAGACCCTCCGGGATGCGGTTCCCTTGACCGCGGCCCGGTCGGCCGCCCTGGCGGAATCCCGGAGGCTCCTGGGTCGGGAGGACTGGTCCCTCCT
>CALMRC010000097.1 GCA_937873275.1 uncultured Spirochaetota bacterium
AAGCAGGAAAATGTCCCGGATACTCAGGGCGCAGAAGGCGGCGGTCAGGATCGTTACCAGGACCCTCAGGGCGGTCCGCAGCCCGGCCGTCCGCAGCCCGGTCCGAAGGGCGTTGACGAGGCCGAGTCCGATCAGGAGGTACGCCAGGAATACCCCCGCCGCGAACAGGAGCCCCGTGGCGGCGACGCGACCCCGGGCCGCTCCGCGCAGGCTGACGTAGGATAGGAAGAACAGGAGGGTCGTGAAGGCGCAGGGATTGATCCCGTCCACCAGTCCCGCCAGGACTATGGGCAGGAACTCCAGGCGTATAGCCGGTCCTCCCGGCGGGGCGGACGCGGCCCGGATCCGGGGACGGTAGGCACCCTCCCGGGCGAAATACTCCAACTCCGGAAGGAGGTTCTCCTCGATGGCCGTGTTCCCCTGGTAGGCGTTGTTCCCGATCACCAGGACCGGGAAGATCCGGAACTCCTGTCCGTACTCCGCCAACCGGTCCCGGCACCGCTCGTACCCCGCCGAGGACAGGATGTCGACCAGGACCAGGTCCGTCGCCGTGCCCGCCCGGGCGGCGGCCGCGGGCAGGATCGTCTCCTCGAAGGTGTCGCAGTGGGAACAGCCGATCTCGCCGTAGTACTCCAGCCGGGCGGGCTCCCGGGCCGCCGCAGGAAGGCCGGCGAGGAGAAACGCCGCCACGCATATTGCCGCCCCGCCCCGGGGCCGGGGTTTCCGGATAGCCTTCATATCGTCCTTTCAGTATCTTATACTCGAAATTACGGAAACGTGCATCCGGGACGGGGCTATACCGCCGACGGGTGCCGGAGCGATACGAGACGCCAAAAAGGAGGCTTCCATGCTCGTCCAGGAACTCATGACCAAGAATCCCCTGACCACGACCCCCGAGACGCCCGTGCCGGACGCGCTTTCCTTCATGCGGCAGAAGAAGGTCCGCCGCCTGCCCGTGATCGACAAGACCGGCAAGCTGGTCGGTATCGTCTCGGACCAGGACCTCCTGTACGCGTCCCCCTCCCCCGCCACCTCCCTGAGCGTGTTCGAGATCAACTCCCTCATCTCCAAGATCACCGTCGCCCACGTGATGACGAAGAAGGTCGTGACCATCACCGAGGACCTTCCCGTGGAAGAGGCGGCCCGGATCATGGCGGACAAGAAAATCGGCGGACTCCCGGTCATGAAGGGTACCAAGCTGGTGGGCATCGTTACCGAGACCGACCTCTTCCGCGCCCTGCTCCAGCTCCTGGGAGGCCGCAGATCCGGAATCCGCGTCACCGTCCAGGTGCCCGGGGCCAAGGGAACCTTCGCCAAGATCTCCGGCATCGTGTCCGCCGCCGGAGGGGACATCGTCGGCCTCGGGGTCACGGAAGCCCAGGGAGTGCCCGGGGACTTCTGGCACATGACCCTCAAGGTCCAGGATCTGACCAAGAAGGCCGTCTCCGCCGCCTTCTCCAAGGCCGGCGTCGAGGTCGTGGACATCCGGGAGACCAAAGACTGACGAAACGCCGGCGTTCGCCGGCGTTTCGTCCACGGGCTTCGCTCGTAGCCGTTCGGGAAACCCTCAGATCCCTCCGACCCGGCCCTGAGCGTCGATGGCAAGAAGGCACTTGCAGGCGGGGCATCGTCCCCGCCCGGCGCCGGGCACCCTCAGGGCCTTGCCGCACACGGGACAAGGCACCCGGAGGGGAAAGGACGCGGCTCCGGTATTCCGAAACCCCCGGGCCGCCTCCTCCCGGGACTTGCCGATGTTGAAGTATTCCAGGAACCCGAGGATCCGGAAGACCTCGAGGACCTTGGGACGGACCCCGTGCAGGTGGATGGTCCCGCCCCGGGCCTTCAGGAGCTTCAGGAACGAGGTGAACGCCCCGATTCCCCGGGAAGAGATGTAGGTCACCTCGGTCAGGTCGAAGGAAAGAAACAGGAACCCCCGGTCGATGACCCGTTCCACCCGTTTGGAGAAGAATCCCACGTTGAAGCCGTCCAGATAGCCGGACATCCGGATGACGGCCCCCTTCTCCACCCCTTCCAGGGGCTCCAACACCAAGTCCAGGGTGTCGTCGGACTCCGAATAGAATCCCGGCACCAGCTCGGCGTCCCGATTCATGACGGGCCTCCCGGGAATCCGCCGCGCCGCGGCGGGCAACGATTTGGAATGTTTCTCATGATGAAACAGTATACAGTATTTCCGTCGGGTTTGCGAATATTCGAACCGAGCCCCGCGGGTAGGCCTTTCCGACAAGCCGGCGGCTCGCCCCGGCGGTGTACCGCTCCTCCGGGCCCCCGTCTATTCCGGACCCCTCGCCCGGGGATATACTGGCCCCATGCCCCGGGAACTTTGCCTGTCTTGTCGCCGTCCGGTCTCCGTATGCCAGTGTCCCGCCGAGCCTCCGATGGAGACCCGGACCCGCATCGTCCTGCTCACCCATCCGAAGGAGTGGAAACGCCAGAAGACGGGAACGGGGCGGCTGACCCGTTCGCACCTCCGGAATTGCGAGATCCTGCCGGGCATCCGGTTCGACGACCATCCCCGGGTACGGCGGATCCTGGAGGATCCGGAAACCTACCCGGTCCTCTTGTACCCGGGGCCCGGGGCCTGGAATCTCTCGGAGCGGGAATTCCCGAGGGAGGACCTGGGGAACCGCCGTCTTACGGTCTTCCTGGTGGACGCCACCTGGTCCTGCTCCCGGATCGTCCTGCGGGAAAGCCCCGGCCTGGGGCGTCTGCCCCGGGTCATGTTCACTCCGAGGGAGCCCAGCCGCTGGGTCATCAAGCGCCAGCCCCGGCCGGAATGCCTTTCCACCCTCGAGGCCGTCCACGAGCTCCTGTCCGCCCTGGCCGCGGCGGGCCTGGACGAGTACCCGGACCCGGGCCGACTCCTGGAGGCCTTCCGGCGTATGCAGGAAGTGCAGGTGGAATGCTCCCGCCTGCGCCGGCGCGCCCGGTTCCGGGGGTACGACCGGATGGATACCGGGATCGATTCCCGGGAAGACGGGACTGCGGGATCCGGGGAGCCGGCCCGGGAGTCCACCGGTCTCCCGGTGGAGTGATCAACCCCACGAGTTACCGGCGACCGTCTAGAACCTCAGGGAGAGGCAGGTGAGCCCGCCGTCGATCTTGCGGAACTCCGAGGTGTCCACCTCGAGCACCCGGTACCCCAGCCCCTCCACCGCCGCCCGGACCCCGGGGTACCCGGCGGGCACGAGGACGGTTCCGTTCATCCAGACGCAGTTCGCGGCGTAGGCCTCCCGCTCGGGCACCCGGATCCGGTCGAAGGACCGGAAGGGGGGATATTCCTCGAACTCCTCCGTGACCAGGAGGCGGCCGTCCTCCAGGTAGCTCATCCCGGTCTTCAGGTGAAGGATCCCGACCACGGGCACGGCCTGGCCCGGGATGCCCCAGTCCCGCAGAATGTCCAAGAACCGGACGGCCCCGGCCTGGTTGGTCCTGTCCGAGAGGCCCACGAAGACCTCCCCGCCCGCGACCAGGACGTCCCCGCCCTCCAGGGTGCCGGGAGCCTCGATGCGGCGGATCGCCTCCGGGGGATAGAAGTCGCGAAGGGCTGCTTCCGTGGCCTCGACCTCCCCGCGCCGGGAGGGGGCTCCGGGACTGGTCAGCACCGCCCCATTCCCGAAGCACACCGCCGTGTCCTCCACGAAGCAGGAGTCCGGATACTCCTCCAGGGCTTCCAGGACCGTGACCGCCACCCCGCAGGCCTCGAGGGCCCGGATGTAGGCGTCGTGCTGGCGCAGGGCGGTTTCGTAGTCCGGGACCCCCAGGTGGGGGGAGCTTGTGATTCCCGAGACCAGGGATCGGGCGGGTCTTCGTACTACGGCGTTCCGGAACATGGTACCTCCTCGACGCATCCGCCGGGGGTTCCGGCGGGATCCAACGCGCATCTCAAGGCTTCGGCCAGCAGGACCGGGGTGCGTTCCGTCAGGTCCCGGATGGACACCCTCTCGGTCCGCTTGTGGAAGTCCTTGCCCCAGGGGCCGATGTTGAGGCAGGGCATCGAGACCTCGGCGATCCGGCCGAAGGGGATGGAATACGAATCCCCGTAGAGAGGCATCTCGGCCCGGATAAGGGCCTCGATCCCCTCGGGGTCGAGGATGGAGGAGTAGCTGAGGTCCGAGATGCCGGTGAAGTAGGACTCCAGCACGTACTCCTGGCCCCAGAGGTCCCGCGCCCGCTCCGACACGCGGGCCGCCAGAAAACGGATCGTCGCGTCGAATTCCGGCCGGTCCCGGTGGGATACGCTGGGATAGTAGGGCGGGAGGAATCCCGCGACCACCAGGGGGCGGCCGGACGCCGCGAGGTCCGCCAGGGCGTCCACGAAGGACCAGACCGCCCGGTGGAGGGGCTCGCCCGTCCGCACCCGCCCCGCCGCCGTCTCCCGGGCCTTCTCGAAGGACGGTCCGTCCGCGGCTCGGATTTCCGCCGCAAGGCGGCCGAAGGAGAGGACCCGGGGGCTCCGGTTCCCGGTCCAGGACGGACCTCCCCCGGAAAGCCGTCCCGTCCGGGCCCGGAAGGTCCGGGCGGAAGCTTCCGCGGCGGCCGCGGCTTCCCCGGCCGCGGCCTCGCAGGATCCCAGCAGGGTCGAGAGGATCCGGTCCGGGCGGTTGGCCAGGAACTGGACGCTCAGGATTCCGAAGGCCGACAGGGGCATGGAGACGTCGTAGGTCTCCTTGCTGTCCCGGGCCATGAGCCAGGTCGGCGGGGGGGACATCTCGGGGTCCGATTCCAGGCGGTCCGCGAAGTCCGGAGACATCTCGGTCCGGCGTACGATCCCGGACAGGATGCCCAGGGGATTGAATCCTTCCGCGCTCTTTCCGGCATGGGCCAGGATGCCCCGGACGTAGACGAAGGGCAGGATCTTGCCGATGGAACCGCCGGAGATCACCCCCGCCTCCGGGGTCTTGCGCTGATGAGGTTCGGAGTCGACCATCAGGACGTATTCCAGGGAATATCGTTCCCTCAGGTCGGAAAGCAGGTCCACGGCGGCCCGCATCCCCGCGGAGAGGTTCTCCTCGTCCGGCAGGGCCAGGAGGACCAGGTTGCCCCGGAAGTCCGGATCCCGGGCGGCGGCGTCCAGGAAGGCCATCTGGAGGGCTCCCCCGGCCTTCATGTCCGCGGTCCCCCGGCCGAAGAGGAACTCGCCGCTTTCCAGGTCCGCCCGGCTCTCGTCGTCCAGGGCCCCGGGATTTCGCCGAAGCGCATCCGCTAGACGATCCGGGTCGAAGGCCACGTCGCCCAGGGGCCCGTAGTCCCCGATCTCCACCACGTCGAAATGGTGCACGAGGACCACGGTCCGGCTTCCCCGGCCCCGCACCAGGGCCCACTCCACGGTACGCCCGGCCGGATCGTCCGGAAGCGGATAGGATCCGTGGCACCCGGGATTCCCGGAGAACCCCGGCGTATCCGCGAAATGGGACCGGAAGAAGGCGGCCGCAAGGTTTTCCCGGGCCGTGCCGGACTGGGAATGGACGGCCACGTAGGGATGGAAGATGTCCAGGATTTCCCGGCGGGACGGAAGGTTCACACGACGCTCCTATGCACCCGGAAAGCGGAACCAGCCGCATCCGCGGCGCGGCGAACCCTTCAATTCCCCTCGCGTTCCCAGAAAACAGCGAGCCGCCTCGAAGGGCGGCTCGGTGCCATTTCGTGGAGGTGAGGGGAATTGAACCCCTGACCTCATGAATGCCATTCATGCGCTCTAGCCAACTGAGCTACACCCCCGAAACGTGGAGGCAGTATACGGATACTCCGTACGCGTGTCAATCGGCTTGCATCGCCCGGCCGCCCCGGGCCATACTCGGCTCATGCCCACCCCCTCCGAACCCTTGGCCGCCCTCTGTCCCGTAGGTCTCGAAAAGGTCCTGATCCAGGAACTGTCCCGCATGGAAATCGACGCGGAATCCCGGGATCCCGGCCGCGTCGGATTCCGCGCGGATCCCCGGGGAACCGCCCGGGCCCTCTGCTCCCTCCGAACCGCGGACCGCCTTCTGGCCGCTCCCGGGAGTTTCCACGCCCGGGACTTCGATTCCCTCTTCGAGGGGATGCGGTCCCTTCCCTGGGAGCGGTGGGTCGGCCGGACCGACCGGGTGACCATCGTCCGGGTACGGTCCCGGGGATCCGCCCTGGAAGCCCAGACCTCCGTCCAGGCCGTTGCCCACAAGGGTATCTACGATCGGTTGGGCCGGGTCTACCGGGTGTCCCGCATGCCCGAGACCGGTCCGACCCGGGAAGTCCGTGTCTACCTGGAGGATGACCTCTGCACGCCCCTGCTGGACCTCTCCGGGGATCCCCTGTACAAGCGGGGTTGGCGGACCGAGTCCGTGGAGGCCCCGCTCCGGGAGACCGTGGCCGCGGGCCTTCTGTTCCTCTCGGGCTGGACGAGGAAGCGGCCCCTCCGGGATCCCTTCTGCGGCGGGGGAACCCTCGCGGTGGAAGCCGCCCTCTGGGCCCGGGACGAGGCGCCGAACCTGCGCCGCCGCTTCGCCTGGGAGACCATGCCCTCCTTCGATCCGGCCGCCCTCCGGGAGATCCGGGGGGAGCTGGAGGCCAGGATCCGCCGGGACATCCGGGCGGACATCCTGGGGACCGACCGGGACGATACCGCCGTCGCCGTGGCCCGGGCCAACGCCCGGAGGGCCGGCGTCGGGGACCTGGCGCGATTCGAGCGGCTCGACATGGAGGAGAGCGCGTCCGGAGGACTTCTGGAGGGCCTCGTCCTGGCCAACCCGCCCTACGGACTCCGGATGGGCACCGAGGCGGAGGCGGAAGAGACCTGGCGGAAGGCGGCCGGACTCCGGGAGCGCTACCCCGGCTGGAGTTTCGGGTTCATCACGAACCGGGAGGATTTCCCGTCCCACTTCGGAATCCGGGCGTCTTCCAGCCGATCGATCCTGGCGGGTTCGGAAAAACTCTGGTTCCACTGGTTCCCGGCGGCATCCGGATCCGGCCGGAACGACAAAAAAACCTTGCGCCCCCGCCTCCGGCCGTAGTACAATACCCTCGGCCGGGTTCAATCGATCCTTTTCTACTCAAAGCCTCGGCCCTAATCGCCACATTTGTCAGGGAGGAAGATTCATGAAGCGTTCCATCGCCGTCCTCGGTATCGCTCTCCTGGTCGCCGCGGCCCTCTTCACCGGCTGCCAGCCCAAGGAAGCCAAGCCCACGTTCATCAACATCGCCACCGGCGGAACCGCCGGTACCTATTTCCCCCTCGGCGGAGCCCTCGCCGAGATCTGGAACACCAACATCAAGGGCATGAACGCCACCGCCCAGAGCACCGGCGCCTCCGTAGCGAACATCAACCTCCTGCGGGACGGCAAGAATGAAGTCATCATGGTCCAGAATGACATCTGCTACTACGCGGTGAACGGCCTGGAGATGTTCAAGGACAAGGCCTTCGCGGACATCCGCGGCCTCGTGACCCTGTACAACGAGACCTGCCAGGTCATCACCCTGGCCGACAAGGGCATCAACTCCATCGCCGACCTCAAGGGCAAGCGCGTCGCCGTGGGCGCCGCCGGTTCCGGGGCCGAGGCCAACGCCCGCCAGATCCTCGAGGCCGCCGGGCTGTCCTACAGCGACCTGACCGCCCAGTACCTCTCCTTCGCCGAGGCCGCCAACAACCTGAAGGACGGGAACATCGACGCCGCCTTCGTGACCGCCGGCTTCCCGACCGCCGCCGTCCAGGACATCGCCGCCAGCCGCAAGGTCGCCCTGGTCAACATCTCCCCCGAGATCATCACCGCCATCACCTCGAAGTATCCCTACTACACCCCCACCACCATCCCCGCGGGCACCTACACCGGCGTGGACACCCCGGTCAGCACCGTCGCCGTGAAGGCCATGCTCGCCGTGAAGGCCGACCTGGACGCCAAGGTCGCCTACGAGATGGTCAAGACCATGTACGCCAACACCGAGCGCCTCAAGGCTGCCCACAAGGTCGGCGCCCAGATCACCGTGGACACCGGCAAGGCGGGCATGCCCCTGACCCTGCACCCCGGAGCCGAGAAGTTCTTCAAGGAAGCCGGGAAGTAAGCGCACGCTCATGGGCCGGGGACGTCCCGGCCCATACGCGCGATGAACCAACGGGGTGTCCCGTGCGGCTCGCCCGCCCGGACACCCCGTTTTTTCGAAGCCGATGAAGCGGACGATTCGAGCGATCCTGCCGGCGGCCTTCGCGGCCCTGGCGCTGGCCTTGGGCCTGACCTACACGGCCCTTCCCAGGATTCCGGTCCTGACGATCCGGAACGACGGGGGGAAGGTCGTGGCCAGCCTGGTCTGCGAGGACGGGAAGTTCATCCACCGGTACGTGCATTCCGTGCACCTCTCCGACGTGGACGAGGAGTACGGGATCGAGGCGGACGGGAGCCTCCGGCTCACCGCCACCCGGTTCGACACCCTGGGGGTCGGGATACCCTACGACGCCGAGGGCGGTTTTTCGATGGAGGGGAACCGGTTCGTCCTGCGGATGGACCGGCGGTATCGCTCCCTTCCGGTCCGGGTCTCCCCCCTCCCGGGCCACGTGATCTTGACGGGAGGCCGGGAATACCCCCTGGCCCGGTGGATCGCCCCGGGAGACCTGGCGATCCTGGAAGCCCGGCTCATTCCCCGCATCGGGATCCGAGGATCCCGGCGGGCAGTTCGATACTAGGAAGCTATCCGGAGGGATGGTCATGAGCGAACGCAAGAAAAAAGAACCTGCCGAGGCAGGAACCCCCGCTCCCAGGAAACGCGCGACGACGAAGAAGACCGCCCCGGCGCCCGAGCCGAGCCTCCCGGTAGCCGCGACCGCCGCGACCGTCGAGGAGCCGGTGAACGGGGCCGACATCCTCAAGAAATTCGACAAGGAGGCGGACTTCCGGACCCTGGCCGGGTTCCTGGGCAAGTTCATAGCCGCCCTGGCCATAGCCTTCTCGGTGTTCCAGGTGTACACCGCCGCCTTCGGCGTCCTGGATGCCATGATCCAGCGGGCCATCCACCTGGGCTTCGGATTGTCCCTCATCTACCTGCTGTATCCGTCCAGCAAGAAATGGTCCCGGAACAAGCTGCACCCCCTGGACGCCCTCCTGGCCGTGGCCGGAGCGGCGGCTCCCGCGTACATCGTGATCTTCTACCAGCAGCTGGTCCTTCGGGCCGGCACCACGACCCCCCTGGACATCGTCGTCGGCGTCCTGGGCATGGCCCTGGTCATCGAGGCCACCCGCCGGGTGGTGGGTCTTCCCATCGTGATCATCGCCGGGCTCTTCATCCTGTACGCCTTCGCGGGACCCTACATCCCGGGACGCCTGGCGCACCGGGGCGCCCGCCTGGACACCCTGATCGGGCACCTCTTCTTCACCACCGAAGGCATCTTCGGCATCCCCCTGGGGGTGTCGAGCACCTTCATCTTCCTGTTCATCCTGTTCGGCGCCTACCTGGAAAAGACCGGGCTGGGTCAGTACTTCATCGATATCAGCAACTCCATAGCGGGCTGGGCCTCCGGCGGACCGGCCAAGGTGGCCGTGCTCTCCAGCGGTCTCATGGGCATGGTTTCCGGAAGCTCCGTGGCCAACGTGGTGGGAACCGGTAGTTTCACCATTCCTATGATGAAGAAGCTGGGATACAAGCCCGAGTTCGCCGGAGCCGTCGAGGCGACGGCCAGCACCGGCGGGCAGCTCATGCCCCCCATCATGGGCGCCGCGGCCTTCCTGATGGCGGAGTTCACGGGAATCCCCTACGCCCGGATCATCGGCGCCGCGGTGGTGCCCGCCCTCCTGTATTACTTCGGCGTGTGGGCCGGGGTACATCTGGAAGCCAAACGCTTGGGACTCCGGGGCATGACCCGGGAGGAACTGCCCAAGCTCAAGGCTCTGGCCAAGAAGTCCTACCTCGTGATTCCCCTCGTCGCCATCATCTATCTCCTGGTGACCGGGTACACCCCCATGCGGGCCGCCCTCATCGCGATCCTCCTGTCCATCGGCACGGCGGGCATCGCTTCGATCGTCAATTGGATCCGCAAGAAGCCCATCGAGTTCCGCTGGAAGGATATCGTGATCGGTCTGGAGTCCGGGGCCCGCAGCGCCCTGGGCGTACTGGCCGCCACGGCCTGCGCGGGCATCATCATCGGCGTCGTCACCCTCACGGGCCTGGGCCTCAAGCTGGGTTCCAGCCTGGTGGCCCTGGCGAACGGAAAGCTCTTCCTGACCCTGGTCTTTACCATGTTCACCTCCCTCATCCTGGGCATGGGGGTTCCGACCACGGCGAACTACGTGATCACCTCCACCATCGCGGCGCCGGCGATCATGATGATCCTGACCAAGATGAACCCCGGCATGGACCCCTACGCCCAATTGATCGTCCTGCCGGCCCACATGTTCGCCTTCTACTTCGGCATCATCGCGGACGTGACACCGCCGGTGGCATTGGCGGCCTTCGCCGGGGCGGGAATAGCCAAGGCCAACCCGATGAAGACGGGGGTCAACGCCTCCAAACTGGCCATCGCGGCCTTCCTGGTGCCCTACATCTTCGTGTTCAATCCCCAGATGCTCGGCATCGGGGCCACGTTCCTGGACATGATCTGGATCTTCCTCACGTCCGCGATCGGCATGATCGGAGTATCCGCCGGCGTCATGGGATACCTGACCCGGAACATGAATATCTGGGAGCGTCCCATATTTATCCTGGGAGGAATCCTGTTGGTCACGCCGGGAGGGTTCACGGACGCGATCGGTGCTGCGATCCTTGTCGCAGGCTTCCTCATCCAGCGATTCCTGAAGGCCCCGGTACCCAAGGCGGCCTGACCGCACGACCGCCGGCCTGAGTAGCCGGACAGAATGAAGCCGAGGCGGGCTCGCTCCGCCTCGGCTTTTTTATCGGAGGGGCCGGCCCCGGGACGGAGAGCGGCCGGGAGCTCAGCCCACGATCCCGAGCTTCTCCAATCCGTCGTACACGAACTGGATCGCCAGACCCGAGAGCACGAGACCCATCATCCGCTCCACCACGGAAACCCCCGTCCGGCCCAGGACCCGGAGCACGAGACGGGACGAGAACATGGCGAGAACCACGGCGGCGAGGGACAGCAGGATGGAACCGAAGAGCATGATCGTGACGGTCAAATACGAAGGGGCGTCCGCGGAGAAGATCATGAGGGTCGTTATGGTTCCCGGTCCCGCGATCATCGGAATGGCCAGGGGGAAGACCGCGACGGAGGAGTAATCCTCCTCTTCCTCCTCCTTGCTCGTCTTGGTCCGCTTGGGCTGTCCGAAGAGCATGTCGATGGAGATCAGGAAGAAGAGGGTCCCTCCGGCCACGTAGAACGCCCCGGGCGATATTCCGAAGAAGGAGAGGATGAACCGCCCGACCAGCGTGAAAATCCCGAGCACCACGAAGGCCACCGCGACAGCCTTCCAGATCGTGCCGCGCTTCTGGGCCTCCGTCATCCGCCCCGTCGCGGAGATGAACAGGGGGACGATGCCGACGGGATCGATCACGATGAAGATCGTGAGAAAGATCTGCAGGAAGGTATTCAGCATGGCGGAAGAATACCGCGGGGAACGCGGTCCCGCAAGCCGGTCGAAGCCGATGCGCGGGGGCCGGCGCAGGCCGCCCGGGACGGCATTTGACTCCCGGATCGTTTCGCCCTATATTTCCCCTGATGCCCCGGTCTCGGCCGCCGCCGATCCGGATCCGAATCCCCGACTACCGCCAGCGGAGGGAATATGAGCCATGAAGTAACGCTTACGTCCGACAACTTCGAAGAGGAAGTCCTGAAGTCGCCCGTCCCCGTACTGGTGGATTTCTGGGCGGAGTGGTGCGGCCCCTGCCGGATGATCGCCCCCGCCGTGGAGGAACTGGCCCGAACCTACGAGGGAAAGCTCAAGGTCGGGAAGGTGGACGTCGATTCCCAGGGCGAGCTGGCCGGTCGCTTCGGCATCATCTCGATCCCCACCCTGATGGTCTTCAAGGACGGCAAGACCGCCCGCCAGAAGGTCGGGGCCCTCCCCAAGCCCCAGATCGAAGGGCTGTTCAAGGACCTGATCTAGAAGCCCGGCCGTCCCCGGACGGCGAACCCGCGGCGCCCTAGGGAACGTACACGGCGTCCGAGTTCGTCCCGCCCACGGTGGAACCCCGGGTCGGCACGACGTGCCAATCCGGGGCCGAGTCCGTATCCCCGGAGTCCGAGGATCGGCAGAGAGTACGGGTGCTCGTTGTCCCCTCGCTCCGGGCAGCATCCTCCGGCCGGACCTCCGCCCCCGCGATCCTCCAGGCTCCCTCCGCCACGATTCCCCGTGCCTGGTCCAACAAGGACTGGCTGCCGAAGCCCGCGTACTTCGTATCCGACTCGGAGGTCCGGGCGGAATACAGTAGGGCGTCCAGGATCGGCCCGGTTGTCGAGCGGTACAGGGTCAGCACCCCGTTCTCCCCCGGAAGGGCGCCGTCCCCTCCGGTGTACCAGAAGTCCCGGGAGTAGGGGAAGGCGTCCAGCCCCCCGGAGGCCGCGGGATCATCGGTCTCGTCCACCTCCTCCCCAAGCCCCTGGGGCTTCATGTGCAGGACCACGAACTCCCCGGCCGCGACCTCGCAGGGGGGGAAGACGTACACCTGTACGGGCACCGAGGCGCAACCCACCCGGAACGTGAGCCCCGCCAGGTTTCCGGGATCCAGCACCGCCAGCTCGACCAGGTCCGGGTGGGTGGAGGTCCCCTGGGTCAGGGCCTCGTTCAGCAGGACCCGGGGAAGGTCCGGGTTGTATCCCCGGAAGGGCAGGACGAAGCTGGTCGAATTGCCCGCGGCGTCCCGGACGGTCCCCTCCAGGGACAGGGACCTTCCCGGGTCCAGGGGGGACGGCGAGAGGACCCGGATCCGGTCTCCCTCCCCCCGCACCTCCAGGGCGCCCAAGTCCGGGTCGGAGGCGAAGTCCGCCGGGGAGGCTTCCACCTCCTCGTCGAACTCCACGACGAACTCCCCGGGCCCCGGGGCATCCCAGTCCCGTACGCTCGGGGGCCGGAGGTCCCGGGGCGCGAGGACCTCCGACACGACCTGGGGCACGCAGCCCGACAAAAGGACGGCCAGGACAAGGGCCGCCGCCGCGGCCCCTCCGTTCCGGCGGCCCGCCGCCCGGGGTTCCGGGGCTTTCCGGTTCAACTCTCCCATGTCGGCACCTCCCGTCGCCCATACGGGAGGAAACCGGCTATCCGCTTGCGTCCGGCGCGGATTTCCGCCGGGCCGAAAGGCGCGCCCGGATGGGATCCCCGTAGAGCATGAGGGTAAGCCCGCCCAGGACCAGGGGCACCCCGAAAGGAAGGTAGGGGGTCGCCTTCTCCCCGGCCGCCAGCCCCAGGGCCACGGCGATGAGGGGGTTCACCAGGGCGTAGCTGGAGATCCGGAAGCTGGGCTCCTTGACCAGGAGGTGGTTGTACGCCACCAGGGTGACCGTTCCCATCAGGGCAAGGTAGGCCACGGAGAACCAGGACCAGGGCGAGACCCCCCGGAAGGCTTCCCCGAGGTCCGGGACGGAGGCGAAGGCCGAGGCCAGGGAGGCTCCTCCGGCCACGGTCATCTGGATGGCCGTGGACACGAACACGCTCTCCGCCTTGGGCAGGGCCCGGGATACGCTGGTGCCGAAGGCCCAACAGAGGGACCCGGACACGGCGATCAGGACCGCGGGGTGGAAGGTCCCGGCCAGGGAGGTTCCGTCGTAGAGCAGGACCGCTATGCCCAGGATCCCTACCAGGACCCCGGACATGCGGATCCCGGAGATCCGGGTCCGGAAAAGGAGATAATTGAAGGCCGCGATGTAGAAGGGGCCGCAGACGACGATCAGGCTGGCGGTGTAGCTGGGGATGGTCTTTTCCGCGATGGTCAGAAGCCCGTTGCCGAGAAGCAGGAGGAGGATCCCAAGGAGGGCGGAGCCGCCCGCCTGTTTCCAGGACAAGCCCTTCCGGAATTCCCCCTTGGCCAGGGCGAGGCCGGCCAGGAGGACGGCCCCGGCCAGGAACCGCAGGGCGACCACCAGGGAGGCGGGGATCGTCGTCACCGCCGCCTTGATGAAGTAGTACGTGGTCCCCCATACCACGTACACCATCGCGTAGCAGAGGAGGACGACCAGGGTGTCCTTCTTCATGCCCGGGCGCCCGCTTCGGCCGCGGCCGAGGCGACCGCGGAGACGATCGCCGGGATCTGGTCGGGCCGGATCCAATAGTGGGTCACAAGACGCAGAGCCCCTCCCTCGGGGGGATTCACCAGGATGCCCCGCCGCCCGAGGGCCGCGGAGAACGCCTCGGCGTCCGCCAGCCCCTCGATCTCGAGGAATACCATGTTGATGCGGACGCCGGAGCCCAGGATCCGCACCCCGGGCAGGCGGGCCAAGCCCTCCGCCAGGGCCGCGGCGTTCCGGTGGTCCTCGGCCAGGCGCTCCCGCATGGGACCCAGGGCCAAAAGGCCCGCGGCAGCCAGGACGCCGGCCTGGCGCATCCCGCCCCCCATGAGCTTGCGCTTCCGCCGGGCGGCCTCGATGAAGGCCCGCTTTCCCGCCAACAGGGATCCCACCGGGGCGCACAGGCCCTTGGACAGGCAGAACATGACCGAGTCCGCGCGGGCGGCGATCTCGCGCGCGTCGACACCCAGGGCGGCCGCGGCGTTGAAGAGGCGCGCCCCGTCCAGGTGGATCGGAAGGCCGTGCCGGTCCGCGACGGTCCGTACCGCGTCCATGTAGGAGAGGGACAGAGCTCGGCCGCAGCCGTGGGCGTTCTCCAGGCAGATAAGGGAGGTGTCCGGGTAGTGGATGTCCCCGCCCGGCCGGATTCGGGACTCGATTTCCGCCGGGTCCAGCTCGCCCTCCCGGGAGACGAGGGTCCTGAGCTGGACCCCCGCGATGACCGATGCGGCCCCGGCCTCGTGGGCCACGATATGGCAATCGTCCCCCAGGATCACCTCGGTGCCCCGGGGGCAGTGGGTGAAGAGGGCCAGCTGGTTCCCGAAGGTCCCGGTCGGGACGAAGAGGGCCGCCTCCTTGCCCGTGAGCCGGGCGCCCAGGGCCTCCAGCCCGTTGACCGTGGGGTCGTCCCCGTAGACGTCGTCCCCCACCTCGGCCCGGGCCATGGCGGCCCGCATCTCGTCTGTCGGCCAGGTGACCGTGTCGCTCCGCAGGTCGATGTACTTCATGCCGGACATAGTACGCCCCGGCGCCGGAAGGGGCAAGCGGCGGGGCGGCCGAATCACATCCGCTTCCGGAACCGCGCGACCGCCACGGACACGTAGAGGGCCGCCAGGCCCGCCAGGGCCAGGGCCTCGGGCCATAGCACGGCCAGGCCGGATCCTTTCAGAAAGAGCGACCTCACGATGCGCAGGTAGTACCGCAGGGGCATGAAATAGGTGACGGCCCGGATGGCGGCGGGCATGTTCTCGATGGGGAAGACGAAGCCCGACAGGATCATCATGGGGAACATGAAGAAGAAGATCGAGAAGAGCATCGCCTGTTGCTGGGTCCGGGCCAGGGTGGACACGAAGAGCCCGATGCCCAGGGTGGAGACCGAGAAGAGGACGGACAGCAGGGCCAAAAGGCCCAGGCTGCCCCTCGGGGCGATCCCGAAGAACACGCGGACCGCGACGAGGGCCAGGGTCAGGGTCACGGTGCTGACCAGGAGGAAGGGGGCGAGCTTGCCCGCCACGAGTTCCCCCCGCCGCAGGGGGCTGGCCATGAGCTGCTCCAGGGTCCCCGCTTCCTTCTCCTTCACCACCGCCAGGGCCGTCAGGATGATCGTGAAGACCATGGCCAGGAGGGCGAAGATCCCGGGCACCATGAACAGGCGGCTCCGGAGTTCGGGGTTGTACCAGACCCGGATCCGGGCGTCCACGGAGGGACCCCGGGGCGCGGCCGTAGGTTGGAGCCGTGCGCCGAAGGACGAGGCGATCCCCGTCGCGTAGGCCAGGGCGACGGCGGCGGTGTTCGACCGGGAGCCGTCCACCACCAGGCCCAGCTGAGGGGAGGCCCGGGACCGGAGGTCCCGGGAGAATCCGGGAGGGATCGCCACGACGATCTCGGCGCGGCCCGAAAGGAGGGCGTCGTCCACGTCGGACCAGGAGGAGCACTCCTCCGCGAGGACGAAAGCCCCGGAGGCCCGGAAGGCCTCGGCGACGGCCCGGCTGTCCGAGCTGCGATCCTGGTCGTAGACCGCGGTCGGGACGTTCCGGACGTCCATGTCCGCGGCGTAGCCCAGGACGAGGACCTGCATCACCGGGGCTACCAGGACCATGGCCCGCATCCGGACGTCCCGCTTGAGCTGGAGCAGCTCCTTGCGTATCAAACTGGCCACCCGCTTCATCGGGATCGGCTCCTCTCCCGGGAAAACCGGACGGATGCCGCGGCGATGGCGGCGGCGGCGTACAGGGCCAGGGCGGCGGCCGGTCCCGCGTAGTACCGGAACGGGGCGCCCTTGATCACGATGGCCTTCAGGATCTCGAGGTAGTAGGTCGTCGGGAAGAGGCGCGTCACCCACCGGATGACCGCGGGCATGTTCCGGACGGGAAACACGAAGCCCGAGAGCGTGAAGGTGGGGATCAGGGTCAGCATCGTGCTGATCAGGAAGGCCACCTGCTGGGTGTCCGCCATGGTGGAGATGAGGACCCCGAGGGCCAGGGAGGCCAGGAGGAAGAGCCCGGTAGTCCAGGCCAGGGCGCCCACGCCCCCGGCGACCTCCACGCCGAACAGCAGGGCCGCGGCCCCCAGGACGACGGCGGCGGAGACGGCCCCGACCGCCGCGTACGGGAGGGTCTTCCCCAGGATCAGCTCCAGGGCGCCCACGGGGGAGACCAGGATCTGTTCCATGGACCCGTTCTCCTTTTCCCGGACCACCGCGAGGGCCGTGGATACCACCGCGGTGATGACTAAAATCAGGGCCACGAGGCCGGGCACCAGGAAGACCACGCTCCGGAGCTCCTGGTTGAAAAGCACCCTCGGCCGGATGTCCAGTACCGCGCCGGGCGGACCCCCGTCGGCCGGCCCGGCGCGCTCGGCCTCCAGGGCCCGGAGGTCCCCGCCGTACCGCAGGCACAGGCCGTCGATGTACCCGGCCACGGTCTGGGCCCGGGTCCCGTCGGACCCGTCCACGGCCACCCGTACGGGGGAGGCCTCGCCCCGCCCGAGGGCCCGGGCGAAGCCCGGGGGAATCTCCAGGACCGCGGCGGCGCGGCCGGTCTCCAGGGCGCTCTCGCCTCCTCCCGGCCCCGGATCCGCGGGGACGAAGCGTCCCCCGGCGAAGAAGGCCTCCGCCAGGGCCCGGCTCTCCGGGGTGCGGTCCAGGTCCCGGACCTCCAGGGGAACCTCGTCCACGTCCAGGCTCACGGCGTAGCCGAACATCAGAAGGAGGAAGAGAGGGAGTCCCAGAAGGGCCCCCAGGCTTCCCGGGTCCCGGAGTATGTGCCGGAACTCCTTGCGGGCGATGGCCCGGATCCGGCCGTTCATCTCGCGCCTCCCCCGGTCGGGCCGGAGCCGGCTCCGCCGAGACTGGCTGCGCCAGTGGACGAGACGATCTTCAGGAAGGCGTCCTCCAGGGTGGGATCCGTCTCCCGGATCTTGGCCTCCCCCGCACCGGACGCGGCCAGGAGGGACGAGACGCGGTCGGAGCCGAACCCCGGCGCCAGGGCGGCGTGGATCCGGGAGCCGAAGACGGCGGCCTCCTCGACCCAGGGTTCCCGCCGCAGGGCTTCCAGGGCCGGCCCCGTCGAACCGCACTCGATCTCCAGCACGATCCCCGGGAAGCACGCCCGCTTGAGGTCCCCGGGCTTCCCGGCCGCCACGATCCGCCCGTCCCGCATCAGGGTCACCTCGGAGCAGTACTCCGCCTCGTCCAGATAGTGGGTGGTGACGAGGACCGCCGCCCCCTCCTCCGCGAAGCCGTAGATCAGGTCCCAGAACCGGCGCCGGGCCACGGGGTCCACCCCGGCGGTCGGCTCGTCCAGGAAGAGGACCCGGGGCCGATGGAGGATCGCGCAGGCCAGGGCCAGGCGCTGGCGGTACCCCGCGGAGAGGTCCCGGGTCAGGACGCCCTCCGGTCTCCCCGCCCCGCCGGAAAGGCCGGTCCGCTCGAAGGCCCGGGCGATGGGATCTCCGCGCCCGCCCCCGCCCGCGTCGTACAGGGAGGAAAAGAACTCCGCGTTCTCCCGGGGCGTGAGGTCGCCGTAGAGGGAGAACTTCTGGGACATGTAACCGATCCGACTCTTGACCCCCTCGGGGTCCCGGGCCACGTCGATCCCCGCGACCCGGGCCCGGCCGCCGTCCGGGGCCAGGAGCCCGCAGAGCATCCGGATGGCCGTGGACTTTCCGGCCCCGTTAGCCCCCAGGAGGCCGAAGATGCGGCCCGGGGGAACCTCGAAGGACACGCCGTCCACCGCGGTGAAGACGCCGAAGCGCTTGACAAGGCCCTCCGCGAGGATCGCGGGGCCGTCCCCGGATCCGCTCACGGCCTTGCCGTCCCGGGGACCGGGGATTCCGCGCTGCCCCCCGCCGCGTCCCGCAGGGCCGCCTCCGCCAGCTCCCGGGCCGCCCGGGCCCGGAGGCTCTCCAGCCGGGCGGCCGTCAAGGCGGCTTCCGCGTCGGCGAGCTCCGCGTCCAGGGCGATCCCCGCGGCGTACCGGTCCTCCGCCACCCTGCGGTTTTCCAGGGCCAGGTCCAGGGCCGCCGCGGTTACGGCTAGACGGCGCCGGGCGTCCTGGAGGGCGATCGCGGCGGCCACCACCTCCGCCTCCGCCCCTCGGCGAGCCGCGTCGGAGCGGTACCGGGCGGCCCGGAGGCTCGCCTCGGCCTCCCGGACCCGGGCGAGGTTCCCGGGAAGTCCGCCGGCGTCCCAGGAGGCCAGGATTCCCGCCTCCCAGTAGGGCTCGAAACCCTCCCGCTGGGGGAAGACCTTCGGATTGGGATTCAGGAAGGAGAAGGAGCCCGTCAGCTGGAGGGTGGGCAGGAGGGCTCCCCGGGCCTGGTCCAGGGCGGCTCCCTGGGAGGCGGCCCGGGCGTCCGACTCGGCTATGTCCCTCCGGGATTCCAGGGCGGCCCGGACCGCGGCGCCCACGTCGACGGGCTCCTCCCGGGAGGCAGCCTCGGGCGGCGGGGCGGCCCGGAGGTCGGAGTCCCAGGGAAGACCGAGCAGGAGGGCCAGGCTCGCCGCGGCCTGGGCCCGGCGGGTGCCGGCGCCGCCGGCGGCGTCCCGGGCCTGGACCTCCCGGAGCCGCCAGGAGAGCACCTCGCTCCGGGTCGCGGCGCCCCGGGCCAGGCGGTCCTCGGCGTCCCGGCGGTGGGACTCCATGGCCCGCAGGTTGTCCAGGGCGGCCGCTTCGGATTCCTGGGCAAGGTACAGGTTCCAGTAGGCGCGCTCCGCGGAACCCGCCGCGGCGGCCCGGGCGGAGGCCCGCTGGGCGGCCGCCGCGGACGCGAGGGCCGAGGCCGCCCGTATCCCGGCGTCGATCCGTCCGCCCGCGTAGACCGTCTCCTGGACCTGGAGCCGGGCGGCGAAACTGTCCGGCAGGGGCGACGGGAGGGTGACGGGATTCCCCAGTACGGTCAATTCTCCGCCGGCCACTTCCGCGGACCGGACGTAGGAGCCCGAGAGCGTCAGGCCCGGAAGACGCTGGGCCCGGGCCGCGGCGACGCGGCTGTCCTGGGCCTCCGCCTGGGCTTCCGCGGCCCGGAGGGCGTCCCCGGCCGCCAGGGCCCGGGCCACGCAGGCGGCCAGGTCCAGGACCTCGGGGCCCTCCGCGGACACGAGCGCGGCGGTCGAAAGGAAGAGGGCGGCGGCCAGGGCCGCGCCGCATCGGCAATGCATTCGGTTCATACGGACGGGGCCTCCGACCCCAGGATGTGCACGAACAGGTTTTCCAGGGACGGGGACAGAGCTCG
>CALMRC010000098.1 GCA_937873275.1 uncultured Spirochaetota bacterium
CCCCGGGCTTCCTCGTCCCCGGCCCGGATCCTCCGGGCCAGGTCCCGCTCCTCCTCCGCCGTGAGGAGGGCGATGGTCTTGATCTTGGCATAGTAGGACCGGAGGCTGTCGTCGGAGGCGGAAGGCTCGGTCTTGTTCATGGCGGTACTCATCGTACCAGTATACAAGCAGGTTCCGTGCCAAATAAAAATCCACCGGGACGATATCAATAAGTACTTTTCTGAATTGAAATTAAATTTTGCATATCACACGTGCGGCGGGAAAACAAGGAAAATGGTATGTTTTTTTAGACTTTGGGCATTCACGGGGGTATAAAAAAGTACAATATCCGGGGTGTTGCGGGGGCTCAGTTGGGAGAGGACGCCTCGACGGAAGAGCGCTGAACGGTGCGGGAAGACGCACCCTCCGAGGGGTACTCGCGGATGAAGGTGAACACGGCGAAGATCGTAATGACCACGATGACGAGTTTCCGCATGCATCCTCCCGAACCGGTTCGATAGTATCCAGGATCCGCCCCCTGCGTCAATGAAGGGGCGGTCCTATTTTAGCAGTTTCAAGGGATTCACGGCGCTCCCGCGCTTGAACACCGAGAAGTGGAGGTGGGGTCCGGTACTGTATCCCGTGGTCCCCACGGCACCCAGGACGGCCCCCTGCCGGAGGGAGGCCCCCCGCTTCACGGACACCTTGCTCAGGTGGGCGTACAGGGTCTGGTACCCGTCCGGGTGGCTCAGGATCACGTAGTTCCCGTAGATCGCGTTGTACCCGATATCCGCGGCGCGGCCGTCCATCGCGGCCTTCACGGGGGTGCCCTCGGGGGCGACGATGTCGAGGGCGTTGTGGAACTGCCGGATCCCGGTGAAGGGATTGGGACGGTACCCGAAGGGGGAGCTGATGGCCCCCCGGACCGGCCAGGCTACCAGCTCGCCCAGGGCCTTCTTGAGATCCGTCGCCGACATCCGGGCCCCGGGAATGAAGAGGGACTGCCCGGGCCGGATCACCGCGGAACCCAGGTCGTTGGCGTCCAGGATCGCCGTCGCTCCGACCCCGTACCGGGCCGCGACGGAGCCGACGGATTCCCCCCGGGAGACGATGTGGACGATGCCCGAGAGGTTGGGAACCCGGAGCCGCGTGCCGGCCTGGATCCTGCGGGCGTCGGTGATCCCGTTCATGCTGATCAGGGTGTCCAGACTCACGCCGTGCCGGCTCGCGATGGTCGACAGGGCGTCGCCGGCGCGGATCACGTAGGTGGAGACCGCCAGAGTCACCGGAAGGGGGGGCATGTCGAAGCCGCCCTCGGAATCCGCGGGGTCGCCGAGTTCGGGGGAGACGAAGCGGTTCAGGATCTCCTGGGAGGAAGCCTCCTCGTGGAGGGTCATCCGGGCGGGAGGGCGGTACCGGGCCGCGAATCCTCCGAAGGCGCCCAGGGACAGCAGGACCGCGAGCGTCCCCGCCGCGGCCAGGGCGACCTTGCGCACCGGGAACCCCGAGGCGACCGGGGAATTCGCGGGCGGGGTCACCGGCCTCGACGTCTCCGGACGCGCGGGCGAGGATGGCGGCACCGGCTTGGGGGAGGGCTTCCGGAAGAGCCGGCCCAGGAAGGGCAGCCGCGGGAACCGGCCGCGGATGACGGACCCGGGTGTCCGGGCCGCCGGACGCGGCCGATGCCCCGGCGCCGGGACCGGCGGTACGAGGGGGACGGGTTTCCTGCGGGGGCTGATTCGCTGCCGGCCGATGACGCTGTCCATATCCATGGCGTTCCATTTATCGACAAAAGGAGTACGGGGGATTATAGTAGGTCGCGCCGTGTCGATCCGAACCTCCCTGTCCGATCCGCAGCCCCCCCGGGGCGGGAGACGCCCGCCCTCCGGGGGAGGAGCCCTCCTGGCGGCCACGATCCTGGCCCTGGCGGTCAAGCTCTTCGCGGCGGACCTGGCCGTCGTGGAGGGCCGCTCCATGGAGCCCTTCGTGTCCCGGGGATCCCTGGTCCTGGTGCTGCAGTGCGCCTACGGCCTCCGTTCCCCGGGCCCCGGGGGGACCTACTGGCTGCGCTGGGGGACTCCGGTCCCGGGGGACACGGTCCTGGCCTACCCGCCCGCCACGGGACGGCGGGTTGTGAAGCGGGTCGCCTCGGAGCTCGCGGCGGGCGCCTCCGCCGCGCCGGAGACGAGGGGACGGCCGATCTACCTCCTGGGGGACAATCCCCCGGAATCCCGGGACTCCCGGGATTACGGGCCGGTGGGCTTGGACGATATCGCCGGAAAGGTCATCCGGCTCCGGCGCTGAGGCCCGATGGCGTAGCCGAAGAACGACTCGATCGACGGGAATCCTATGGAACGAAGGCACCTGAGGTACTGGACAGCCATCGCCCTCCTCGCCGCCTTCGCAGCCTTCGTCACGGCGCGGTACGCGCGGCTCGCCTCCGAGGGCCCCTCCCCCGCCTCCGCCCGTCCGTCCGAGGTCGTCCGGGGATCCATCCTGGACCGGAACGGCCGCCCCCTGGCGGTGGATACCAACCTGTACAACATCGCGGTCTGGCGGCCGGAACTGGAAAAGGACACCTGGACGGAGGACGCCGCCGAGCTGGAACGGCTCCTGGACCTGGAGCCCGGATCCGTCCGCCGGGCCGTGGAGTCCAGCCGCTCGGACTTCCTGTACGCCGTCAAGCGCATCCCCGCGTCCCGGGCCCAGGCGGTCCAGGAACGAAAGCGGAACGGGGGGCTATCCGGGTTCGTGGTGGAGAAGGTCCACGGCCGCCTCTACCCCGAGCGGAACCTGGCCAGCCATGTCGTGGGCTTCGTGGGGACCGACAACTACGGGCTGGCGGGCATCGAGGCCCGGTACGAGAAGGAGCTCTCCCCTCCCGCCGATCCGGGGAAAGGCGTCGTGTACGGGAACCAGGTGATCCTGACCCTGGACGCGGACGCCCAGTACCTGCTCGAGGGGATCGCCCGGAAGGCCTGGCAGGACAACGGGGCGGAGGCGGTCATGCTCCTGGCCCAACGGGCGTCCACCGGGGAGATCCTGGCCTACGTCTCCCTGCCGGACTTCGATCCCAACGACTTCCTGGCCTACCCGGAGACCGCCTGGTCCGATCGGCCGGCCCTCTACGCCTACGAGCCCGGCTCGGTCTTCAAGGTCTTCAGCATGGCGGGCCTGATGGAGCTGGGGGGGATCGACGAGCGATCGGTCTTCGTCTGCGACGGAGCCTACGAGAAGGTCGTATCCCCGGAGGAGACGATCCGGATACGGTGTCTCGGGACCCACGGCCGGGTGACGGTCAAGGAGATCCTGGAATACTCCTGCAACGACGGGGCGGGCCAGGCGTCCGACACGGTCTCTTCCCTGGATTTCTACGACATCCTGCGGGAGTTCGGCTTCGGGTTGCGCACGGGCCTTCCCCTGCCCGGGGAGAGCCCGGGATCCCTGCGGGAATCCAAGACCTGGTCCCTGCGATCCAAGCCCACCATAGCGATGGGCCAGGAGCTTCTGGTGACCGCCGCCCAGATGACCGCCGCCGCGGGGGCCCTGGCCAACGGGGGCATCCTATTGAAACCCCGGCTGGTCAGCCGGGTCCTGGCCCCGGACGGCAGCACCGTATCCGAGGAGCCGATCCAGCCCGTGCGCCGGGTCCTGTCTCCGGAGAATACCCGGAAAATCCTGGCGGCCATGGAGGCCGCGGCCGGGGAAGCCGGGACCGGCCGGAGAGCGGCCATCTCCGACGTGCGCTTGGCGGTCAAGACGGGAACCGCCCAGATGATCGATCCCGGCACGGGCCGGTACTCGGACAAGGACTTCATCGCCAGCTGCGTGGGGATCTTTCCCGCCGACGAGCCGGAAATCGTCCTGTACCTGGCCATCGTGAAGCCCCGGGGGGAATCGACCTACGGAGGCCGGATCGCCGCCCCGGTGATCCGGGAGGCCGCGGAGAGCCTCATCACCCTGTACGGCCTGGCCCGGGGCTCCACCCCCACCCTGACCCACCCGGGCCGCGTGGTCCTGCCCAGGCCCGGGATCGTCCAGGTCGGCCAGACCATGCCGGACCTCTCGGGCACCCCGAAACGGCTCCTCTTGCCCCTCCTGTCCCGGGAGGACCTGGAGGTGACCATCGAGGGGGACGGCTACGTGGTGTCCCAGGATCCCCCCCCGGGCTCCCCCGTGTCCCCGGGCACCAAGATCCGGCTGGTGCTGGAATGACGGCACCCGACGCGGATTCCCCCGGCGGCCCGGACCGGGGCTTCCGGGAGGGGAACCTGCGGGCCCTGGGACGGAGGTTCCCGGACCTGGAAACCCTCCTCCGGACCTCCGGGCCGTTCCCGCTGGAGGCCGAGGGGACCCCCTCGGGCTTCCCCACCGCCCGGGCCGGGGGACGCCTACTGCATTCCCGGTACGATCCCGCCGGAGAGGCCCGGAAATCCGCCGCCGCCCTGGCCGCATCCGGGGCGGACACCCTGGTGATCCTCGGTCCCGGCCTGTTCTACGCCGTCGAGGCCGCCCGCCGGGAACTCCCGGACGCCCGGATCGTCGCGGCCTCGGCGGACCCGGCCTTCCTGTCCGCCTGCCTGGACGCCCGGGACCTGGCCGTCCCCCTGTCCGACGAGAGGATCTCCCTCCTGGCCGGGGGGGAGCCCGAGGGCCTCCTTTGGATCCTGGAGCGCCTCGGGACCCGGAAGGTCCGGGTCCTGGAAAACAAGGCGGAGTCGGAGCTCTTCCCGGACTGGCACGCCCGCGCCAGGGCCGTCCTGGCCCGCTGGGAGGCGAAGGAGACGATCAACGCCGCCACCCTGAAGCGGTTCGGCCGCCTCTGGGTCCGGAACCTGGCCCGGAACCTGGACGCCATTCCGAAGCATCCCGGGGTGGCCGGACTGGAGGGCCGGTTCGCGGGCTTTCCCGCCGTGGTCGCCGCGGCGGGTCCCAGCCTGGACGAAGTCCTGCCCCTCCTGCCGGCCCTGCGGGAGCGGGCGGTCCTGGTCTGCGTGGACACGGCCCTCCGCAGCCTCCTGCGGGCCGGGATCGAGCCGGACTTCCTGGTGGTCGTGGACCCCCAGTACTGGAACGCCCGCCACCTGGACCGCTGCGAGGCCCCCCGGTCCGTGCTTGTGACCGAGGCGGCCGTCCGGCCCTCGATCCTCCGGATGCCCTTCGCCTCGGTCCGGCTCTGCGCCTCCCTCTACCCCCTGGGCACCTTCGCCGAGGGGATGTCCGGGCCCCCCAAGGGACGCCTGGGGGCCGGGGGCTCCGTGGCGACCACCGCCTGGGACTTCGCCCGGGTCCTGGGCTGCCGGCCCGTCTACATGGCGGGTCTGGACCTGGGTTTCCCGGGCGGCCGGACCCACGCCCGGGCCAGCCGCTTCGAGCAGAAGGCCCTGGCCGAGGGCCGCCGGCTCCGCCCCCCCGCGACGGGGCTGTACGAGGCCTACGCGGGCGCCCGGCCCCGGGACGCCGGGGCCAACGACGGGGGGACCGTCCGGACCGACGAGCGGCTGGCCCTGTACTCCTGGTGGTTCGAGAGCCGGATGCTGCGCCATCCCGAGTGCCCCACCCGGAACCTCTCCCCCCGGGGCCTGGCCATTCCCGGCATGCCCTACGAATCCGCCGAATCCCTGCTGTCCCGGCCCGAGCTCCGGGACCGGATCGATCCCCTCATGGCCGGGCTGGTCGGGGAAGACCGTGCGGACGACCGGGGGCTCCCCGGACCGGACGTCCGGGGGCGGCTCCTGGAGCTCCTGGCCGGGCTGGAAACCCGGTCCGAGGCGGCCCTGGACCTTGCGGCCCGGGCGCGGACCCTGGAGCGGGCGGGCCGGGACCCCTCGGCGGTCCTGTCCCTCCTGGACCAGGCGGACCGGGACCTCCTGGGCAACGAGGCCAAGGAGATCGCGGGCTTCCTACTGCCGGACCTGGAGACCCTGCTGGGCCGGCCCGCCCGAACCCTGGGGGAGGCCCTGGACCGGTCTGAATCGGTGTACCGGGAGATCCGGGACTCCGCGGCCTACCACCGGGAGATCCTAGCCTAGGACCTCCCGGATGACCCTAAGCCAGTTTTCGCCCATGATGGCGCGGATCTCCTCGGGGGCATACCCCCGCTCGAGAAGAGCGGCCGTCATGCGGGGCAGATGGGTGCAGTCCGGCATCACTGTCCCGTACTTGTCCGAAAAGCCGTCGAAGTCCGTCCCCAGGCCCACGTGATCCGTCCCGATGACCGAGACGAGCCTGTCCAAATGGTCCAGGACCCGCGAGAGGGAGACCTTAGCAGGATCTGCATCCACGAAGGCGCCGGCGAACGTCACGGCCACGAGCCCCCCCGTGGCGGCGATGCGCTCGGCCTGGTCGTCGGTAAGGTTGCGCCGGTGCTCCCGTACGGCCCGGGAATTAGAGTGGGAAGCCACGATCGGGCGCTCCGCGACCTCTAGGAGGTCGTCCAGGGCCTTGTCGCAGAGGTGGGACGCGTCCACGATCATCCCGAGCCTCTCCATCTCCGCGACGACCCGGCGACCGAAATCCGTTAGGCCGCCGGTCCCTTCCGCCGCGGCCCCCCGGCCCAGGGCGTTCCGGCGGTTCCAGGTGAGGCCCAGGAGACGGACCCCGCGGGCGTGGAAGGACCGAAGCTCCGACAGGCTCTCCCCGATCGCCTCGCCCCCCTCGATGCCCAGGAAGGCGGCCAGGCGGCCTTCGGCCTTGGCCTCCTCGACGTCCCGGGCGGACCGGGCGAGGCGGACCCGGTCGGTCCGTTCGAACAGGGCTTCCATCGCCTCCAGCATTCGCCGGGTATGCGCCCGGGGATCCTCCAGGTACGGGTCGTCCGTGAAGAGGGCGAAGACCTGGGCGGTCACCCCGCCCTCCAGAAGGCGGGGTATGTCCGCGTGGCCCCCGCTCCCCCGGACGGCCAGGTCCCGGGGCTCCGCGTCCCGCCCGTCGAATCCGAGCCCCAGGAGATCCAGGACCGAGTCGCAGTGCCCGTCCACCACGACGGAGTCCCGGTGGAGGGCCAGGGCGTCGATCCCGCCTCCCGCCGGAGCGGCCGGGCTCACGACGGCAACTCCCGGGCGACCAGGTCCTCGTAGGTCTCCCGCCGCACCGAGAGCCGGGCCGCGCCGTCCCGTACCAGGACCATGGCCGGCCGGGGCAGGCGGTTGTAGTTGCTGGCCATGGAGTGCGTGTAGGCCCCGGTGGTGAATACCGCCAGAATGTCCCCGGGCCGCGGGTCCGGGAGGGCGATATCCCGGATCAGGATGTCCCCGGACTCGCAGCACTTGCCCGCCACCGTCACCGTACGGGTCCCCGGAGCGTCGGGTCGGTCCGCGATGGCGGCCTCGTACTCCGCCCCGTAGAGGGCCGGGCGGATGTTGTCCGGCATGCCCCCGTCCACCCCGACGTAGGTCCGCACCCCGGGGATCTCCTTCACCGAGCCGACGGTGTACAGCGTGATCCCCGCCTCCGCCACGATCCACCGGCCCGGCTCGATCCCGATCCGGGGCATCGCCACGCCGAGCTCCCGGAACCGGTCCCGTAGGTCCCCCATCATCGCGTCCGTGTAATACGCCAGGGGCTTGGGCTCGTCCCTCGAGGTATACCGCGCCGCGAAGCCGCCGCCCAGGATGAGCTCCCGGGTCTCGAAGCCGTACCGGTCCCGGACATCCCCCGCCAGGTCCGCGACGATCCGGGCCGCCTTGCGGTGGGACTCGTTCGAGAAGATCTGGGATCCCACGTGGAAGTGGAAGCCCCGGAGGTCGACGCCCTCCATCCGAAGGGCGGCCCCGACGTACTCGTCCCGGACCGAGGGATCCAGGGGAATCCCGAATTTCGAGTCGAGGTCACCCGTGGACATGTACTGGTGGGTATGGCTGTCCACCCCGGGGGTCACCCGGAAGAGGATGGGCATCCGGACCCTCGCGGACCGGGCTTCCCGGTCCAGGGCGTCCAGCTCCGTCCGGTTGTCCACGATCACCCGGCCGACCCGGCTCTCCACGGCCATGCGGATCTCCTCGGGGGTCTTGGAGTTGCCGTGGAAATGGATCCTCCCGGGGGGGAATCCCGCCTTGAGGGCGGCGTAGAGCTCTCCGCCGGACACGACGTCCAGGTCCAGCCCCTCGGATTCCACGATGCGGCAGAGGTCCAGGGTCTGGAGGGCCTTGGAAGCGTAGGCCGCGGAGGTTCCGGGCCAGCGGTCCAGGAAGGTTTCCCGGAGCTCCCGGATCCGCGCCCGTACGCGGTCCTCGGACAGGACGTAGAGAGGCGTGCCGAACTCCTTCGCGAGCTCCACCAGGTCGCAGCCGTCGAACCGGAGATGGGCCATCTCGACCGCCCCTACAGCACGAAAAGGAAGAAGGTGAGGACGTCCTCCCACTTCCGGGACCGGAAGCCCACCTCCGTGGGGGACGCGAGCCGGGCGCCGGGGAAGTAGGAGGCCCGGTACGCCCGATGGTGCTGCTTGAAGACGATGGACACGTCGAAGGAGTCCGGCAGGGGGAAGCGAAGATCGGCGGGGTCCGAGGACAGGGCCGAGGCCGCCGCGGCCTTGATCCGCTCGGCCGCGAGTTCCGGGTGGATGGAGACGGATCCGTTGCCGATGCCCTCGGAGACCGGGACGGTGACGATGTTCGGATTGTACTCCTTCGCGGTCTCGCAGAGTTCCCGGTCCCCGGTCAGGAGCATCACGGGCACCCCCATGGAGGCGGCGGTGTACGCGTTGATGACGAACTCGGACACCGGTCGGCCGTTGATCCGGAGCTCCTGGACGTTCAGGTCCATGGTGTGGGACAGGGGATTGCCCCCGCTCCCGGCCATGGAGTGGTAGCCGATGAAGAAGACACCCTCGAAACTGGCGTCGAAGCCCCCCATCATGACCAGGGGGTCCCGGGTCCAGGAGCGGAGTATGCAGACGTTCCGGGGCAGGGCCGAGGGGTCGACGGACCGCCCCGTGCCGTGGGCGTCCTTCAGGAGGATGTCCGTCACCCCCGCCTCCGCCGCGGCCTCGCAGGCGGCCTTGACCTCCCGGGTCATCTGGGCCCGAAAATAGGCGGACTGGAAATCCCCGTTGTCCGTCTCCCTCCAGTCGACGATCCCGCTCACCCCCTCGATGTCCGCGCTCACGTACAGCTTGTTCACCTTCGGCTCTCCTCTTCCGTGTAGACGCGCGGAACCCTCTTGTTGACCGCGCAGGTGATCTCGTAGTCGATGGTCCCGATCCGGTCCGCCACCTCCCCGACCGCCGGGCCCCCGGGACCGAAGAAGGTCCCGACGTCCCCCTCCCGGACCTCCGGGAGGTCCGTCACGTCGACCATGCACTGGTCCATGCAGACGCGGCCGACGATCGGCGCCCGGCCGGAGGGGAAGCCCACCTCTCCCCGGTTCGAGAGGGACCGGAAGACCCCGTCCGCGTAGCCCAGGGGAAGGACCGCGAGCCGGGTGATCCGGGCCGCCCGGAAAGTACGGCCGTAGCTGACCGTGGTCCCCGCCGGGACGGTCCGGGTCTGGACCACCCGGGCCCGCAGGGCCATGGCCGGCTCGAGGCCCGAGAGGCTGTCCCGCTCCGAGGAGGCCCGGAGGCCGTAGACCGAAATCCCCGGCCGGGCCATGTCCAATCGTGCCTCCGGCAGGAACAGGAGCCCGCCGGAGTTGGCCATGTGGCGCAGGGGGATCCGGAGCCCCGAATCCTCGATCCTCGCGATCACGTCTAGGTACCGGGCGAGCTGTTCCCGGGCGAACCCGGAGTCCGCGGCGTCGGAGGCCGCGAAGTGGGAGAAGACCCCCTCGAGCTCGAGTCCCGGCAGGGCGGCGATCGCCCGGGCCGCGGCCGGCGCCTCCTCCGGGCCGATGCCCAGCCGGGACATCCCCGTGTCGACCTTGAGGTGGACCCGGGCCGTCCCGCCCAGGGCTGTCGCGGCCTCGGAGACCAGGCGGGCGTTGTCCTCGGAGAGGACCGTGACGTCCAAGCCCCATCCGACGGCACGGCGGGCCCCCTCGGGTCCCGTATACCCCAGGACCAGGACGGGGGCGGTGATTCCCTGGCGGCGGAGCTCGATCCCCTCCTCCGCGAAGGCCACGGCCAGGCGCTCCGCCCCCCCGGCCAAGGCGGCCCGGGAGACCGCGGCGGCACCGTGGCCGTAGCCGTCCGCCTTGACCACCGCGCAGATCCGGGACCCCGGGGGCATGAGGGACTTCAGGCTGCGGATGTTTCGGGTCACGGCGGACAGGTTCACCTCCGCCCAGGCCGGACGGTCGATCATGGTCTCCTCCTGCGCCCAGTATGGCACGGCCTCGGGTTTTATTGCAGGGGGAATCGAGCCCGCCTCCGCCGCGTTTTTCTATAAAGCCCGGGTTTTGCCCGGTCGATACTGTGGTTGGAGACCAGTTCTCCGGAACGGCATGCGCCCAGACGTCCAGGCATGCCGTTTTTTTTATGCCCGGAGGGAATCTCCTTACCTTTGCCGGTTCGGCACGGGTCCTGCTGCGGAGGCTCGGGCTTCGCTAAGTCCTCGGCTTCGCCTGCGGAGTCGCGAAGCCCGAGCCTCCTCCGCTCCCGTGCCGAACATTGTGTAAAAGAAATGCCCACCGAGCCTACTCCTCCCTTTGGCCCACTCTGTTCGACCCTGGGTTCCTCCACGCCCCGTCAGAGGCATCCGGCCCAGCGCTCCCCGGGCCGCCCGCGTTGACGGCTTCCGCGCCATGCCCTACACTTCCCCCCGCAAGGAGGAGCCTTTGGATCGGGAGACGATACGCCTGACCCGGCTTTGTTCCGCCGCGGGGTGAGCGGCCAAGATGGGCCCCGAGGCCCTGGCGCAGGTCCTGCGTCCCTTGACCTCTTTCGTACCCCCCGAGCGTAGGGCCGACCTGATCGTCGGCTTGGCCGAGGGGGACGACGCAGCCGTACTCAGACTCGACGCCGAGAAGGCCCTGGTCTTCACGGTGGACTTCTTCACGCCCGTGGTGGACGACCCCTACGACTTCGGCGCCGTGGCCGCGGCCAACGCCCTGTCCGACGTCTACGCGACGGGCGGAGAGCCCCTCATGGCCCTGAACGTGGCGGCCTTCCCGGCGGACCTGGATCCGGCGGTGATCGAAGCCGTCATCCGGGGCGGGGCCGAGAAGGCTGCGGAGGCGGGCTGCGCGGTGGCCGGAGGCCACACGATCCAGGACGCGGAACCCAAGTTCGGTCTGGCGGTCATCGGCCTTGCCCATCCGGACCGGCTCTTCCTGAAGACCGGGGTCCGCCCCGGGGACGCCCTGGTCCTGACCAAGCCCCTGGGCACCGGGGTGATCACCACCTGGGCCAAGAACGGCGCCGTCGATCCGGCGGCCCTCGGGGCGGCGGTGGAATCCATGAAGCGCCTCAACCGGGACGCCGCCCGGGTCTTCGCCCGCTTCGGGGTCCGGGGCTGCACGGACGTGACGGGCTTCTCCCTGGCCGGCCACGCCCTGGAGCTGGCGGAGAAGAGCTCCGTCCGTCTCGAGATCGATTCGGGCGCCCTGCCCTTCCTGCCCGGTGCCCGGGCCGCGGTGGAGGGGAAGTTCGTGCCCGGGGGGGCCAAGCGGAACCGCTCCTACTACGAAAGCAAGGTCGCCTTCGGGAACGAAGTCGACCCCGTGGTACGAACCTTGTGCTTCGCGCCGGAAACCTCCGGGGGCCTCCTGGCGGCGGTGCCCCGGGACGCCGAGGCCTGCGTCCGGGAGCTGCGGGCCCTGGGCGTCGAGGCGGCTATCATAGGACGGGTCCTGCCGGGCGGGTACGGCCCGGGAATCGCGATCCTCTAGGAGCCGTTCCGGGCGATATAGTCCAGGGCCGCCTCGACCAGGAAACCTGCAACCCGCCCTTGCGGGCCCGGAAATCCCGTTGTATCCTGCGGTCGAATCCGGCGCCCCGCGCCGGGCAAGGAAAAACCATGAGAAACGTCCGCATCCTGGCCGCATCCCTTCTATTGTTTATCTCCTCGGTGCTAACCGCTCAGATCCGGGAGTCGGTGGTGCTGGTGGAGCCCAAGCTGAGCGAGGACGGGACCGCCGTATTCCGGGAAATCGCGTCCTTCTTCAAGTCGCGAGGACTGGGCGACCTGGGCGAGTACTTCGAGGAGCGTTCGAAAAACAAGGGAAGCGGCAGCGGATATTTCGCCCTGGATCCCCACGGCCGGAGGATCATCGTCACGAACCGGCACGTCATGGCCTTCGCAAACTCGGCCTCCGCGACGATCACCCGGGAGGAAGGCGAGAACCTCAAGCTCGAGGATTGCCCCCTCCTCTACGAGGATCCGAACCTCGACCTGGCCGTCCTTCTTGTGCCGGACTCCGCGCCCCGGGACCTGAGAACCCTTCCGTTCGCGGACGCCGTGCCCGCGGACGGCACGGAGGTCTGGACCGCAGGTTACCCGGGCCTGCTCGGAAAGCCCTCCTGGCAGCTGGCCAAGGGCGTCGTCTCGAACCGCCGGGTGGTCGTGGAGGACCTCGGCCCTGCGGAATACGCGGTCTTCACACAGCACTCCGCCCCCATCGACCCGGGCAACTCGGGTGGCCCCCTGCTCATCGGAAATCCCGCCGACCTCTCCACGATCCGGGTGGTCGGCATCAACACCTGGATGGTCCGGGGCCGGCAGAACGCCAACTTTGCGGTGCACCTCGATAAACTCAAGGCCGCGATCGGCGGGATCCGGGATCCCGGAAAAGCCTCGGACGGGCTCGGGCACGTGCGGGAGGAAGCCGCCCGGCTTGCCGCGAACCTGAATGGAGAGGAATGGAACCGCTTCGAGGCGGGCCGGTACATCTCCACCCGCCTGGCCATGCGCCAGGGCTGGGCCTCCTTCAAGTACATCCTGGACCGCCCCGGAAACGAGGACGAGAAGAAACAATGGGCCGAGCGCTTCCTGTACGAGTCCCCGGAGGAGACCCTGCGCCAGGCCGTGTACTACCGGATCACGCAGTCGATGCGGCGCGGCGGAGCTTCCGTTACCCTCGGGTCCGTGGAGGAGGGCAGGGACGACGCCGGGGAGCACTACATCCGAGCGACCTTCACCTCCGGCCGCAACACCTACTACCTGGACTGGTTCGAGGATTCCGGAACCTGGCGGATCCGCTCGGGGGACGTGGATGTCAAGGTTGAAGGGCTGGACGGCACGAAGGTAGAGACGACTCCAGGGAAACAGTCAACGCATGAAGAGAAATATCGCCGATTCCCCTCTGGATTAATCGCTGGAATCGATTTTGGTCACATACAATTCTGGAATGGCTTCAACGAAAGCGTAGATCCTGGATATGGAGGAAGGGTCGGATATTTTTTCAGCATCTGGGAACTTGCATCATTCGGTCCCTACTGTACAATTCAAAACGAACTAATAACCGATTCGGTCTTAGAAACATTGACAAAGGAAACATATTCAATCGGAGCTGGACTAGCGGTCAGATTTGGTTTTGGCTTTGACATCGGAAAAACCCGATTATATCCATTTTTTGAATATGATCTTGCGATCAGCCTGTATCCAAATGGTATAAATGCCGGTGACTGGATAGTCCGTGAAGAGACACTAGGTGCCGGTACGATGCTCAAATTGCCCGGTGGATTTACAGTCGGAGGATCGTTCAATATCGAACGAAGTGCCTTTCTTTCTCCCAATACTCCAGCGACTAAGTACTACCTCAGTCTCTTCGTGATGTTGTAGCCGGATCAGCTGATCCACCGGCGCGGCCCGGCCCCTTCTCCCTCGCCCCATCCGTAAACCTCGACGAAGCCCCGGGCTTCGTCGCCGCCGGGGTCGGGCCTAGCCCGACCTCAGCGCCCTTGCCTAACCAGCCCGCTGGGCCCATACTGTCCCCATGCAGAACGACGCCATCCGCATCCTCATCACCGGCGGAACCTTCGACAAGCACTACGACGAGATCCACGGCGAGCTGACCTTCAAGGACACGAACCTGCCCGAGATCCTCAAGCAGATTCGCACCACGGTCCCGGTGGAGCTGGAGATCAACCAGCTCATCGATTCCCTGCAGATGCAGGAGGAGAACCGCGAGCGGGTCCTGGGAGCCTGCCGGCGCGCCCCGGAGTCCCGGATCATCGTGACCCACGGGACGGACACCATGGCCGTCACGGCCCGGGTCCTGGGGGAGGCGAACCTGGGCAAGACCATCGTCCTGACCGGGGCCATGGTGCCCTACAAGATCGCGGGTTCCGACGCCTTGTTCAACCTGGGCACCGCCTTCGCGGCGGTACAGCTCGCGCCCCCGGGAGTCTGGATCGCCATGAACGGCCGGGTCTTCCCCTGGGACCGGGTGCGGAAGAACAAGGCCGAGGGCGTGTTCGAGGAGACCTGAGGGTGCCCAAATCCCCGTCCCCGGGGAGGCGAGGCGCCGGGGCGGGCCGCGGCGCGGTACCGAAAGGAAGATCCCGCGGCGCGGCCTCCGGACGCCGACCCTCGGGGGCGGTCCG
>CALMRC010000099.1 GCA_937873275.1 uncultured Spirochaetota bacterium
GACCCGGTCGTAGAGCTCCTCGGAGATGCCCTCCCCGAACTGGACCGTGAGGGCGGCCTCCCCGTAGGGATGCACGGCGGGCGAATCGTTCACGGTCGGACCCCTCCGACAGGGCGGATCGTGATGCCCTCGGATTCCAGCGCCGCCCGGAGCCGCCGGGCGAAGGCGACGGCCTGGGGGTTGTCCCCATGGAGGCAGACGGTGTCCGCCCGGACGGGGATGACCTTACCGGAGGCGGAGACGAGGGTTCCGTCCCGGACCGCCCGCAGGACCCGTTCCACGCAGGCGCCCTCGTCGTGGATGACCGAGTCCGGCCGGGACCGGGGAACCAGGGTCCCGTCGTCCTGGTAGGCCCGGTCCGCGAAGAATTCCCGGGCGTACGGGACCCCGGCGTCCCGGGCGGCCTTCTCCAGTTCGCAGTCCGGCAGCCCCACGAGGAGGATCCCCTCCCCGGACGCCCGAACCGCCCGGACGATGCCCCGGGCCCGGGCGGGATCCTTGGCCGCGTCGTTGTAGAGGGCCCCGTGGGGTTTCACGTGCCGGAGGTCGGTCCCCGTAGCCCGGGCGAAGGCCCGGAGGGCGCCGATCTGGTAGAGGACGGCGGCGTAGGTCTCTTCTTCCCCCAGGGCCAGGGACCTGCGGCCGAAGCCCTGCAGGTCCGGGTAGCCGGGATGGGCGCCCGGGGCCGCCCCTCCCCGCAGGGCCAGCCGAACGGTCCGCTCGAGCACGACAGGATCCCCGGCGTGGAAGCCGCAGGCGATGTTCGCGGAACTCACCAGGCCCAGCAGGGCCGCGTCGTCCCCCAGGCCGTAGGTTCCGAAACTCTCGCCAACGTCCGCGTTCAGGTCAATTTCCACGGTCCGCCTCCGGTTCCGATCCCTTCCGACGCGCCCGGAGGACGCCGGTCGTAAGGTCGTAGATTCCCCTCAAGGTAACGGCGTACTCCTCCCAGGACAGGCCGTCCACGGACAGGGCTCGTTCCCGGGTGCAGCCGTCCACGGCCCCGGCTTCCACCATCGCCGCAAGGAGGTCCCTCTCCTGCTCGGGAGTTCTCAGGAGGAGGGCCCCGGAAAGGATGGAGAGGGCCGCGGCCAGGGCGTACCCTCCCCAATTCGAGATCCCGCAGGCCAGGGTGTGATCCGCGGGGGATGCGCAGAAGATCAGGTCCCCCCGGGAAACTCCGCCTTTCAGGGTATCCCTAAGCCGACCCATGCCGAGCTCGTTCCCCCCGTCCCCGACGGCCAATGTGACCCAGCCGCGGCCGGGATCCGGGGTGAACAATCGGTCCGCGGCGGGGGCCACGTCGTCCAGGATCTCCCCGCGCATGGAGTACCGGTGCCCGTCCGGGGCGCTCCCGGGGCGCTCCAGGGCGACGACGTGGGTCGGCTTGAAGGCCGCCGCGAGGCGGTCGAGGGCCGCGTCCGCCTCGGCCTGCGGGTCCGGCAGCTCCAGGGCCCGGAAGGGTGTGCCCAGGTGCTTCGCCCCGACCCGGAGCAGGGGCAGGGAGTGGCGATCCGTCACGAGGATCGCCTTCTTGCCCAGAATCCGAAGCGCCCCCGCCAAGGCGAGGGCTCCCGGAGGACCGTCGGTCTCCCCGATTCCGGCGGAGCGGACGCAGAAGCCCGTGACGACGGCGATCCGCCGGCTCGCCAGGAGCTCGAAGGCCGCGGGCCCCAGGGCCCCTGCGGCAGCCCGGCCCGAAAGGCCCCGTCCGCCGGGATCCCTCCGCGCGAGCTCCTCGATCCGGAGGACGGCCTCCCCCGGGGCTTCCAGGGTTCCGGTTCCGGAGCTCACGATTCCGCCAGATCCTTGTCCCGGATGTCCGTTATGAACATGTACCCCGGGGCGTGGGTGATGACGATGTCCGGCTTGGCCCGCCGCAGGGCCATCTGGGGAGTGACCCCGCAGGCCCAGAAGACCGGGACCTCCCCGGGGCGTATATCCGGGGGATCCCCGAAGTCCACCTTCATGACATCCCGGATGCCCAGGACCGAGGGATCCCCGGCGTGGACCGGGGCGCCGTGGGCCTTGCGGTAGGGCTTGGTGACGGCGGCGGCCGCTTCCACCAGATCCGCGGGTATGGGCCGCATGCTGACAACCATGGGACCGGCGAAGGAACCGGCGGAGCGGCATTCCCGGTTCGTGACGTACATCGGAACGTTCCGGTCCAGCTCGATGTGCCGAACCGGGATGCCGTGGTCCAGGAGGTCCTGCTCGAAGGTGAAGCTGCAGCCCAGAAGAAAGGTCACCATGTCGGAGGTGTAGAGGTCCCGGATGTCGTCCACCTCCCCGGCGGGCTCCCCCTTCCGATAGACCCGGTACTTCGGGACGTGGATCCGGATGTCCGCGCCGGGTCCCGCGACCGGGGGGGACACGACTCCCGGCTCGCTCACGTCGATGACCGGGCAGGGTTTTTCGTTCCGGGAACAGAAGAGCAGGAAGTCAAAGGCGTACACCTTCGGCAGGATGACCACGTTGGCCTGGGTGTACCCGGGGGCGAGCCCCGAGGTGGGTTTCCGCCACTCGCCCCGGGCGATGGCGCCGCGGATTTCCGCGACCGTCTTTCCTTTCATGGCGGTGCGATCCTCCCCTACTTCGCGACGATGCGGCAGTACCGCTTCTTTCCGGCCCGGAGAACGAGCTCTCCGTCCGGGTCGAGAAGCCCCGCTCCCACGGGCGCCTTCTCGTCCTTCCAGGCCGCGTCGGCCACGAAGGCGCCTCCCTGCTGGACCAGGCGGCGGGCCTCGCTCTTGGTCGGGGCCAGCCCCGCGTCCACGAAGAGGTCCAGGACCGGGTAGCCCGCCTCGAACCGCGCACGGGAAAGCTCCGCGGTGGGCATGGAGCTCCGGTCGCCGCCGCCTCCGAAGGCGGCCTTGGCGCCGGACAGGGCCTTGTCCGCCTCCTCCGTGCCGTGGATGAGGGCCGTGACCTCCCAGGCCAGGCGCTCCTTCGCGGCGTTGATGTCCCGGCCCGGGGCCGCCAGGGCGCGGCATTCCGCGGCGGGAAGGAAGGTGAACATGAGCAGGAACTTGAGCACGTCCGCGTCGGACACGTTCCGCCAGTATTGGAAAAAGTCGTAGGGTGTGGTCATGGCCGGATCCAGGAAGAGGGCCCCCTTCTCGGTCTTGCCCATCTTCTTCCCGTCGTGGGTCATGACCAGGGGGAAGGTGAGCCCGAAGACCTCGGCGCCCTCGACCCGGCGGATCAGCTCCATGCCCGCCACGATGTTGCCCCACTGGTCGTCCCCCCCGATCTGGAGGCGGCAGCCGTGGCGCCGGTAGAGCTCCAGGAAGTCGTAGCTCTGGAGGAGCTGGTAGTTGAACTCCACGAAGGACAGGCCCGTCTCCATGCGGGCCTTGTAGGCCTCGAAGGAGAGCATGCGGTTCACGGAGAAATGACTGCCGATGTCCCGGAGGAAGTCTATGTAGTTGAGGTCCGCCAGCCAGTCCTTGTTGTTCGCGGAAAAGCTGGTCTTCCCGTCGAAGCCCACGAAGCGGTCCAGCTGCTTCCGGAAGAGCTCGGCATTGGCGTCGATGGCCTCGTAGGAGATCATCTTCCGCGTCTCGGTCTTGCCCGAGGGATCCCCGATGCGGGCGGTCCCGCCCCCCAGGAGGGCGATGCCCACGTGTCCCGCGTCCCGGAGGTGCCGGAGGGCGAAGAAGGGCACCATGTGTCCGATGTGCAGGGACGGGCCCGTGGGGTCGCACCCTATGTAGAAGGTCACGGGACCTTCGTCCATCCGCTTGGACAATCCCTCCAGGTCGGTGCACTGCTGAAGGAAACCTCGTTCCTTGATCGTTTCCAGGGCGGGATTCATGGCGCTCCTCCGATTCTTGGAAGCCCCGGGAGGATCCGGATCGTCCCCGGGGCGGGTTCCGGGATTATACCGGGGCCGGGCGCCCCCCTCAAGAGAGGATGTCCGAAAAGCTCATCCGGCTTAGCGGACACACTGTGTTTTCCGGGCATTCCTACGGGCCGCGTCCCAGGCGTCGAAGGCCAGGCCCGCCGCGATGAGGGCGCCTCCGGCGAAGAAGGCCGGGCGCAGGCGTTCCCCCAGGAGGGCCCCGAACCCGATGGCCAGGAGGGTCTCCAGGTAGAAGATCCGGCTCCCCCGGGAAACCGGTATGTGCTTGTACCCCCAGGTCATGCAGATCTGGGCCAGGAAGACCACGACTCCGATCCCGGCGGCCAAGGCAAGGGCGCCGGGATCGAAGGAAAAATCCCGGACCGAGAGGGCCGCGGATACGGGCAGGCCGAAGAGACAGGGCGAGAGGTAGAGGGTAAAGGGATCCTCGGTGGCCCGGGCCCGCTTGAGGTGGTTCAGGGCGAGCCCCGCGAAGACCGCGGACAGGATGGCCAGGACGTCCCCGGCGGTGGGATAGCCGGCCCCGTCGTTCAGCACCAGGGCGCTACCCAGGGTACAGAGGGCCAAACTGGGGACGGCCGCCGCGCCGAGCCGTTCCCGGAAGAAGAGGGCGGCGAAGAGGGCCACGAAGATCGGGTAGGTGTTGCCCAGGAGGGTGGCCCGTCCGCCGGACGTGCGGGCTATGGCAAGGTAGGAGAGGATCATGGAGACGGCGCCGTAGAGTCCCCGAAGGGTCCAGTCCTTCCGGTTGACGACCCGAATCCTCCCGGACCGGGCCAGGACCGCGACGGCGCTGAGGACGATTCCCACCAGGAACCGCATCGCCGAAATGAGGTAGCCGGACAGGGACGCCGAGGACAGCTTGACCAGGGCGGTGGTCAGGGCGAAGAGGAAGGCCGCGGCCAGGAGGGACAAGATTCCGAGGCGCTCGTTCCGGGGCATGGCACGGGTATGCCATGGAAGACCGTTCCGGGGCAAGCCCGGCCACATAGGAAAGACCAAGGAACTGAAGCGCGTGGTCTGTCCGGATTGCGGATTGCGGGCTCCCTTCCGCACCGGTATACTCGTCGGCATGGAAGAGATCAGCTACGGGGATTTCAAGAAGCTGGATATCCGGGTCGGCCGGGTGCTGTCCGCCGAACGGGTGCCGAATTCGGAGAAGCTCTACAAGGTGCAGATCGACGCCGGCCTGGACCGGCCCCGGCAGACCGTCACCAGCCTGGTGGACTACTATACCGCGGAGGAACTGGTCGGCAAGACCGTGGTGGTCCTGGTCAATCTGGCCCCCGCCCGGATGCGGGGGGAGGTCTCGGAGTGCATGCTCCTGGCCGCGGAGACCCCGGACTCCTCGGCCTGCGTCCTGCTGACCCCGGAAAAGGACATCGCCCCGGGAACGCCCATAGTCTGAGCCCCGGCCGGCGCCCGGACGCGCCGGCCGTCAAGTTTACATCCGGTACGGAGGAACCCATGCGCAATCCCGCCCGCCCCCTGATCGCCGCCGCCCTGTTGGCCGCGGTACTTGCCCTGCCCGCCGCCGTCTCGGCCCAGGAAGCCCGGGACAGCCTCAGCCTGAACGTCGTCCTAGGGTACGGTCCGCCCAACCTGGACGGGTACGGATCCTCGGGCTTCGCCCCGATCGACTTCGACGTGATCGAGGGCGGGGCCGGTCAGCGGGACCTCGGAACGGGCTGGGGCGGCGGGGTCGCCCTGGCGACCCTGGAGTACTCCCGCACGATCCCGGCCTTCGTCGGGGAGGGACCCTTCTTTTCCGGGAACAACCTGGAGCTCTCGGCCAAGACGGAGCTCAGCCCCGTCACGCTCGAGGCCGCCGGCTCCGCGACCCTAACCCCCGTGGCCTTCCTCAAGTTCCAGGCCGGCGCCGCGGTCGGCACCGGCTGGACCCTGGGCTTCATCGGCCTAGCCCTCGGCCCGACACTCAGCGGAGGTGAGAACGAGGAAATCCCCTTCGGGGGCGCCCTGCTCAAGGCCTGGATCTCCGGGACCTTCCAGTTCGACCTGGCCGCCCTCCTTCCGGGGGACTGGAACCATGTGGTGGTCCAGGCGGTCGCCAAGTTCGAGTACCGCGCCCTGACCGCGGCGGATCCCGGGGAATCCTGGGTCTGGCAGGCGGACGCGGGCCTGAACCTCAACGGATGGCGACACCTGGGGACCTACGTCCTGGGCTACCAGATGCCCCGGAGGCTCAACTTCGTGGGGGTGATGGTGGAGACCGAGGCCTGGCTGGGGGACGTCCGGGAGTACTCGACCATGGATTCCACGGGCTGGGGTTCCGACTTCGTCACCGTGATCCTGAGCCCCTTGGCCAACCTGGCCTTCGACGAGGCCAACAGCCTGACCTTCGTCGTGCAGATCAAGAGCACCCAGGATTGGTCCGACGGAACGACCCAATCCAATTACCTCGACGATCGCGATTACGAGGGCCGCCTGTGGAAGCTGGACCGTATCGTATTCAGCTACACCCGAAAATTGAAATAGACGGGACGGCCGGCTTCATCCGGGCTATACTGTAGGGAGGGCGTCCGCTCGGCCGTCCGGGCACCGGACGCCCGGATTCCATGCAAAAGGAGGAGCGGGATCCCGCCCTCCCCGGATCCCGCGGAAGATGATGAGAACCTTCCTGATCGTCTTCCTGGCCGCCGCGGTCGTGGCGGCCGCCGCCCAGGCTCCCGCCGATTCTACTTCCCCGCGCTCCATCGTGTTCCTGGGCTTCCAGTCCGAGGACATTCCGTCCTCCGGATTGACCATCCTGTCGGAACTCGTGCGCCGGGAGATCTCCATCGCCCCCGGGTTCGTCCTGGTGGAACGCTCGGACCTGGAGACCCTGCTCCGGGAACAGGAGCTGAGCCTCTCGGACGCGTTCGACCCCAAGGGGGCGGCCCGGATCGGCCGCCTTGCGGGCGCCCGGTCCCTCATGACGGGGAAGATCGGCATCCTGGGAACCCTCTACATCATATCCCTCCGGATCGTGGACGTGGAGACCGGGACCGTCGAGCGGGCCATGACCGAAGAATTCATGGGTAACCTGGAGGACATCCGCAAGCCCGTCCGGATCGCGGCCCAGAAGATCCTCCGTATACCGGGGATCGAGGTCCAGCAGGGCGAGTACATCCGCGTCGAGACGGAACCTCCCGGCGTGGCCGTCTACGTGAACGGACTGTTCGAGGGGAACGGCCCCGTCACGGTCCGGGTTCCCCGTCCCGGAAAGTACGCGGTCAAGCTGGACTCCCAGGGCTACAAGCCCTGGACCCAGAACATCACCGTGGAGCCCAACTCCACCTACTTCGTGAAGGCCCGGCTCCTGGAGCAGGAGAAGCCGGTGGACGAACGGGTCAAGGCCCTCCAGGACGGCCGGACCGCCCTCCTCACCTTCGCAACCCTGTATTCCGCCGTGGCCTCGGAAGCCCTGCTATACTCCTTCCGGACGGAAAACCCGCGGTTGTACATCGGGCTGCCCCTGGTCGCGGCCCCCCTCTCCTTCTTCGGTGCCCTGAAGGCCACCGAGGGCGCCGTGATGAACGGCGGCCGCACCTTCATGATCGTTTCGAGCACCCTTTGGGGCAGCACCTGGGGCTTCGCGGCGTCCTTCGTCTTCGGCGCGGAGGGCGGGGCGGATTCCGGCATCCTCCGGCCCGAGTACGCGGGGCTCTCGGTGGCGGGAGGCCTTCTGTACGGGGCCGCCTCCACCTACCTGTCCGCCGGGGGAGATCCCTTCCCGGCCTCCCGTGCCTGGCTCTTCAACCTGGGGTCCCTCCTGGGGGCCTTCCTGGGGCTCGGGGTACCCTACGTCCTGGGCGCGGATTCCCCCACGGTCGTCTATGTCGGAATGCTGACCGGTTCCCTGGCGGGTTCCGCCACCGCCCTCTGGCTTACCCGGGACTTCACGGAGGGGCGGAACATCGGGAACCTCGCCCTGGGGTCCCTCCTGGAGGCGGACCCGGGATCCGTGTCCCTGGGCTTGCCCGCGCCGACGCTGACGTCCCTGCCGGCCCGGGCGGACGGGCGGCCCGCCTTGGGCCTCTATGTCCCCCTGGCGACGGTCCGGTATTGATAGAACGGCCCCGCCGGTCGGCGGGGCCGCGGACCGCCGCGTTCAGCGGCGGATGGACAGGAGAGGCTAGAACTTCAGGAAGGTCTTGAGCTGGAGCACCAGGGTGCTGGCGGCGTCTGCGTTCTTGCCCAGGAGCGGCAGGGTATAGCCGGCCTTGAACTCAAAGGGGATGAAAGTCATCACGAAGACCGAGGCGCTCGGGGAGGCCGTGAGGATGTAGGAGGCGTTGTCCTGGCCGACGCCGCCGACCACGACCTCCGGCTTCATGGTGAAGGTCGCAGGGACGCCGACGCTTACGGATACCTTGTCGGAGAAGGAATAGTCGAAGTGGGGCTCCACCTCAAAGGTCAACTTGTAGCCGTATTCGTATTCGGCTTCTGCCGTCGCAAACCCAGCCTTCGTGACGGGGAGGTAGAATATGGTCTGGTTGTAGAGATTAAGGTAGAACATTTTGCTCAGTACCCAGTCGAAGTAGGCACGGAATCCGAGACCCATGGCCTGGATGCTGGGGCTGGCGAGCTTGTAGGGATCCCCGCCGATAGCGTTAGCAAATTCGGCAGCCCAATCGGTGTTGTCCGGAAGCGGTATCAGGGCTCCAGGCGCGAACGCCACGCGGAAAATGTCGTTTTTGATGAAGCCATTAGCCCCGAGGATCTGGAACTTCGCTCCAACAAAGAGATCCATGAGGCCGTTAACATTCGCGTCGCCCGGAACGGGGGGAGTCTCGACGGTAGAAGAAACCACGTAGGCCGGGGTCCACTGGATGGCAGCGGTTATCTGGTCCGTGATTCCGAATTCTACGGCAGTGCCCAAGCTCAGGGCGGAAATTTCTCCATACGTCGCTGCGGCCAAATCCCCGTTCGCGTCATAGGACTCATCGTACGTATTGCTCGCGAACACGAAGGACAGCCGGAAGACCCCCTTGGGCAGGACCTTCGCGTCATCCGCGAAGGCCGGCGCCAGGGCGGCCAGAACCAGGAGAAGGACGAGGAACTTCTTCATGGGGACTCCTTGCTGGGGCGATGTGGATTCGGCCTACGGCCGGATTCACGGTTAGGATACTACTGAGCTGCTTTGGATGCAACAAAAAAACACTTCATGTCAAAACGAGCATTAGGAAACCTAGCAAGTATCTCCCCTGCTCAGGCCTCCCCGGCCCGCTCCCCCATCCCCAGGAGGGATTCCTTCACCTCCGCGGCGTCCTCCTCGTCCACCAGGACGTGAAGCTGGTCCCCGGGATGGATCTTCGTGTCCCCCCGGGGGATGATCTGGTCCTCCCCGCGCTCCACCCCCACGACCAGGCACACGGAGGGCCAGGAGACGTCCCGGACTAGCTTGTGGGAAAGGCGGGACCCCTCGGCCACGGGTATCTCCAGGACGACCTTCCTGCCGTGCACGGGCCGAAAGGCGCCCGGATTCCTGGCCAGGAGGCGCTCCAGCAGGACATCGTAGACCGGTTTCGAGCGGATCAGGTCGCCGACCACGAAGGCGACGAGGCAGCTCGCGATGAGGCTGGCGAAGTGGTTGAAGTTTCCGCTCATCTCCAGGATCAGGACGGCCCCGGTGACGGGGGCGCGGACGACCCCCGTGAAGAACGCGGCCATCCCCAGGATCATGAAATTCAGGGCATTCTCCGGCGGAGCCAGCCCGAAACCGGCCAGGAGCATCCCGAAGATCTTGCCTGTCAAGGCGCCGCAGGCCAACAGCGGAAGAAAGATCCCTCCCGCGGTGCCCGAGCCGTAGGAGAGGGCGGAAAAGAGCAACTTTCCCGCCAGGAGGAGCGCCAGGAGTCCGATACCCAGGTCTTCCCGCCACAGGGTCTCGATGAGGGCGTGCCCTCCCCCGGTCACGTCGGAGAGGTAGAACCCCAGGGGCACGGACACCAGGAGTGCCGCGGCGGGCCGCAGGATCGGCGGAATCCGCAGGGCCGGATACAGGTCCTGGGCGGCGTAGAGGGACCTCTTGAAGAGGTCCCCCATGCCGGCGCAGAGCGCCCCCAGCAGGACCACCCAGGGGAGCATCGGCAGGGGCAGCGGGACGATCTGGTGGAAATCGAAGGCGGGTCCGAGGCCGAAGAAGTGGCTGGCCACGAAGTCCCCCGCCACGGAAGCCCCCATGGCGCAGGCCAGGAGGAGGGGAGAGAAATGCTTGTGCAGCTCCTCCAGGGCGAAGAGCACCCCCGCCAGGGGGGCGTTAAAAGCCGCCGCGAGTCCCGCCGCGGCACCGCTGGTGATCAGGTACTTCCGCTCCACCGCGGGCCGACGCGCGACGCCCAGCACGCTCTTTCCGATATACGCCCCGATCTGGACGGAGGGGCCTTCCCGCCCCAGGGACAGGCCGAATCCGATGCCCAGGACCCCGGTGACGATCTTCAGGGGAAGCTCCGGCAGCCACTCCAGCCGCATCTTGCGCAGGAGGGCTCCCTTGATCTGGGGAATTCCGCTGCCCCGGATCATGGGCCGCTTCCCGCAGGCCCAGCCCAGGAAGAGCCCGACCGCGAGAACCAGGGCGACCCATCCCGCCAGGTACGCGGGAGCAGCCTCCCGGAGGTACTCGTAGGCGCGAATCCGGAACCGGTCCGCATCCTCCAGGAGAAGGCGGAAGATCACCACGACGACACCCGCCAAAACGCCGATCAGGATGCTCTGGAAAAAAATGCCGAGCCGGGACCCGTACCAATGGGCTAGGGCATGGCGTATGCTGGAATTCCCACCTCTCGTCGTCGCCTTCGGTTGCATGGATCGATTCTACCGGAAGGAACCGCATCCGCCAACCGGGCCGCTTCCCGTTTTCCCGTCCCCGGAGTATCCTTCCGGACCGGGAGGATCCATGCTCGGCTACCGCCACGCCTTCCACGCGGGGAACCACGGGGACGTGCTCAAGCACCTCGCGCTGTTCCATTGCCTTCGCTATCTGACCATCAAGACCAAGCCCCTGCTCTACCTGGACACCCACGCGGGAGCCGGGGCCTATCGTCTCGAAGAGGGTTACGCCGCCCAGAACCGGGAGTGGGAATCGGGGATCGGCCGCCTGTCCGGGACCGGCCGCACGGAATCCGCTCCGGACGCGGTGCGGGAATACCTGGACTTCGTGGAGGATTACGGCCGACGCAATCCGGGAGAATACCCCGGCTCCCCGGCCCTGGCCTCCGTCGTCCTCCGCCCGGGGGACCGGCTCGTCCTTCGGGAGATACATCCGACGGACCTGGAGGAACTCCGGACCCGGTACCGGGACGACGGCCGGATAGAGGTCGGGGGGAGCGACGGGTTCGCCGCCCTCAAGGAGGTACTGCCCCCCGAGTCCCGCCGGGGCTTGGTGATGGTGGACCCTCCCTACGAACTCGCCTCGGAATACGACCGGGTCGTGGACTCCCTGGCGGAGGGACTTCGACGGTTCGAGACGGGAACCTACCTGGTGTGGTATCCCCTCCTGGAGCGTCCGGAAGCCCGGGCACTGCCGACCCGGCTGTCGTCCCTGACCGAGCGTCCCCGGCTGGCCGCGGAGCTCCGGATCCGGACTTTCGGCCCCGGGGATCGGGGTCTTGCCGGGAGCGGGCTGTTCGTCGTGAACCCGCCTTGGCCGCTGGAATCGCTTCTCCGGTCCGCCCTTCCCTATCTCGCGGGATCCCTGGGCGGGGATCCCGCGGCCTCCTGGAAGCTCGAAACCGCCTGATATCTTTCGACCAATGAATCCGGGATTCGCCTGTCGAAACTTCCTGGGAGCGCGTTCGCTTTTTTTTCGCGATTCTATGGGGAGAGTCTTGATTATTTGGCGAAAGGATCCCATTATGGGGCAACTCTCTCTAGAATCCCCATGTGCAAGGAGTGAGAACATGAAGAAGAGGTTGGTAATCGTAACCGCTCTCGCGGCGATCGCCCTCCTGGCCTTCGTCGGCTGCGCCGACAAGGGACCGAAGACGATCAAGATCGGAGTGGCGGGCGCCCATACCGGCGACCTCGCCTCCTACGGACTGCCGTCGGTCAAGGCCGCCGAGCTGGTCGTGGAGGAGTGGAACGCCAAGGGCGGTGTCCTCGGCAAGAAGATCGAGCTGGTCGTGGCCGACGACGTCTGCAAGCCCGAGGTGGCCACCAACACCGCCTCCAAGCTGGTGGGCGACAAGGTCATCGCGGTAATCGGGCACATCTGCTCCGGAGCCACCAAGGCCGCCCTCGGGATCTACAAGGACGCGAAGATCATCGCGATCTCCCCGTCCGCCACGAATCCCCCCCTAACCAAGAGCGGAGATTACCCGAACTTCTTCCGGACCATCGCGGCGGACGACGCCCAGGCGGAAGTGGATGTCGACTTCGCCATGAAGAAGCTCGGGATCAAGAAGTTCGCCGTCCTCCACGACAAGGGTGACTACGGCAAGGGCTTCGCCGAGTTCGCCAAGGGCTACCTCGACGCCGCGGGCGCCGAAGTGGTCGTGTTCGAGGGCATCCAGGTCGGAGCCGTCGACTACTCCGCCATCATCAACAAGGTCGCCGCCTCCGGAGCCGAGGCCGTCATGTACGGCGGATACCATCCCGAGGCCTCCAAGCTCGTCAGCCAGATGCGCTCCAAGGGCATGAAGACCGTGTTCATCTCCGACGACGGAGTCAAGGACGACACCTTCATCAAGGTCGCCAAGGAAGCCGCCGAGGGCGTGTACGCCTCCGGTCCCGTGGACACCACCAAGAACCCCCTGGCCATCAAGGCCGTGGAGGATCACAAGAAGAAGTACGGCGAGGATCCGGGAGCCTTCTTCCTCAACGCCTACGCCGCGACCCAGGCCCTCCTGAACGCCATTCAGAAGGCCGGTTCCACGGACTACGACGCGATCACCAAGGCCCTCCGCTCCGAGTTCGTCGAGACCCCCCTCGGCAAGATCAGCTTCGACGCCAAGGGCGACGCCATCGGCGTGGGATTCTCGGTCTACCAGGTCCAGAACGGCGTTTTCGTGGAGATGAAGTAACGGGCGTGGTTCGACGGGACGCCGAACGGTGTCCCGGAAAACCGCGGACGTGAACATTCCGTACCCGCCGGGTACCGAGGGGTGTCCATCGAGCGTACGGCTCCTGGACACCCCTTTGCGTAATCCGGGTTTCCATGCGAGGATCGGGGACCGAATGCGGGACAACCGGTCGAAATCCAGGATAGGGGAGGTTTAGGAACCGTCATGGACCTAAACTACTTGCTTCAATTGTTCATATCGGGCATGACCCGGGGCAGCATCTACGCCCTGATCGCCCTGGGCTACACGATGGTGTACGGGATCGTTCAGCTCATCAACTTCGCCCACGGCGAGATCTACATGATCGGGGCGTTCACGGCCCTGATCGTAGCCACGGTCCTGAACATGACCGGGATGCCCGGCATAGCCGTGTTCGCCATCGCGATGATCGTCGCGGTCGTGTACTCCGCGGCCTACGGCTTCACGATGGAGAAGGTCGCCTACAAGCCCCTCCGCAACGCGCCCCGCCTCTCCGCGCTGATCAGCGCCATCGGCATGTCCTATTTCCTGCAGAACTACGTTCTCCTTGCCCAGACCTCGGACTTCGTCTCCTTCCCCCGCCTCATCCCCAAGTTCCGGTTTCTCGACGGATTCGGCGGGATGCTCAGTTCCACCCAGGTGATCATTTTCCTGGTAACCGCGGTGGTCATGGTGCTCCTGACCCTGCTGATCAAGTTCACGCGCATCGGCAAGGCCATGCGGGCGACCGCCCAGGACAAGACCATGGCGCTCCTGGTGGGTATCAACATCAACCAGGTCATCGCCGTGACCTTCGTCATCGGGTCCGCCATGGCGGCGGTGGGCGGGGTGCTGATCAGCTCCCACGTGGGACAGATCAACTTCTACATAGGCTTCATCGCCGGCATCAAGGCCTTCGTGGCCGCCGTGCTCGGCGGGATCGGATCCATACCGGGCGCCGTGCTCGGCAGCTTCGTCCTGGGACTGACCGAGAGCTTCGGCACCGGGTACATCTCCTCGGATTACGAGGACGTATTCGCCTTCATCATCCTGGTGCTCATCCTGATATTCCGCCCCTCCGGGCTTCTGGGCAAATCCCAGAAAGAAAAGATCTGAGGCGGCAGACCATGAAGAAGTTGATTCCGGAACTTAAGAAATCCCTCGTTACCGCCCTCTGGTTCGCCTTCCTCACCTTCCCCATCCTGGTGATCAAGGTGAACACCGTCCGCAACACCATCCTCTGGCGCTGGGGCAACCTGGCCGCGGTCTTCCTGATGACCATGGTCCTGTCCTACGTCTGGCGGAAGCTCCTGGAAAAGCGCGCCCGGGGAGAACGGCTTTTCGACCTTTCCGGTCTGGTCCCCTCCCGGCTCCGGGGCATCGAGCTGAAATCGATCTTCGCGCGGAAGAAGAATTCCCGGGCGGCCTTGGCCGTCCTCCTGGCCCTGGCGGTCCTCTTCCCCTTCGTGGCGGGCATGTACCAGACGAACATCGTCACGACGGCCCTGATGTAC
>CALMRC010000100.1 GCA_937873275.1 uncultured Spirochaetota bacterium
CCCGACGACGGCGGAACCGTCCGGTCGGCTCCTCCGGCCGGAGCGGGGCGGCCAAAGCCGACCTCAGGGCGGAACCGAACCAGGCCAGGACCTCCGAGGAGAGCCCGGCGACGGACCGGGAGGCCTCCTCCAGACGGTTCCCGATCAACCGGACGAGGGACTGGTTGGAGGAGACGATGGCCCCAGGGGGGTGTTGAGTTCGTGGGCGATGCCCGCGATCAGTTGACCCAGGGCCGCGAGCTTCTCGGACTGGACCAGGGAATCCTGGGCGTCGTGCAGGGTTTCCAGGGTGGTCTGCAGTTCCTCGTTGGCGCGCGTAAGGTGGGCGTTCATCTCGTCCAGTTCCCGGGTCCTGTCCAGGATCCTCTGTTCCAGGGTTTCGTTCAAGGACTTGAGATCCTCCTCCGCCCTGCGACGCTCCGTGATATCCAGGAAAGCCCCTACGAGGCCCGCCACCTCCCCCCGTTCGTCCCGGAACACGTCCTTGGAGAAGATAACCGGCCGTTCCAGGCCGTTTCGGTCCTTCACCCTGTATTCGTAGGTCTGCCGCACCGGAGTTTCCATCAACTCCAGGTCCTTGCGGTGATAGGTCTCCGCCATGTCGCCGGGCCAGAGCTCCTGCACGGTCTTCCCCCGAATTTCCTCCGACGACACTCCCATAAGCTCCGTGAAGACCTTGTTGCAGCCTTGGAATCGACCTTCCCGGTCCTTGTAGAAGACCGCGGTCGGAACGGCATCCAACAGGGCGCTCTGGAAGTTCAGGCTCCGTTCCAGATTCGCCTCCGCCCGCTTCCGATCGGTGATGTCGAACAGGACGCCCTGGTATTCCACGACGCGACCCTCCCCGTCCCGAATCACCTTGGTGCGGTCGTCGACCCAGCGGATGGAGCCGTCCCGGTTGACGATCCGGTAGATCTGTTCAAACCGGTCTAAACCGAGATCGGTGTTCCTTCGGACCTCCTCCGCGACCCGGGCGAGGTCCCCCGGATAGACGATGGACGAGAACGATATGTCCCCCGACAGGAGTTCCTCCCGGGTGTACCCGAACTGGGCGACGTTCTCGGAAACCAGGAGAGTCGGCCAGCCCTCTGCGGCCTTCCACCGGAAGAGGACCGCCGGACTGTTCTCGATGACCAGGTTGGCTTGCCGGAGCTGTTCCTCCATCCTCCTACGTTCGGAGATATCCTCGTAGACCCCCAGGACGCCGGCCACCTCCCCCGCCTCGTTCAGAAGGGGAACCTTGGTCGTGTCGATCCAAAGGCGCGTCCCGTCGGACGTCTGCAGGGGTTCCTGGATGTGGCGCTTCGGCCGGCCGCTCTCCACGACCTGTCGGTCGTCGGCCCGGTAGGCCTCCGCGTCCTCGGGGGCCCAGGGAAGGTCGAAGTCGGACTTCCCCAAGATACGGGCGGGGTCTTCCAGGCCCACGTCCCGGGCGAAGGCCTGGTTGCAGCCAAGGTAGCGGCCGTCCCGGTCCTTCCAGAACACGGACTGGGGAATCGTGTTCAGCACCAGGTCCAGGGTGGCCCGGCTCCGGCGCAATTCCTCCTCCGCGGACTTCTTGTCCGTGACGTCCGTATGGGTCCCGATCATCCGCAGGACGTTCCCGTTCCCGTCCCGGGCCACCACCCGGCCCCGCCCGCGGATCCACATCCAGGTCCCGTCCTTGCGGAGAAAGCGAAACTCGATGTCGAAGGCCGGTGTTCGACCGGAAAGGTGGGCCTGGGCCGCGGCGAGGACGGATTCCACATCCTCCGGGTGCACCCTGTCCTGAAACTCCCCGAATTTATGGGGGAACTCGTTCGGCTCGTACCCCGAGATCGTGTAGTACCGGGTATCGAAATAGACGGCGCCGCTCGGGACGTCCCAGTCCCAGATCCCGTCGTTGACCGCCGACATGGCCAGATCAAAACGCTCCTGGCTGAGCCGGAGGGCCTCCGCCGTCCGACGGCGCAGGGAGGAGGATCGGGCCAGGGCCAGGATCAACCCCAGCTGGAGGACGAGAAGGACGACCGAACCGGCCAGGAAGGACCGGGTCCGCTCCCGAAGCGCCCGGGCCGTCCGGTTCTTCTCGGTGACGTCCGTGACCGTGAAGACCACCCCCTCGGACAGATCCGAGACGTTGAGAGGGGTCGAGGAGAGAAGGACTTCCAGAATCTTCCCGTCCTTCGTCCTCCACCGGGTCTCCACGGACCCGGTTCCCCGTTCCGCGATCTGCCGGTATTTTTCCTGGCCCACGTACTCGTAATCCTCGTCGGTGGGGTAGAAGATCCGGGCGCTCCGCCCCAGGAGTTCCTCCCGGGAATATCCGGTCAGCTGGAGGATGTAGTCGTTAACCTGGACGACGACCCGGTCAACGACCACCCCGATTCCCCCGGGGGCGCTGCGCAGGATGCTCGAAAGCATGCGCTCCGCCGTCCGGTGCTCCGCTTCCGGGTCGTCTCCGCCCCGGGTCTCCTGGGCGGAAACGGCGGCGATCGGGGCCGCCAGGGCAAGGATGACCGTAAGCAGGACGGCCGACAAGGTCGGGGACGGCCGCCGGCTCCCCCGGACGGTCCGGGAGCGGTCCGGAGGCCCGGGGAACGCGGATCGGAGCGAGCGCCTCACGGGTGCCGGACCCGCGGCCTAGGGGGGATCCCGGAGGGATCGGCAGTATCGGGCGGTCTCCCCCTCGGCGATCTCCCGGAAGGATTCCCGCTCCGCCCGGAAGGCCTCGACGACGGCGGGATCGAAGCGCTTGCCGGAATCCCCTTCTATCTCCCGGGCGACGTCGTCGAAGGGCAGGGCTTCCATGTACGGCCGCTTGGTGAGCATGGCGTCCAGGCAGTCCGCCAGGGCGGTTATTCGGGCGGACAGGGGGATGTGTTCCCCCGCCATCCCGGCCAGGTATCCCTTCCCGTCCCAGCGCTCGTGATGGTACAGGATGAGGTCCTTGACGAAATCCTCCACGTCGACGGACTTGAGCAGGTCCGTCCCGATCTCCACATGCCGCTTGACCACCTCGTACTCCTCGGGGGTGAGGCGCCCGGGCTTGTCCAGGATCTCGTGGGGGATGCCCGACTTCCCGATGTCGTGCAGGGGGGCGTAGGTGTAGAGTTTCCGGACCTCGGTCTCCGCCAGGCCCAGCCTGCGGCCAAGGAGGGCCGCGTAGCAGGCGACGCGCTGGACGTGGCAGAAGGAGTCGGGATCCCAGTCCCGGGGCCGGTGCTCCAGCGCGGCGATGAGGGCTTCGTTCAGTTCCTCCACCCTTCGGCGCAGGATCTCCAGTTCGGCCTCCCGGTCGTAGAGCTCCGCGGCGCGGCGCACGGCCATCATGAGATCCCGCCGCTCCCAAGGCTTGTGGATGTATCGGAAGAGGCCGGCCTCGTTGACGGCATGGGCGATGGCGTCGATGTCCGAGTATCCCGTGAGGAGGATGCCGTACATCCGGGGGAAAGCCTTCCTCGCCTCCCGGAGGAGCATGTGCCCCTTCATGCCCGGCATCCGCTCGTCGGTGACCAGGACCGCGGGTTCCCCGCCGTCCCCGTCGATCTCCGCGAGGAGTTTGAGGGCCGTCTCCCCCGAGTACGCCGCCTCGACCTTGAGGTGCGGAAGCTCCGCCCGGAGCTCCCGCTTGAGGCTCTCGGTGATGATGGCCTCGTCGTCCACGCACAGCACGTATCGGTCCGGCATTCTTCTAATTGTATGCATCCCGGACGCGTCCGCAAGGAAGGGACGGCGGACGATTGACAACCCGCGCGCAGGGTACATACTGTTCCTTTCCGGAACCCCGGCGGACGGAGGGGTTCCGATCCGTCCGTCCCACATCGCGGAAAGGAGGGAACATGAACCGTATGGCCCTCGGCATTGCGATCGGATTCGCGGCGGGTGCCGGGTTGGGGACCCTGGTGGGCGCCCTGACCGGAAACCTGGCCCTATGGCTCTCCGTCGGGATCGGCGCGGGCCTTTCCTTCGGCACGGCCTTCGGGTACGCTTCGGCGACCCGGCCGGACTAGGGTTCGTGGACCCCTCACCCGGGCCGGACCGGATCGGGCCGGCCTTCCCCTTCCTGACCGCCGTAACGGCCTACCATGTCCTGACGTATTTCGCGGCGGGGATGGCGGCCGCGGCGGTCTTCCGGTACGACGAGCTTTTCCGGATGCCCGTCATCCGGGACTACTACAATCCGGTGAACTCGACCTCGGTCCTCCTCGGGCTCGCACTGCAGGCCGCCCGGGGGGCGGTGTTCGGCGGAGTTCTCCTGCCCCTCCGGGGATTCCTGGAGAAAAGCCGGTACGGATGGCTGTGGTTGTGGCTCCTGTTCGTGGGGATCGGGATCCTGGGAACCCCGGCGGCATCCCCCGGATCCCTGGAGGGGGTCGCCTACACGAAACTGCCCCTCTGGTTCCACCTGATCGGGCTGCCGGAGATCCTCCTCCAGACCCTGGCCTTCAGCTTCCTCGTGCACCGACGGCTCCGGGCTCCGGAGCACCCCCTGCCCGCGGCCGCCCGGATGCTCGCGCGGGCCGCCGCGGTCGCCTGCGTCTCCTTCCTGGGATACACCGCGGTCTCCCTGGCCTTCGCGTTCTCCTCGGGGGCCGGCATTCCGGAGGGAGGCCCGGATGTGCGGGTTCTCGGGCAGTTCGCCGCGCCCCTGCTCCTGACGTTCGGGGTGACCGCCCTGGCGCGGGATCGCTGGTGGGTTCCTCGCCACGGCCTCCTGTACTTGGCTTCCTCGGCGAGCCTTGGGGTCTACCAGGCCGTCGTGCTCGGAGGAGTAGGCTGGTCCTACGTCCTGTCGGCGCCGGTCCTGCCCTCGGTCATCGCCCTGGTCCTGACCCGCCCGGCCCGGCGGGATCGGAAGACTATTTGATCCCGTAGACCTTCAGGACCGCCCGGCCGTCCCTCAAACGGCCGTCGGTCCGGTAAAAGAAGGTTATTGTCCGGATCCGTCGCCGACCGCCCTCGAGGTCGACCGCCCGGGATCGGGTACCCTCCGCGAAGCGGTGCCGCAGAGGAATTTCGTCCTTCTTGCCGTCCCCGTAGGTCACCAGGACGCGCACGACCTCCACGTCGTTTCCCTCCGCCACGAAGACGAGCCTGCGCATGGCTCCTTCCTTGAGCCGGACGGGCAGGACGTCGAAATCGGCCTTGAAGTTTACCGTCAACTCGCCTACGAGCTCGGCCTTGCCGATCAAGGTCCGGATCTCGGAATCGCTCTGGGCGAAGGCGGCCGCGGCGGCCAAACAGACAAGCATAGCGGTCAGGAATCGTTTCATCGCGCCCTCCGGGAAAGGAACATATCATGATCCCGGGCCGGAAACCGCCTCGGGCACGGACCGGAGCCGCTACTTGTTCAGCCTCTCCAGGGCCCGCTCGTAGAAATCCTCCACCGCCCACATCATCCGGTAGTCCGGGTAGTCGGCCATGAGGCGTTCGCAAAGGGACCGCAGGGCCGGCCAATCCTCCCGGTCCACGAAGACGAAAGTCTTCTGGTAGAGGACCTCCGGCAGGAAGGGATCCCGGGGATACGCCGCCTCCGCCGCGTCGGACCATCGCAGGACCTCGTCCCGGCACCGATCCGCCAGGGCTTCGTCCCCGAAGTTGTCGGAGGCGGCCTGACCCAGCTCGTGCAGGAGATTCTGGAGGTTCCACACCGCCTGGACCGGAGTGTCCCCGGACATGCGGTAGGGATGGGCCCGGTACGCCTCCGAAACCTCCGCGGCGTCCCGGAACCCGAAACGGCCCGGATCCATCACGGCGTCCCCGAAGGAGAAGAACACCGGCGCGGAGATTCGGGCCGAGAGGGCTGCGATGTCCTCCACCAGGGCGTTCATCTCCCGTCGCTGACGCTGTTTCCGGAAATCCTTCAGGTACCGGTAGGCGTCCTCGATGCCCTTCCCCGGCTTCAGATACAGGGGATCCAGGCGGGTCGCCTGGCCGAAGAACTCCAGGGCCTCCGCGTATCGTCCGGCGTCCAGGAGATCGATGCCGCGGTAGTAGGCCCGGGCCGCCTCCAGGCTGGAGGGGCCGGAGGACGGGCGACCGGGCGGGGCGGCCGGAACGCCGAGGGCGGCGGACAGGCGTCCGGAGAGCTCCCGCTCCAGGGCCAGGATCTCACCCGGAGAGCCCTCGACGGCGGCGGAAGCGGAAACCTCCCCGGTTTCCGCCCGGACCACCCGGGCGTCGATCCGGAGCGCAGCGCCGGAGGAGGCGAAGCTCCCGTACAGGAGGAGATCGGCCCCCAGGAGCCGACCGACCTTCGGGGCCCCCGCGGGATCGACCAGCCCCGACAGCGCCAGTTCCTGTTCCCGCAGGACCCTCTCCAGCTCCTCCCGCTCCAGGAGTGTGAAGGCCCCCGACGCCCCCAGGTCCCCGGCCAGCATGTCCGCCAGCCCCTTGGAAAGCCAAGCCAGGTCGTCGGTCCCCCGGGTGTTGGTGAAATACAGGACCGAGAGCCGGGGTTTGACCGGCGGGGCAGCCTGGGCGGACAGGGAGCCCCCGGGCATACGGCACAGGATCCAGGCGGCGCTCAGGAAGGCGGCCGCCGCGGACCGGAACGGGGACCGACGACGGGCGGCGCGGAACCGGGGCCGGCCCACCCCGCCGCGGGAGACGGAACCATCGGGATACGGCATGGAAGGAAGTATGGGGCCCGGAATCCGGGTTGTGAAGACCCCGACGGGTGGAAACCGGAGCCCGGGTCGCGGTCCTGCACGCCCGGGGAGGTCCCGGGGACTACCGCGCCCTCCTGGCCGCCGCGGCCCGGGCGGCCGCGCCCGCGGTCGACGAACTCTACCTCTTCCTCCCCCCGGACCGGGCCCTGCCCGGAGACATCCTTCGGGAGGCGGGGTTTAAAACCGAGCGGATCGCCTACGAGATGGCCCGGGACGACCCGGGATTGGAGGAGCCCGAGGCGCCCCCGGGCTATCGGCTCGATCCCCTATCCCGGGGGGACGAGGACGGAATCTCGGCCTACGTCGAGGTCCGCAACCGCAACTTCCGGGAAGTCCTGGGTTCCCTGTCCATCCGCGCCGAGGCGGTACGGGCGGATCTGGAATCCCCGGGCATCCCTCCGGGGGGCCTTGCGATCCTGCGCGCCCCGGACGGCTCCCCCTGCGGCACGATGCGGGCGGAGCGGGACGTGGAGCCCGACTGCCTGTCCATCGGCGCCCTTTCCGTGGACCGGGAACACCGGGGCCGGGGCCTGGGGCGGTTCCTGCTGCGCTCCGCGGCGGCCCTGGGTCGGAGGGAGGGCTTCCGGTCCCTGTCCCTATCGGTCAACGCCCGGAACGCGCGGGCCCTGGGACTCTACGAGTCCGAAGGCTTCACGGTCCGGTCCTCCTGGGCCTGCCTGGCCGGCCGGATCCCGGTCATCCTCGAGCGCACGGCACCGGGGCGGGGATGAAGACCTTCTCCAAGCGGCCGGCCCCGGGGGAGCGCGGGGAACGGGTTTCCTGCCCGGTATGCGGAAGCGGGACCGCCCGCCCTCTCTGGGACCTGGGGGACTGCTCCTTCGCCCGCTGCGCCGGCTGCGGCCACGTGTACCAGAACCCCCGTCCGTCCCCTCCGGACCTGGCCCGGCGCTACGACGAAGAATACCTGGAGTACGAGGTCCGGAACGCCGAGCCCTATCTCCGGCTCATGCTCCTGGGCCTCGCCGACCTGGGATTCGAGGAGGTGGAGGCTTCCCTCCCGGAGGGCCGGAGATTCCTGGACGTCGGTTGCGCCACCGGGGCCCTGGTCGAGCACGCCGCGCGCCGGGGTTGGGCGGCGGAGGGCGTGGAGGTCTGCGGTCCCGCGGCGGAGTACGCCCGGAAGGTTCGGGGGGTTCCCGTACGGACGGGCACCCTCCAGGAAGCCGCCTACCCGGATAATTGTTTCGACTTCGTGCATGTCAGCCACGTGATCGAGCACGTCCCGGAGCCCGGGGACTTCCTCTCGGAGATCCGCCGGATCCTGAGGCCCGGGGGCTGGTGCGCCGTCGTGACCCCCAACCGGACCAGCCTGCAGGCCTTCCTCTTCGGTTCCGGGTGGCGAAGCGTCATCCCGGACCACGTGCACCTGTTTTCCCGGGGAGGCCTGATCCGGCTGCTGGCCTCCCGGGGATTCCGCCCGGTACGCCGGGCGACCTGGGGCGGAATGGCCCAGGGATTGGCTCCCGCCCCCGTGAAGGCCTTCCTGGACCGTGCGGCCAAGATCTTCGGCTTCGGGGACGTGGCCGCCGTCCTGGCCCGGAACCCCCTCCCGCCCGACTGAACGGCAGCCCCGGGTACGGGACCGAAGCCTCGGGCTTGCCGCCCCCGTACCCCTTGGGCTAGGATGGCCGTCCATGGATATCCCTCACCGTCCGCCCGGGGCCCTCGGCCGCTTCCTGTCCGACCGACGATTCTTCGCCGATCTCTTCCGCATCGCCATCCCGATAGCGCTCCAGAATCTGGTCGCCTCCTCGGTAAATATGCTGGATACGATCATGGTGGGGCGTCTGGGGGCCGCGGAGTTGGCCGCGGTCGGGCTGGGCAACCAGGTTTACTTCCTTCTCCTGATCTTGATCTTCGGCATCGGCTCGGGCTCCGGCGTATTCACGGCCCAATACTGGGGAAAGAAGGACCTGGCCGGAATCCGCCGGACCGTCGGCATGGCCCTGTCCTTGGGTCTAGGCTCGGCCCTGGTCTTTCTGGCACTGTCCGCCGGCGCTCCCCGCTTTATCCTGGGCCTGTACTCCAAGGATCCGGCCGTCCTTGATCTGGGAGCCTCCTACCTCCGCACGGCCGCTTGGAGCTTTCCGGCCTTGGCGCTCAGCTTCGTCCTGTCCATGGCCCTGCGGGGAGTGGAGAAGGTTCGTCTGCCTCTGGCCGCAACCGTCGTCTCCCTGGCCGCGAACCTCGTGCTGAACTGGATCCTTATCTTCGGGAACCTCGGATTCCCGGCTTTGGGGGTCCGGGGAGCCGCGATCGCCACGGTCGTCTCGCGCTGGTTGGAAGCCATCATCGTCCTGTTCGTCGCCTACGGCCGTCGGTATCCCCCGGCGGGGACCCTCCGGGAGCTGACGGACTGGAGCGCCGGCTTCGTCTCCCGGTTCACCGGGATCGCGGCCCCGGTGGTCCTCAACGAGTCGATGTGGGCCCTGGGGGTCACCTTCTACAACGGGATCTTCGCCCGGATGTCCACGGGGGCCATCGCGGCCTTCAATATCCAGAACACCTTCTTCCAGCTGGCCATGGTGCTCTTCATGGGCACCGCGAACGCCAGCGCCGTCATGATCGGGAAGCGTATCGGGGAGGGCAACCGGGAGGGCGCCTACGACTGGGCGGGCCGGTTCGCGGTCCTGGCCCCCGCCCTGGGCATGGCGGTCTCGGTCCTGCTGGTACCCTCGGTCCTGACCCTGCCCCACCTCTTCCGGATGGAGCCCGAGGTCCTGCGACAGGCCCGGGCCATGCTCTTCGGTCTGGCCCTGTTCTTCCCCGCCAAGGTCTTCAACCTCCACGTCGTGATCGGGATCTGCCGGTCCGGGGGAGACACGAAGTTCGCCGCTTTTTACGACATCTTCGGGGTATGGGGGGTCGGCGTACCCCTGGCCGCCCTGGGAGCCTTCGTCTGGAAACTCGAGCCCTGGGTGGTTTTCCTCCTGCTCAACCTGGACGAGGCGGCCAAGCTGGGCCTGGGACTCTGGAGGCTGGGAACGAGGAAGTGGCTGCGGGACGTCACGTGAACATCTGTCCGAAAACTTCGTTTTCGGACAGATGTTCACGGCACGGAAGCTTCGCTTCCGCGAATCCCGCCTAAAGTTCACGCTCCCTTGAAGCACACGTCCAGTTCGAAGGAGCCCGCCGGGGTCTTCATGGGCACCGCCAGGACCGGGGCGATCTTCGGCCAGGAGATCTGGTGCTTGTCCCCCCGGACGACGACGGGGGGGGCGATGTCCAGGTTGATGTCCCGGAACCTTCCGGCGGCGTTGCCGGATACGATGTTCGTCAACTCCGCGACCAGGCCGCCGACCATCTGCCTCTTCTCGTCCTCGGTCTTGAAGGTCATGCCGGTCCGCCCCAGGAGGTTCTCCGCCAGGCCGGGGGGCAGGCGGATGGCCACGATACCCTGGGCCGCCCCCGCCAGACCGATCAGGCCGGAGATTTCCCACCGGGAGTCCGTATCCTCCTCCAGCACGAAGGGCTTGTCCGGCGTCGCCTCGAGCCCGAACATCTCCTTGAAGACGCTGCCGGCGGCCGCGATGAAGGGATTGATGATGGACGCGTCCATGGGTTCTCCTCGTCTCGGAAATCTCCGACGGAACCAAAGAATAGGCGCAAGCTACCGCCCGTACAAGGGCGATCCGGGGAAATCCGCTCCGAAGGCTCAGGAACCCGACCGGTAGCGCTCCAGGAAGGAAGCCTTGAGGTCCCGCACGGCATCCGTGATGGATACTTTGTAGACGTGGGGATTGAGGAGGCGTCGGTAGGTGGGATCGAAGCGCTCGAGTTCCTCGCGGCACCGGTCCCGGGCCGCCTCCAGGGGCGGAGGGGAACCCAGGGGCTTTCCGCCCTCCAGGACTTTCTCCAGGAGGGGCCGTATCCGGCCGCAGGGAGTCATCCGGAACCTTCGAGTATCCAGGGCCGGGTGGTGGAAGGTCCGGGGCACCCCGGGTTCCAGGACCTCCCCCTCCGCGGCCAGGACGTCCGCCCGGGCCTGGCCGTTCTCGTCGTACAGCCGGTAGACGTCCTTGACTCCGGGTTCCGTGGACTTGTCCGGGTTGTCCGAGAACTTCATGGCGCTTTCCATGCCGTTCCCCCGGTCCACGGCCGCCAGTTTGTACACGCCGGAGAAGGCGGAGTCGGATCCCCCGGTCACCAGGCGGGTCCCGACACCCCAGACCTCCACGGGCGCTCCCGCGGCGGTCAGGGCCTCGATGATCTCCTCGTCCAGGTCGTTGGAAGCCACGATGAAGGCGTCCCGGAAGCCCGCGGCGTCCAGCATTTTCCGGGACTCCTCGGCCAGGTACTGTATGTCCCCGGAATCCAGGCGGATCCCGAACCGCTTGCCCTTCTCCGCGAGGCGTCGGCCCGCGGCGACGGCGTTGGGCACCCCGCTGGCCAGGGTATCGTAGGTATCCACCAGGAAAATGGTCGAGTCCGGGTAGAGGTCCGCGTAGGCCTCGAAGGCCTCCCGTTCCGAGGGGAAGGCCATGACCCAGGAATGGGCCATGGTGCCCAGGGCCGGAATTCCGTAGAGCCGGGCCCCGAGGACGTTCGACGTTCCCACGGCCCCGCCGATGAAGGAAGCCCGGGTCGCCGAGTTGGCGCCGTCCGGCCCCTGGGCCCGGCGAAGCCCGAATTCCATGACCTTGCCTCCCTTGGCGGCGTGGCGGATCCGGGCCGTCTTCGTGGCCACGAGACTCTGGAAGTTGACGCGGTTCAGGAGGAGCCCTTCCACGATCTGGCACTCCACGAGTCCGCCCCGGACCCGGAGGAGGGGTTCCCGGGGGAAGACGACCTCTCCCTCCGGAACGGACCACACGTCGCCCCGGAACCGGAAGGCCTCGAGGTACGCGAGGAACTCCCGGGAGAAAAGGCCGCGGGCCTCGAGGTAGGCCAGGTCCTCCGGGTGGAACCGCAGGTTTTCGAGATCCTCCAGGAGGGGACCCAGGCCCGCGAACACCGAGTACCCGCCGCCGAAGGGATGGTGGCGGAAGAAGGCCTCGAAGACCGCGGGCCGGTCCATCCCGTGGACGAGGTAGCCCTGGGCCATCGTGAGCTCGTAGAGGTCCGTGAAGGCGGCGCTGATCATTCTGGGATCTCGGAACTGGTCGTGAGCCGGACGCCCGCCGCGACCATGGATTTCAGGGCCTGGTCGCCGGAACCCGCGGGGACGTTGACGGCCCGGACCGCGTCGGTCAGGACGTAGGTCGTGTAGCCCAGGCAGACCGCGTCCAGGGCCGAGTAGAGGACGCAGAAATCCGTGGCCAGTCCGGCCAGCCAAACTTCCTTGACCCCCAGGTCATGGAGCCAGCCGTGCAGTCCCGTGGGGGTCTTGCGGTCGTTCTCGAAGAAGGTGGAGTAGGAATCCAGGTCGGGGCGGGCCCCCTTCCGGATGATCAGGCTGTAGGGACTCAGGTCCAGGTCCGGATGGAAGGCGGCACCGGGGGTGCCCTGGACGCAATGATCCGGCCAGAGGATCTGGGAGATCCCTTCGGCGTCCACGGTGGAATACACCGGAGCCCCCGGGCGGCTCGAGGCGAAGGAGAAATGCCCCGCCGGATGCCAATCCTGGGTGGCCACGGCCCGGGGGAACCGGCGGGCCACGCGGTTCACGATCGGAAGTACCGCGTCCCCGTCCGGCACCCCCAGGGCACCTCCGGGGCAGAAATCGTTCTGCAGGTCGACGGCGATGAAGGCGGAACGGGAAGACGGCCGAATCATGGGGCACCTCCAGGGAAAAGATACCCCGAAGCCCGCAACCCGTAAAGCCGCGGAGGGACGGGGGTATGTACATTTTTTCGCCATAGGTATAGCCTTACTACTCGGAACCCTCCGACGCCTGTTTGTGCGCCGCGTTCCCCGAGCCTGTCGCGGACGCGGCCGGCCGAAGGCAAGCGGAATGTTAAGCATCGTCGAAACTATACTGGAGCAGGAAGAAAAAGCCCGAAAACGCATCGAGGAGGCCCGCGCCCGGGCCGCGGAGGAACGATCCCGGGCGGACGCGGAAGCCGATTCCATCGTGGCCCAGGCGAAAACCGAAGCTGCGGGCCGGATCCGCGAAGCCGTCGAGCGGGCGCGGACGGAGGCTCGGGAGCTCGAGGCCCGGGCCGTCGAGGAAGCCGAACGGACCAACCGGGAAACCTGGGAGAACGCCCGTTCCCGGATTCCCGAACTCGCCGGGGAGATCGCCGCGTTCATTCTCTCCTCGGACCCGGGAACCGACTGACGGCCATGCCGAGCGCCCTGTCCACCTACGGATTCCTGAACGCCAAGCTCCGGGCCCGGATCAGCGGCCTCTTGACCTCCCAGCAGATCGATTCCCTGATCCGCGCCCCCACCCTTCCCGAAGCCTTGGTCCTGCTAAAGGATACGGAATACGGTTCGCTGGAATCGGAATTCTCCCGCACCGGGGATCTCCGGAGCTGCGAGGCCCGGCTGTATACCATGGAGGTCGAGTTCCATACCGGCCTGCTGAAGTTCGCCAAGGAACCGGCTGCCTCCGTCCTTCGGGGATTGACCGTCCGCCTGGAGGCGGACACCCTGAAGAACGCCATCCGGCTCTGGTTCGAGACCCGGGTGCGGGGCCGCCCTTCGGACGGGTCCTCCGTCTACCTGTACCGGGGCCCCCTGCCCAACCGCGTCGACCTGGACGCCGTCCTGGCGGCTCCGGACGCGGACGCCCTGGCGGCCGCGGTCCAGGGGTCCCCGTACGAGCCGATCCTGCGGCGCGCGGCCCCCCGCGCCGCGTCCGAGAAGACCCTCTTTCCCCTGGAATCGGAGCTGGATCGTCTCGTCTTCTCGATCCTCCTCGATTCCCTCGGATCCCTGTCCCTGCGGGACCAGGCCATAGCCCGCCGTGTCCTGGGCGTCGAGATAGACCTCCACAACGTGCAGTGGCTGGCCCGGGCGCACTTCTATTACAAGCTGGGAGCGGAGGACGCCCTGGCCGCCCTGATCCCCGGAGGAAGGACCTTCGACGCGGCCAAGGCCGCCGCGGCCTTCCAGTCCGGGAACGTACCCGAACTCGCGTCGGTCCTGCTCGGAAGCCGGGACCGGGGCCTCGGAGCCCTGGCGGGAGGCGGCGGGGATCCCGCGGCGCGACTGTCCTTCCTGGAACGGGCGCTGCGCACGATCCTGCGCGGCGAGTCCGCCCGGCTCCTCGCGGGCTACCCCTTCACGATCGGAATCGTTCTCGCCTATTTCGCCCTCCGGCGGGAGGAGATCCGCACCCTCCTGGTCATCCTCAACGCGAAGCACTACGCCCTGCCGGAGGAAAGGATCCGGAACGCCCTATGATGTTCACGACTCCGATGCGACTGCTCGCGGCCGTCGTCCTGGACGAAAACACGGAAGAGGTTACCCGGGAACTCCTGCGGCTCGGGACCCTGGACTTCGTCTCCGTCCGTGATCTTGCCGGGGACTGGAAGGACCGCGTCGCGCCCGTGCCGTCCGAGGGTACCGAGAACCGGCTCGGGGAACTCCGGCGGAGGCTGGAAGGTCTCCTGCGGATGTCCTCCGAACCCGCCGCCCTTCCCGAACCGGATCTGGAGGATCCGGCCCCCCTGGACACGGCCGCCGCGGAGAAGACCCTCGACGCCCTGGCCTCGGAGGTGAACGGGGTCCGGGACCGCCAGAAGGCCGTCCAGGAGGATATCCTCCGCTTGTCCGAGATGCGCCGGCAGGTGGAGACCTTCGAGCACCTGAACGCGCCCTCGGGATTGGGATCCGCCTACTCCTTCCTGGCCGTGCGGACGGGCACGATCCCCGCCTCCCGGTACGGGGAGCTCGAGGAGTCGTTGAAGTCCCTTCCCTCCGCCCTGGTGCCCTGGGGGGAGCCGGGCGGTCCCGTCCGGCCGGCCCTCCTGGTCTCGCTCAAGCGCGACGAGTCCCGGCTGGCGCCGATTCTCAAGAAGGCCGGGTGGGAGGACGGAACGCTCCCGGAGGAGACGCGGGACGGAAAGACCCGGGCCCTCCACGGCATGGACGAGCGGATCTCGGCTCTCCGGACGAGGCAATCCGAGATCCAGGGGGAGCTCGACGAGATGTTCCGACGCAGGAAGCCCGATCTGGAGCGGCTGTGGTCCCGCCTGCGGGTGCACGAGCTCCTGGCGCGGGTCCGGTCCCGATTCTCCAAGACCGAGCGCACGGTCCTGTTTTCCGGCTGGATTCCCCGGGACAAGACGGCCGCCGTCGAGGAGGGAATCCGGCAGGCTTGCGGCGGGAAGTGCCACGTCGAGTGGCTCACGGCGCGGGAGGGGGAAGCCCGGAGCCTGGAGGTTCCCGTGGCCCTGCGGAATCCCCGGATCCTGAAGCCCTTCGAGGCGCTGGTCCGGAACTACGCGATTCCCGAGTACGGCGCCGTGGATCCGACTCCCTTCACCGCCGTGGCCTACCTCATCATGTTCGGGCTCATGTTCGGCGACGCGGGGCACGGCTTCGTGCTCGCGGTCCTGGGTCTCCTGGGCGTCCTGTCCGCGCGGCGCCGGAAGGCGGACGACTCCCTGTCCCGGCTCATCCTCTACTGCGGGTTCTCCGCCATCGCGGCGGGGATCCTCTTCGGCTCCTACTTCGGCCGCCCCTGGCTGCCTCCCCTCTGGTTCGATTACCACGCCATCGTGAACGGACACGAGGCGGCGGCCGGTACCGTGCGGTCCGTCTACGACATCCTGGGCATCACCATCAAATTCGGCCTGGCCGTCATGGGCACGGGGTTCGTGTTGAACTGGATCAACCTGGTACGGAAGAAGCGATGGCTCCCCCTGTTCCTGGACAAGGGAGGCCTCCTGGGCGGCTGGATCTACGCCGCCGGCGCCTGGGCCGCCTTCCGGTTCGTTCAGAGCGCCTACCGTACCCTGCCCAGCCCGGACCTCCTGGTCGTCATCCTGGGCTTGCCCAGCCTGGTCCTGTTCCTGAAAGGTCCGGTCGAATATCTCCGGCATCCCCCGGAAAAACGGCGCCCCTTCGGCCCCCTGACCATCGCGGACTTCCTGATGGAATGGATCGTGGAACTCCTCGAGATCTATTCGGGCTACCTAGCCAACACCCTGTCCTTCATGCGGGTGGCCGGCCTGGGGATCGCCCACGTCAGCCTGATGACGGCCTTTTTCCAGATAGCCCGGATGATCGCCCCGGACGGGGGGTTCTCGGTCGCCGCGACCGCGGTGCTGGTGCTGGGGAACGTACTCGTGATCGCCCTGGAAGGCCTTTCCGCGGGGATACAGTCCCTGCGTCTCAACTACTACGAGTTCTTCTCGAAGTATTTCAACGGCACGGGACGGGCCTACAGCCCCGTCTCCCTGAGATCGAGCGAATGACGGCGCACGGCGCGCCGCGGAATCGGCGCGCCGCCCGCTTTTAGAAAAGGAGTATCGCATGCAGGATCGGAAGAGAGAATTCAGGGGTCGAGTGCGCCTCAGCGTGGTCGTCCTGGCGGCCTTCCTCGGGATCTTCGGCCTGGTATCCGTGTCGGGCGCGTCCGCCCAGACCGCGGATGCCCCCGCGTCCCAGATCACCCAGGCGCAGGCGGACATCCAGAAGTTCGGCCTGATCGCCGCGGCCATCGCCTTCGGGTTCGGGGCCATCGGCGCGGGCATCGCCATCGCCAACGTGGGGGCGGCCGCCATGGGCGCCATCGGGGAAAAGCCCGAGATCGCCAGCCAGGCCCTGATCTTCATCGCCTTGGCGGAAGGACTCGTGGTCTTCGGCTTCATCACGGCCCTCATGATCCTGGGCAAATTCTAGGCGGGTCCGTGAAGTACTACGTGATCGGGGACGAGGACGCCGTGCTGGGATTCGGCCTGGCGGGGGTCCGGGGTCGCCGCGTCCGGACTCCCGAGGAGGCCGGCGAGGCCTTCCGGGAAGCCCTGTCGGACCGGGATACCGGCATCGTCCTCATCACGGAGCGCGTCGCGGAGCTCATCCGGCCGCAGGTGGATCGGTACATCTTCAAGGAAGACTTCCCCCTCATCGTGGAGATCCCCGATTGGGAAGGGAAGCTGACCTCCCGTCCCCCCCTGCGGGAGATGGTGAACGCGGCCATCGGCATCAAGCTGTAAGGCACGGGGCATGGAAGCGGATCGAACGGAAGAAAAAGCCCTGCTGGACGGCATCGTCCGGGAGGCGGAACGGAACGTCCGCAAGATCGAGGAGGAGGAGTCCGCCCGGACCCGTTCCCGGATCGAGGCGGCTCGGGAACAAGCCGCGGAGATCCTGCGGAAGGCGGACGAGACGGCGGACGCCCAGCGCTCCGCCATCCTGCGCAACGCGGAATCCCGGGCGACCCTGGAATCCCGCAAAGCCGCCCTGCGCGTACGGGACGGCCTTATCCAGGACACCCTGGAAGCCGCGCGCCGCGAGGTCGCCGGACGACTGGGGCGGCCCGGGTACGACGAGATCCTGCTGGGCTGGATCGTGGAGGCCGCGGTGGGGCTCGCGGTTTCGGAGGCCCTCGTGAACGCGTCGCGGGAGGAACTGCCCCGGATCACCGGCGACCTCTTGCGCAGGGCGGAACGGAAGGTCGAGGACCTGACCGGCAAGCCCGTTCGCCTGGAGAAACAGGAAGGCGACCCCCTGCCCGCCCAGGGAGTCGTCCTCTTCGCCAAGGGAGGTCGCCTGGCGTACAACAACCAGGTGCCCGTCCGCTTCCTGCGCGCCCAGTCGGATATCCGGAAGCGCATGCACGCAGTCCTATTCGGGGAGGGCCTGTGATCGAGGTAGGAATATGAAGGAACGCATCATCGGCCAGGTCCGCCGGGTCAACGGACCCGTCATCGAGGCCGACGGCATCACGGACGCCCAAATGCTGGAACTGGTGCGGGTGGGCGAATCCCGCCTGGTCGGGGAAGTCCTGAAGCTGGCCGGGAACCGCGCGGTGATCCAGGTATACGAGGACACGACGGGCCTGGCGCCCCGGGACAACATCTACGGCGCGGGCATGCCCCTGTCCCTCGAACTGGGGCCGGGCCTCATCGGCTCCATCTATGACGGTATCCAGCGTCCCCTGGAAGCCCTCCGGGCCCTGTCCGGACACTATATCGAGAGCGGGATCACCGCGGAGCCCCTGGACCGGAAGAAGACGTGGAGGTTCGTTCCGGTCTCGGACCTCCCTCCGGGCACCGAGGTGGAAGGCGGCCGCATTCTGGGCACCGTCCAGGAGACGTCCCGGGTCGAGCACCGGATCCTCGTACCGCCGGGAATCTCGGGCGTCCTGGATTCCCTCGCTCCCGAGGGGGACTACACCGTGGACCGGACCGTGGCGGTCCTCAAGACGGACGCGGGCCCTCGGGAGCTCTCCATGCTCCATACCTGGCCCATCCGCAATCCCCGGCCCGTCAAGCAGCGCCGTCCCCTGTCGATCCCCCTCATCACGGGCCAGCGGGTGATCGATACCCTCTTCCCCCTGGCGAAGGGCGGGACCGTGGCCATTCCCGGCGGCTTCGGCACCGGGAAGACCATGACCCAGCACGCGATCGCCAAGTGGTGCGACGCGGACATCATCGTGTACATCGGCTGCGGGGAACGGGGTAACGAGATGACCGACGTGCTCACGGAATTCCCGAAGCTGGTGGACCCCCGCACGGGCCGGAGCCTCATGGAGCGGACGATCCTGATCGCCAACACCTCCAACATGCCCGTGTCCGCCCGGGAGGCCAGCGTCTACACGGGCGTGACCCTGGCCGAGTACTACCGGGACCAGGGTTACCACGTGGCCGTCATGGCGGACTCCACCTCCCGCTGGGCGGAGGCCCTGCGGGAGCTCTCCGGACGGATGGAGGAGATGCCCGCGGAAGAGGGCTTCCCCGCCTACCTGCCCACCCGGATCGCGGACTTCTACGAGCGCGCCGGCTACATGGACACCCTGTCCAGCCGGGAGGGATCGGTGTCCATCATCGGCGCCGTGAGCCCCCCGGGGGGCGATTTCTCGGAGCCCGTGACCCAGCACACCCGCCGCTTCGTGCGCTGTTTCTGGGGCCTGGACCGCCAGCTCGCGAACGCGCGCCATTACCCCGCCATCTCCTGGCTGGAGAGTTACTCGGAGTACCTGGACGACGTCACTCCCTGGTGGGAGGAGCACGCCGGCGCCTCCTGGGCCGCGGAGAGGCGGGAGATCCTGGAGCTCCTCCAGAAGGAGGTCCGGCTCCAGCAGGTCGTGAAACTCGTGGGACCCGACGCCCTGCCGGACTCCCAGCGCTTCGTTCTGGAGGTCTGTTCCCTCTTCAAGAACGCCTTCCTGCAGCAGAACGCCTTCGACGACGTGGACCGCTATTCCTCGGTGGACAAGCAGCTCCGCATGCTCTCCCTCATCCTCGTCTACTCGCGGCGGGGAGCCGCGGCGATCAAGCGGGGGGTGACACTGGTCAAGTTGAAGCAGATGAAGGTGCTCACGGACATCGTGAAGATGAAGTTCACCATCGGCGACGACGGGGCCGCCGAGTTCGACAAACTCCAGGCCCGGCTGGAACGGTCCCTGGACCAACTGGAGTCCATCTATGCCTGACGCGGAAACCCGGAACGAAACGCGACGGAGGCTCATGTCCGGGCGGGAATACATCGGGGTGGACCGGATCGACGGTCCCCTGGTGTTCATCCGGAAGACCCATCCGGTGGGCTACCGGGAACTGGTCGAGTGCGTGGATCCGGAGGGGAACCCCCGGCTGGGCATGGTCCTGGACACCAGCGACGACGTCGTCGTGGCGCAGGTCTTCGAGGGCACCCAGGGGCTGACCCTGCCCGGCACGAAGATCCGGTTCCGCGGCCGCCCCCTGACCCTGGGGGTCTCCGAGAAGATGCTGGGCCGCGTCTTCGACGGACTGGGACGACCCATCGACGGCGGCCCGGCTCCCCTTCCGGAAGCGGAGGTGAACGTCAACGGCCGGCCCATCAACCCGACCTCCCGGGAATACCCCCGGGACTTCATACAGACGGGCATTTCCGCCATCGACGGCATGAACACCCTGATCCGGGGACAGAAGCTCCCGATCTTCTCGGGCAACGGACTGCCCCACAACGAGCTCGCCGCCCAGATAGCCCGGCAGGCCAAGATCCGGGGCGGGGCGAACGATTTCGCGGTCGTCTTCGCGGCCATGGGAGTCAAGCACGACGTCGCCCGGTACTTCACCCGCTCCTTCGAGGAGACCGGGGTGCTGGAGAACGTAGCCCTCTTCCTGTCCCTGGCGGACGACCCGTCCATCGAGCGGATCATCACCCCCCGTACGGCCCTGACCCTGGCGGAGCACCTGGCCTACGAGAAGGGACTCCACGTCCTGGTGATCCTCACGGACATGTCGAACTACTGCGAGTCCCTCCGGGAGATCTCCACGATACGCGGCGAGATTCCTTCCCGGAAGGGGTACCCGGGATACCTCTACTCGGACCTGGCGGAGATCTACGAGCGCTCGGGGATGATCAAGGGCTCCGCGGGATCCATCACCCAGCTTCCGATCCTCACCATGCCCAGCGACGATATCTCCCACCCGATCCCGGACCTCACCGGATACATCACGGAAGGCCAGATCGTCTTCGAGCGGGAGATGTCCGGCCGCGGGATCTATCCCCCCGTCGCGGGCCTGCCCTCCCTGTCCCGGCTCATGAAGGACGGCATCGGGGAGGGAATGACCCGGGAGGACCACCCCCATCTGGCGAGCCAGCTCTTCGCGGCGTACAGCTACGTGAAGGACGTCCGCAACCTGGCTTCCGTCATCGGGGAGGAGGAGCTCACCCCCCTGGACCACCAGTACCTGGAGTTCGGGGAGTTCTTCGAGCGCAAGTTCGTGAGCCAGGGCAAGGACGAGGACCGATCCATCGAACAGACCCTGGACGCGGGCTGGGAGGCCCTGAAGCTCCTGCCCGCGGAGGAGCTCCACCGGGTCACGGACGAGGAGATCGAGAAATACTACACGGGGGCGGGTTGAGCCATGCGCGCCACGGCCCCGACCAAGACCAACCTGCTCAAGCTCCGGGAAGAGTTGAAATTCGCCCGCCTGGGACACGAGCTTCTGGACCAGAAGCGCAACATCCTCGTGGTGGAGCTTTTGACCCTGGTGGACCAGGCCTCGGACTACGAGAAGAAGGTCGAGGAAGCCCTGGCGACGGCCTACGCGTCCCTGCAGGAAGCCGCCCTGACGATGGGCAAGCTCCGGGTGTCCTCGACGGGCGCGGCGGTCAACATGCGGCCCACGGTGACGCTCAAGCAGCGCAAGGTGATGGGCGTGGTCCTTCCGGTCGTCGAGACCGCCTTCGAGGAGCGATCCCCCCACTACAGCCCCCTGGGGACGAGCGTCTGGATGGACAAGTCCGTGCGGGATTTCCAGGAAGCCCTGAAGCTGATGGGGCGCTTCGCGGAGCTCAAGGCGTCCATCATGCGCCTAGCCGCGGAAGTCCGGAAGACCATCCGCAAAGTGAACGCCCTGGAGAAAATCGCCATTCCCGACCTCGAGGAATCGGTGCATTATATTCAGAACCGGCTGGAGGAGAACGAGCGGGACATGTTCACCCTCATGAAGCTCGTGAAGAACCGGCTGACCCGGGAAGAATCGGAGGCGGCGATACCATGACGAAACCCATCCGCAGGATCCTGGTATACGTGGACGGAACGGAGCAGTCCGTGACCGCCGCCGAGTTCGCCATCGTCCTGGCCAAGAGCCTGGGGGCGGATCTTTTCGCCCTCTACGTGGTGAATACCCGGGCCCTCTCCGAACTGGTCAAGGCCCACATCTTCCTGGACTCCGAGCAGGAGGAGTACCACCGGGACCTGGACGAGGACGCGGAGCGCTATCTGAACCACGTCCGGAACCTGGCCCGGTCCAAGGGAGTATCCGTGACCGCCGAGAGATCCAGCGGGGCCGTCCACCAGGAGATCCTGGCCAAGGTCCGGGAGCACGGCGTCGACCTGCTGGTCCTGGGGGAGATCTCCCAGATCCGCAGCCGACGGGACGAACTGTACAACGAGACCGAACGGGCCATGCGCAGCGTGGCCTGCTCGGTCCTCATCGCCAAGAACGAAGACAGAATTGCCGAGCTCTTCGAAGAGCTCGAGTGACGGGGGAAAGGTATGGCATTGATCGACCTGATCCAGGAGGACGTCGTCCGGGTTCCGCTGGAAGCCGGGACCAAGGAGGGGATCATCCGGGAACTCGTCCAGACCTTGGCCGCGGCCGGTAAGGTCGCCGATCCCGAGGCCGCCGCCCGGGCCGTGCTCGACCGGGAAGCCAAAGGCAGCACGGGGCTCGAGGAGGGGGTCGCGGTGCCCCACGGAAAGACGCCCGCCGTGCAGAGCCTGGCCATCGCCGTGGGCGTGGCGCCCCGGGGGGTGGAATTCCAAGCCCTGGACGGCAAGCCCTCCAACCTCTTCTTCCTCATCCTGGCCCCCCCGGACCAGTCGGGTCCCCACATCGAGGCCCTGGCGGAGATCGCCCGGCTATGCCGATCCAAGGCGTTCTGCCGGACCCTCGTCTCCTCCCGGAACGCCCGGGAAGTGGTGGAGCTGTTCCAGGACTGACCGCCCGTCGGTTCCTCCGGCCGCCTGCCCGGGAGCCCCCCGGGCGGGGCGAGGGATCCCGGGCCGGGAAGGGCGGGAGCTTTCGGAAAAAATCTAGCCAATCGCGCCGAAACGGCGTATCATGACCGAAATAAGATAAAGGAGGATCGAATGCCTGGTTTCTCGACCGAAGGCGCCGTCTGGTGGCCCTTCGACATCACCGAACGTTTCATGGTGGACGTGTTCAAGGGATACGGGGTACCCGGAGGGGACGCGGAGGTCTGTGCGGAGGTCCTGATCACCGCGGACAAGCGGGGGATCGACTCCCACGGGGTCGGCCGTCTCAAGCCCATCTACATCGACCGGATCAAGGACGGGCAGATCAATCCCGTCACCAAGATCGACCTGATCAAGGAAGGTCCCACCACCGCCGTCCTGGACGCCAACAACGGCATGGGACAGGTGGTGTCGAAGAAGGCCATGCTCATGGCCATCGAGAAGGCGAAGAAGTTCGGCATGGGCATGGTGGTCGTCCGCAACTCGAACCACTACGGGATCGCCGGATACTACACCGGCCTCGCGGCGGACCACGGGATGATCGGGTTCTCCGGCACGAACGCCCGGCCCTCCATCGCCCCCACCTTCGGCGTGGAGAACATGCTGGGCACCAACCCCCTGTGCTTCGCCATGCCCACGGACGAACCCTTCCACTTCAACATCGACTGCGCCACATCCATCACCCAGCGGGGAAAGATCGAGGTCTACGCCCGGCAGAAGAAACCCATGCCCCCCGGATGGGTCATCGGCGCGGACGGGAAGACCAAGACGGACTCCGTCGCCGTCCTGGAGGAGCTCGTGAAGGGCACGGCGGCGCTGACCCCCGTCGGCGGCATCGGGGAGGACGGCGGAGGGTACAAGGGCTACGGTTGGGCGACGACCGTCGAGATCCTATCCTCCGCCCTCCAGCAAGGGGCCTTCCTGAAGAGCCTCCTGGGCTTCGAAAACGGGAAGAAGGTGCCCTACAAGCTGGGACACTTCTTCATGGCGGTGAACATCGAAGCCTTCACGGACCTCGAGTCCTTCAAGAAGACCTCCGGCGAGATCTGCCGGGCCCTCCGGAACTCGAAGAAGGCGCCGGGCCAGGACCGGATCTGGACCGCCGGGGAACCGGAATGGGACGCCTGGCTGGAGCGGAAGGACAAGGGAGTTCCCCTGGACGAGGTGGAGCGGGCCCAGTTCGACCAGCTGAAGTCGGAGCTCAAGCTCGCGCAGTACAAGTTCCCGTGGGAAAAATAAACCGAACGTGACGCAACCGTGGAGGAACCCATGAAGTCCAAGACCCTCTCCCTGACCGACATCGACAGCCTCTTTCCCGCGGACCTCTCCCCGGACAAGAAGGCCCAGGCCAAGACCCTCTTCCTGAAGAAGCTCTCCCTGGAGGCCCACCGCTTCTACGGCGGCAAGCTGCAGACCGTGCCCAAGTGCGGCATCTACGGGTTCAACTGGTTCAACGTCTGGTACACCCCCGGGGTGTCCAAGATCTCGACCTCCATCCGGGACGACAACGACATCTCCTTCGAGACCACCTGCCGGGGCAACCTGGTGGCCGTGGTCAGCGACTCCACCCGGGTCCTGGGGGACGGGGACTGCACGCCCCCGGGCGGCCTGGGCGTCATGGAGGGCAAGTCCCTGCTCATGAAGTACCTGGGCGGCGTGGACGCCGTGCCCCTCTGCGTGGACTCCCGGAACGAAGCGGGCAAGCACGACCCCGCCAAGATCATCGAGTTCGTGAAGATGTGCCAGCATTCCTTCGGGGCGATCAACCTGGAGGACATCAGCCAGCCCAACTGCTTCCGGGTCCTGGACGACCTCCGGGACGCCTGCGACATTCCGGTCTGGCACGACGACGCCCAGGGCACCGCCTGCGTAACCCTGGCGGGCCTGATCAACGCGGTACACCTGGCGGGCAAGAAGATGCGGGACGTCAAGATCGTCCTCCTGGGGGCCGGCGCGTCCAACACCACCATCGCCCGGCTGCTCATGGCGGACGGGGCCCGGGGCGAGAACATCGTGATGTTCGACACCAAGGGCAGCCTCCACAAGGGGCGGAAGGACATCGAGGCCAGCCCCGAGAACTACCGCAAGTGGGAGCTCTGCCGCTCCACGAACCCCAGGGGAATCCTGACCATGGAGGACGCCTTCCGGGGGGCCGACGCCCTGGTGGCCCTGTCCACCCCGGGCCCGGACGTGGTCAAGCCCGAGTGGGTGGCGTCCATGGCTCCCAAGGCCATCGTCTTCGCCTGCGCCAACCCGGTACCGGAGATCTGGCCCCACAAGGCCAAGGAGGCCGGCGCCTTCATCGTGGCCACCGGCCGGGGGGACTTCCCCAACCAGGTGAACAATTCCATCTGCTTCCCCGGCATCCTGAAGGGCGCCCTGGCGGTCCGGGCCCGGAAGATTTCCGACGGCATGGCCATCCGCTGCGCCCACTCCCTGGCGGATTTCGCCAAGGCCCGGGGCATCCACCCGGACAACATCGTCCCGAACATGGACGAGAGCGACGTCTTCTCCGTGGAAGCCGCGGACGTGGCGGAGCAGGCGGTCAAGGAGGGCCTGGCCCGAGTGCCGAAGTCCCGGGAGGAGGTCTACGCCTGGGCCAAGCGGGAGATCGCCGCGGCCCGGAAGACCTTCGAGTCCATGATGGAACGGGGGGACATCCCCCAGCCCGACGAGGCCATGATCCTGGCCGCCCGGGACTGGGCCCTGACCCAGGTCTGAGAAAGGCTGAGCTAAAGAAGTCAAACCACAGAGGACACAGAGGGCGCGAGGCCGGCCCAGCCGGCCTCGCGGCGCCGAAGCAAGCTTCGGCGATTCATTCTAACGATCTTTCAAGTCCAAGGCGCGCTATCTCCGTGCGCTCCGTGGTTGATTCACGCGGATTGTAGCGACAACAGGGCGCGGGCGCAGTCCGCGTCGGTCACCAGGGCGGAACAGATCCCGCTCCGGAGCATGGCCCGGAGGGGTTCCGCCTTGGCCGCCCCCGCCGCGGCGATCGCCACGGTCCGTACCCTCCGGAGATCCTCCAGGGGCAGGTAGACCATCCGGTCCGACACCCCGGTGGGCACCATGCTTCCCCGCCCGTCGAAGACCACGAAGTTGCTGATGCACTCCCCCCCGGCCTCCCGCATCCCCGCCAAGTCCGCCTCCGAGAAGATCCCGCTCCGGAACATCGAGGAATCCGCGGTAAGCCCGCTGACCCCCAGGACGGCCATGTCCAGGCGGCTCCAGATGTCCCGGACGGGGCGGAAGTTGCTGTCCGCCATGAGGGCCGCCCGGGTCTCGGGGTCGTCCACGAAGGCGGGCGTGTTCACCAGGTAGGAACTCCCCCCCATTTTCTGGGCGAACGTGCGGGCGATGCTGTTGGGGTAGATCCCGGTCTCGATCCAGCCCAGGGCTCCGATGATGGGGATCACGTCCGCCCGGACCGAGGGCATCCGGGGCAGGCTCTCCCCGACGGACCTCAGGGTATCCCCCCAGCTGACCCCGAGGGTGGCTCCGGGCTTCAAGGTACGGGACAGGAGATCCGCCGCCGCGGCCGCCATGCCCTGGTACGTGTGCTCGATCCGGCCGTAGCTGGGAACCAGCAGGCATTCCGAGAGGCCGAAGGTCCTCTCGATCTCGATCTCCAGCCCGGAATAATCGTTCTCCCCGCCCTGGATCGAGATCGTCACGATCTTGAGATCCCGGGCCCGGGCCAGGGCCCGGGACACGCTGGCCACGGAAATCCGGGTCCTCTGGGCGATTTCCTTCTGGCTGAGGTTTTCTATATAGTAAAGGTGCGCTATCTTTACGAGCAGGCTGCGGGAGGATTCGGGGTGGCTCCCCTCCCCCTCGACGGACTCCGGGATCCCGGCCGGGGTTACCGCTCCGTCGATGCGCTCGTCCCTGGTTTCCCTGTCCCGCATTCCGGCCGATCTCCCCCTCTCCTTGACAAGCCCCGGACGGGAAGATTATCCTGGCCGCGTAATTTTTTTCAAGACCTGAAAATTTTTTCACGCATTCGGCGAGAGGAAGCCTTCATGATAGACCCTTCGTCCGCGGCGGACATCGCCACGGCAGCCGAGGCGGGCACCCGCCTCGGGTATCCCGAATCCGTCCTCGAGGATCTCTACGTGCGCATGCTCCGGATCCGGCTCTTCGAGGAGGAGATACACTACCACATGTCCCGGGGCCGCATCCACGGAACCACCCATCTCTACGTGGGCCAGGAGGCCGTGGCCGCGGGGGCCGCGGCGAACCTTTCGGACCGGGACTACATCACCAGCACCCATCGCTGCCACGGCCACGCGATCGCCAAGGGGACGGACCTGGGAAGCCTGGCCGCGGAGATGTTCGGCAAGCGGGCCGGGGTCTGCGGAGGCAAGGGAGGGTCCATGCACCTGGCCGATCCCGCCCGGGGGAACCTGGGGGGGACGGGCATCGTCGGCGGGGGCATTCCCATCGCCGTGGGCGCCGCCCTGTCGATCCGAAGGCTCCGGCAGGACCGGGTCGTCGTCTGCTTCTTCGGGGACGGGGCCATGAACGAGGGCGCCTTCCACGAGTCCGCCAACCTGGCCTCGGTCTGGGGCCTGCCGGTCCTCTTCCTCTGCGAGAACAACCAATACGGGGTGTCCACCCACGTGAGCCGCTCCACGAACCTGGAGGATCTAAGCATCCGGGCCTCCGGCTACGGCATCCCGGGACGGAAGGTGGACGGCATGGACGTCCTGGCGGTGTACGAGGCTGTCCGGGATGCGATCGCCTACGTGAAAACCCGGGGGCCCCTCCTCCTGGTGGCCCAGACCTACCGATTTCTCGGGCATTCCAAGAGCGACGCCAACGTGTACCGGACGGAGGAGGAGATCGCGGCCTGGAGGCGGAGGGATCCCATCCCGGGCTTCCGGGACCGTCTCCTGGCGGAGGGCTCCTTCCGCGAGGACCGTCTTTCGGACCTGGAGGAGGAAGTGCGGCGGGAGGTGGACGCCGCGTTCCGGTACGCGCAAGCCTGCGAGGAACCCGGCCCGGAAGACCTCCTGGGGGACGTCTATGCGGACTGACGCGGGCACCGGTGCGCGGCGGCCCCGGGAGATCAGCTACGCCCAGGCCGTCCGGGAGGCCCTGCGGGAGGAACTCCGACGGGATTCCCGGGTCTTCCTCATGGGCGAGGACGTGGGGATCTACGGAGGCACCTTCGGGGTTTCCGCGGGGCTCTTCGAGGAATTCGGCTCCGACCGGATCCTGGACACTCCGATCTCCGAGGCCGTCCTGGCGGGAGCCGCGGCGGGAGCGGCCCTGACGGGCACCCGTCCCGTCGTGGAGATTCCCTTCAGCGACTTCCTGACCCTGGCCCTGGACCAGATCGGGAACCAGGCCGCCAAGATGCGGTACATGTTCGGAGGCGCCGTTCGGGTTCCCCTGGTCGTGCGGAGCCCCGCGGGTTCGGGCACCGGGGCCGGGGCCCAGCATTCCCAGAGCCAGGAGGCGCTCTTCTGCCACTTCCCGGGTCTCAAGGTTGCGGTGCCCTCCACCCCCTACGACGCGAAGGGGCTCTTGAAGACCGCCGTCCGGGACGACAACCCCGTCGTCTTCCTGGAGCAGAAACTCCTGTACAAGGTCTCCGGCCCCGTACCCGAGGAGGAATACCTCCTGCCCTTCGGGAAGGCCGACGTGAAGCGCGCCGGATCGGACCTGACCATCGTGACCTGGGGCCGCATGGTCGGCCTGTGCCTCGAGGCGGCGGAACGGCTCGCGGCGGAAGGGATTTCCGCGGAGGTCGTGGATCCCCGGACCCTGGTGCCCCTGGACTCCGGGGCCATCGTTTCCAGCGTCGCCAAGACCGGCCGCCTGCTTATCGTGCACGAGGCCGTGCGGACCGGGGGATTCGGGGGGGAGATCGCGGCGATCGTGGCGGACAGCGCGGCCTTTCCCCTTCTCAAGGCCCCGATCCGGAGGGTGGCGGGCTTCGACATCCCCATTCCCTACAGTCCCGTCCTGGAACGGAACGCCGTGCCGACCCCGGAACGCATCGAGGCCGCCGCCCGGGACCTGGTCGGCCGGACGGCGACGGTATGACGGAACCCGTAGCGGTCCTCATCACCGCCGCGGGCAGCGGCCGCAGGTTCGGGGGAAAGAAGGAGACCGAGGACCTGGACGGCCGGGCGGTCCTGGACCGGGCCGTCTCGGCGTTCTGCCGGCTTCCGGGCCTGACCGCCCTGGTCGTCACCGCCCCCGAGGGCCTCGAGGCCGGACTCCGGCAAGCCCTGGGCTCCTCGACCTTCACGGACCTGGAACGTCTTGGAGACCGGTTCCGGATCGTCCCGGGCGGGGCCACCCGAAGGGATTCGGTCCGCCGGGGCCTGGAGGCCCTGGCGAAAACCTTGGCTCCGGCGGTAACCGCGGACGGTTCCGCCGCCCTCCTTCCGGAGAACGTCCAGGACATGGTGGTCCTGGTGCACGACGGGGCCCGGCCCTGGCTGAGCCCGGCCCTGGCCGAGCGGGTGGCCTCCGCGGCCGCCCGGGTCGGGGCCTGCGTCCCCGTCACCCCTCTCGTCGAAACCCCGAAGGAAATTTCCCCCGACGGTCTCGTGACCCGCCACCCTCCCCGGTCCGTCCTGGCCTCCGCCCAGACCCCCCAGGGTTTCCGCCTGGGTCCCCTCCTGGAGGCTCACCGGAAGGCAGAGTCGGAGGGTGTGGAGGCCACGGACGACGCCGAGCTCTGGGCCCGCTACGTCGGACCCGTGGCCTGGACGGAGGGTGAACGGGCCAACCGGAAGATCACCTTCCGGGAGGATCTCGGTTACCGCCCCGGGGATTCCGACCCCGTCGGCGGCGTTCCCGCCCGCGCGGTTCCCGACCCCTTCACGGCGGACTCCCGAGGCGACGTCCCGGAGGCCTTCCGCGTCGGCGAGGGCTGGGACATCCATCGCCTGGTCCCGGGCCGGCGACTCCTCCTGGGGGGCGTCGAGGTGCCCTCGGACCGGGGCGAGGAGGGGTATTCCGACGGGGACGTTCTCCTGCACGCGGTGATCGACGCCCTCCTGGGCTCCGCCGCCCTGGGGGATATCGGACTCCACTTCCCGCCGGGCGCCCCGGAGTGGAAGGACGCGGATTCCCGGGACCTGACCCGGCGGGCCCGGGACCTCGTCCGCCGCGCCGGCTGGCGGCCGGTCAACCTGGACTGCACCGTGATCCTGGAGCGCCCCCGGCTCGCGCCCCACCGGGAGGCCATCCGGTCCAGCCTGGCGGACCTCCTCGGCCTGGATCGGTCCTCGGTGTCCTTCAAGGCCAAGACCATGGAAGGCCTGGGTCCCGTCGGGGAAGGCCGGGCCGTGGAAGCCCGGGCGGTCCTCCTGGCCGTCCGGGCCTGAAACCTCGGAGGCCGCCGGTCAGCCCGTGCTGACGTCCACCCAGGCCTTCGCGGAGGAATACTCCTCCAACTGGGCCAGGGTGCAGCGGAGGGCCGAGTTGCCGCTTCCGCAGGCGGGATAGACGTGGTCGAACCGCCGGAGGGATTCGTCCAGGTAGACGTCCAGCTCCGTGGCCAGGCCGAAGGGGCAGATGCCCCCGACGGGATGTCCCGTCCGTTCGAGGGCCTCCTCCGGGGATAGCATGGAGGCCTTGAGACCGAAGGCCGCCTTGAATTTCTTGTTGTCGATCCGGGCGTCCCCCGCGGCCACCACTAGGAGGGGGCGTTCCCTCCCCCGGAAGGAGAGGGTCTTGGCTATGCGGCCCGGCTCCACCCCCAGGGCCCGGGCCGCCAAATCCACGGTGGCGCTGGACTGGTCGAACTCCAGGACGTCCCCGTCCCGGTTCCATGCCTTCAGGTGCTTCCTCGCTTCCTCGACGCCCATGATCCCTCCGGTCCCGGATTGTTTCCGCCGGCCAGTATCCACCGGAGGGCCGGAATATCGCAAGACCGGATCGCCGCGGGAACGGGCCAGCGCGACCCCGACACGGCATGCGGCGGAAGCCCGCTTTTAAGGAATCCGGGCCCGGAGGCAGAAGGAGAACTCCGTCGGAACGCCGGTCCCGTCCGGGGTCCACCCCGCGGTGCCGACCCGGGCGGTCCAGGTTCCCCGGTCCGCCGGCAACTCCAGGACCGCCGAGGCCTTCCAGGACCCGCCCCCGGGTTCCCACCTCCGGCCCCCGTCCAGCCGGAACACCGGATGACGGGATTCTCCGAAATCCAGGGTTCCCAGGATTTCCGCGCGGGCAAGGGCCGGGCCCTCCGCGGTGCAGGATATCCGCCCGGAAACCCGGGAGGATCGGCCCTCGTATCCCGCCCAGGCGGCGGGTTCCAGGCGGAACGTAGGCCCCCCTTCGGAGTCGCATACCCCCGCCTCGCCCCCCCAACGCCAGGTCCGGGCGTTCCAGGATGCCCGGATCCGGGACTCCCAGTCCGGGGCGCCGTCGGAACCCCGGCCCGCCCGCGTCCGCCCGTCCAACCGGAACCGGGCGGAGGGCGCCCAGGACACGTCGGTCCGGGCCTCCCAGGGGTCCGTTCCCGAGCCCCCCAGGCCCTTCCAGCCCCGGGAGGCCGCGGAAACCCGGCCCGTCCAGCGGAAC
>CALMRC010000101.1 GCA_937873275.1 uncultured Spirochaetota bacterium
TTCCGAGGTCCTTGGCGGAGACGTGGACGATGCCGTTGGCGTCGATGTCGAAGGTCACCTCGATCTGGGGGATGCCGCGGGGGGCGGCGGGTATGCCCACCAGGTCGAAGCGGCCCAGGGTGCGGTTCTGGCCCGCCATCTCCCGCTCGCCCTGGAGGACGTGGATGGAGACCGCGGTCTGGCCGTCGCTGGCGGTGGAGAAGATCTGGCTCTTCCGGCAGGGGATGGTCGTGTTCCGGGTGATGAGCCGGGTGAAGACCCCGCCCAGGGTCTCGATGCCCAGGGACAGGGGGGTCACGTCCAGGAGGAGGACGTCCTTGACGTCCCCGCCCAGGATGCCGCCCTGGATGGCGGCGCCCACGGCCACGGCCTCGTCGGGGTTGACCCCCTTGGAGGGCTCCTTGCCGAAGAGCTCCCGGACGATGGTCTGGACCTTGGGGATGCGGGTGGACCCGCCCACCAGGATGACCTCGTCGATCTGGGCCGCGGTGATTCCCGCGTCCGACAGGGCCTTTCGGCAGGGGTCCTTGGATTTCTCCAGGAGGTCCTCGATCAGGCGCTCGAAGTTGGCCCGGGTCAGGGACTTCTGGAGGTGCTTGGGACCGGACGCGTCGGCCGTGATGAAGGGGAGGTTGATCTCCGCCTGCTGGACGTTGGACAGCTCGATCTTGACCTTCTCGGAGGCCTCCTTGAGGCGCTGGAGGGCCATCTTGTCCTGGGACAGGTCGATTCCCGTGTCCTTCTTGAACTCGTCGATCAGCCACTGCATGATGCGTCGGTCGAAGTCGTCGCCGCCCAGGTGGGTGTCGCCGTTCGTGGACTTGACCTCGAAGACGCCCTCCCCGAGCTCCAGGATGGAGATGTCGAAGGTTCCGCCGCCGAGGTCGTACACGGCGATGGTCTTCTCCTTCTTCTGGTCCTTGTTGAACCCGTAGGCCAGGGCGGCCGCGGTGGGCTCGTTGATGATGCGCTTGACCTCGAGGCCCGCGATCTTGCCGGCGTCCTTGGTGGCCTGGCGCTGGGCGTCGTTGAAGTACGCGGGCACCGTGATGACCGCCTCGGTGACGGTCTCGCCCAGGTAGTCCTCGGCGGTCTTCTTCATCTTCTGCAGGACGAAGGCGCTGATCTCCTGGGGGGAGTACTGCTTGTCGGAGATGTCCACCCGGACGTCGTTCTGGTGGGGCGTCACCTTGTACGGCACCAGCTTGATCTCCGTCTGGACCTCGTCGAACCGGCGGCCCATGAAACGCTTGATCGAGTACACCGTGTTCTGGGGGTTCGTGATCATCTGGTTCTTCGCGGGCTGGCCCACGACGCGCTCCCCCTTGCCGGTGAACCCGACGATGGACGGGGTGGTGCGCTGTCCTTCGGAGTTGGCGATCACCAGGGGCTCGCCGCCCTCCATCACGGCCACGCAGGAGTTGGTGGTGCCGAGATCGATGCCTATGATTCTACCCATTTCCTTCTCTCCTTATATTCCTCTACAGGCGCAGGGTTCTCGTTGTCATGCCGGATTTCCGGCGTTCCCGGGGCCGGTCGCATCTCCGGGCGTTCCGTTCTCCGGGGCGGGAGCCGGCGGTTCCGGTGCCCCGGCGGATCCGTCGGGCATCCGCACCTTGACCCGGGCGGCCCGGAGCACCCGGCCGTTCAGTTTGTAGCCCTTCTGGAACTCCTCGGAAACCACGGGCTCCGGGACCGGAGCGTGCTCCATGGCCACGGCCTCGTGGATGTTCGGGTCGAAGGGGACGCCCGACGACTCGTACCGGGCCAGGCCGTACTTTCCCTCCAGGGTGGAGAGCATGCGGTTCCGGACCATGACGATGCCGTCGTGCAGGATCTGGAAGTCCCGGGACACCTCGGAGCTCGAGACGGCCCGGTCGAAGTCGTCCAGGATCCCCAAAAGGTCGTGCAGGAGGGAGGAATTCGCGAACTGAACCGCCTCGTCCTTCTCCCGGAACATGCGCTTCCGGAAATTCTCGTAGTCCGCCAGCTTCCTCAGGTACTGGTCCTTCAGCTCCGAGTTCTCCGCCTGCAGGTCCGCCGCCCGCTTCTGGGCTTCCGCGAGGCGGGCATCCAAAATACGGGCGAGATCCTCCGTGGCCTCGCAGGCATCCTCCGGGAGGGGCGGCTGTCCGGCCGGGTTCCCGGCGGGGGGGGGCGTGTCGCGATCGGTCTTGCTCTCGGTCTTGGACGTCTTGGACATTCGATCACCTGGTATAGGGAATTATGTATCCATAAAATACCGAGGATGTTTTTTCAGGGTCAAGGGAAAAGCGCGGAGCCGCTCCAACCTTTCGTACCCCGTCGGATCCACCGGGCGGCCATCCTTGACTTTCCCGGGTGGGACGGTAACATTTGAAGATAGGAATTCGGGAGGAGTCTTCGTTGCAGCTGCAGAAGCCGGTGCTGGTACAGGAACAACGCCAGAAACTCAGCCCCCAGATGATCCAATCCATCCGGCTCATGGCCCTGCCCCTTCCCGAGCTCAAGGAGGAGATCCAGCAGGAGATCGAGGCGAATCCGGCCCTGGAGGTACTGGAGGACCGGTCCACGGTATCCCTGGAGTCTTTTCCGGAGGAACGGGAGTCGGATTCCGACGCCGCCCGGGTCTACGAGAACGCCTCGGACCCCGGGTACGGCCGGGGACGGGACCCCGACGACGACTCCAAGCGCATGTTCCTGGAAGGGGCCATCTCCCGGGCGGAAACCCTCCAGGAACACCTCCTGTGGCAGCTTCGGCTCCAACCCCTGGCGGAGAGGATCCGGGAGGCCGCGGAGAACCTGATCCAAAACCTGGACAGCGACGGCTTCCACAAGGAGGATCCCCGCCTGGTCTGCCGGGACGCCTCGGAGGACACCCTCAAGTCCGCCCTGTCCTTGGTCCGGGGGTTCGAGCCCGTAGGGGTCTGCACCTCGGATTATCGGGAATCCCTGATCGTCCAGGCGGAACTCTATCCCGGGGCCCCTCCCCGGACGGTGGAGGTCCTCCGGGACCACATCGAGCTCTTGGAAAAGGGGAAGCACGAGGATATCCGCAAGCGCCTCAAACTCTCCGAGTCGGACCTGTCCGCCATCCTGGCGTTCATCAAGACCCTGAACCCCTTCCCGGGTCGGCTGTACTCGTCGTCGGAACCCCGATACGTCATCCCGGACATCCAGGTCAAACTCAAGGACGGGGAATTCGTCATCGTCCTGAACGACGAGGAGATCCCGATCCTGGGCATCAATCCCTTCTTCGACCAGCTGGCGGAGGAGAAGCACGACCGGACCACGGACGTCTTCGTCAAGGAGAACATCCGCCGGGCCAAGTGGTTCATCCAGAGCATCCACCAACGGAACAAGACTCTCCTCAAGGCCACCCGGGCCATCGTGGAGTTCCAGCGGGCCTTCTTCACCAAGGGTCCCAAGCATCTGGCGCCCCTGACCCTTAGGGACATCGCCGGTGAGGTGGGGGTCCACGAGACCACCATCTCCCGGTTGGCCAACCGGAAATACGTGCAGACCGACTGGGGCATTTTCGAACTCAAGTACTTCTTCACCAATTCCATATCCGGGGCCGGGTCCTCGGGATCCCGGTTCTCCAAGGAGGGGGTCAAGCAGGTCATCAAGGAGATCATCGAGAACGAGGCCCGGGCCCTGTCCGACCGGGACATCGCGGACCAGCTTGCCCGGAAGGGTATCAATCTGGCGCGTCGGACCGTGGCCAAGTACAGACTGGAGCTGAACATGGACTCCTCCTTCGGCCGGAGGCACGAGTGAGACGGGCTTCCGTCCGGACGCTACACGGATGAATCGGCCGCCGGCGGATCCGCCGCCGGCACCTGGGAACCACGATACTTCAGGAGGTGCGCATGAACGTCGATGTACGGTCCGTCCACTTCGATCTGGGAGCTCCGACCCGGGAGTACCTGGACAAGAAGCTCGAGCGCCTGAATTTCGCCAAGGACACCATCGTGACGGTGGATTTCGCCTTCACCAAGGAGAAGGACTTCATCTGCGAGTCCACCATCCACTTCCGCTGGGGACACCAGGCCCATATCCAGGAACGGGATTTCGAGCTGGCCGCGGGCATCGACAAGCTGATCGATACGATGGAGATGAAGATTCGGAAGGAAAAGGAGAAGGTGCAAGACAGGAACAAGTGAACAGTGGTCGGTGGACGGAATTGATACGACAGGGTTGATGGAGGCACCCGCTTCGGCGGGAACGTCGTCCGCAGGTCCGTGAATCGCTTCCGTCCACTGTTTACCGTCCACCGTTAACCGTAGTACACTACCCCGAGCATGGATACCGTCCGGTTCTCCGTATTGGATCTCCTCAACCTGGATCTCCGGGAGCACAACGCCCTGAACCTCCGCTGCCTGGGAGGCCGGAAGGGGCTGGGGCGCCAGATTTCCGTGCCCGACCTCAACCGACCCGGCCTGGCCCTTTCCGGATTCTTCGACGCCTTCGCCTTCCAGCGCATCCAGGTCTTCGGGAGGGGGGAGTACGCCTACCTGGAAAAGTTGGAACGGGAGGGGGACCTGGGAACCGCCAAGCGGATCTTCGAGTTCGAGATGCCCTGCTGCATCTTCACCCATAGCCTGACCCCCCAGGCGGAGTTCCTCGCAGCCGCGGAGGACGCCAACTGCCCCATCCTCCAGACGGACCTCTCCTCCAGCGAGTTCGTCGGCCGCATCCTCCGGGTCCTCTCGGACATCTTCGCCCCGAAGACCACGATCCACGGGGTCCTGGCGGAAGTCTTCGGCATCGGTATCCTGCTGACCGGGGACTCCGGGGTGGGCAAGAGCGAGACGGCCCTGGAGCTGATCGAGCGGGGGCACCGCCTGGTGGCGGACGACGTGGTGGAGATCCGCTGCGTCAACGGGAACTACCTGATGGGCCAGGGGGCCAACAAGATCGTCGGGCACCACATGGAGATCCGGGGCCTGGGGATCATCAACGTGACCCACCTCTTCGGCGTCGGGGCCATCCGGGACAAGAAGCAGATCCAGCTGGTCTGCAACCTGGAGGAGTGGGACGCCGAGAAGGTCTACGACCGCATCGGAACGGACGAGAAGACCGTGGACATCCTGGGGGTCAACGTGCCCCAGTTGGACATCCCCGTGAAGCCGGGACGGAACATTCCCATCATCATCGAGACGGCGGCCATGAACGAACGCCTCAAGAAGATGGGGTACCATTCCGCCAAGGAATTCAACCGCAACATACTCCGGTGGCTGGAAAGCGAGAACGCGCGGGCCGTGTACTTCGGCCAGGACGACAACCTATGAAAAACCGCCAAGCGAGGTCCGCATGACCGAGAAGTCCGTGTCCATCAAGAACCGCGCGGGCATCCACGCCCGTCCCGCCGCCCTGATCGTCCAGACCGCCTCCAAGTTCAAGTCCAAGATCTTCATCGAGAAGAACTCGGACCGGATCAACGCCAAGTCCATCATGGGCATCATCACCCTGGGGGCGGGATTCGGGGTCGAGCTCCGCATCCTCGCCGAGGGGGAGGACGAGGCCGCCGCCGTGGAGGCCGTAGCCCTCCTGTTCGACCGGAAGTTCGAGGAGGAATGAGCGCCCCCGAGGGTCCGGGTCCGGCTCCTCGGTTCGGACTCGCCGCCCTCGTCGCGGCCTTCGCCCTCGTGGCCGGCGGATCCTTCCTGCTGGCCCGCGCCGTCCTCCTGTCCGGATCCCCGGAACCCGGGACCCCGGTCCTCGTGTACGCCCTCCTGTTGGCCGTCATCCCCCTTACCCTTCTGGGAATCCTGGCCTTCCGCCTCCGCCGGGTGGTCCTGGATCTGCGGCTCCGCGCCTACGGGAGCCGCCTCCGGGCCAAACTCGCCCGCCAGTTCCTCCTGATCGCCCTCCTGGCCGCGGTTCCCCACGGGATCTTCCTGGGCGCCCTGCTCCGAGTGGCCGTGACCGCCCCCTGGTCGGCGGCCAACCTGGACGCCCTGGACGCGGGATTCCGGGTGGCCGTCGCCTTCCAGGAGGAGCGCCTGGCCCGGCTGGCCTACCTTGCGGAGCGGGACGCCGTCGTCCTGGGGGAGCGGCTCGGCTGGGAGGCCGGAACCCTCCTGGCCGCCCTGTCCGAGAGGGACCGGGGGGTGGCGGCGGTGGAGATTTTCCGGGACGGCCTTTCCGCCGGCTTCTCGGGCGCCGAGGGGACCCGCCTGGGGGACGTCCGGGCGGCATCCCCGGGCCCCCTGTCCCGTATTAGTTCGGGGGACGCGGTGTACCTGCGCCATCTGGCCCGGGCTCCCGGGCCGGGGGGCGTCTCCGTGGCGGTGAGCCTTCTCCTGCCCCCGGAGATCGACCGGGCCGCCGCGGCCCTGGGACGCACCCGGAGCACGGGAGCGGTTCCGGGCTTCCTGGATCGGAGGTTCACCCCCTTCCTGGCCTTCTATTGGTTCCTCTTCGCCCTCCCCCCCCTGGCCGTCGCCCTGCTGGCGGGCCTGACCGCCGCGGAGTCCATCGTCCGGCCCGTGGCGGCCCTGGAGGAGGCGGCCCTGGCCGCCGCCCGGGGGGACCTGTCGCCCCGCCTCCTGCCCCGTCCCGGGGACGAATTGGGGGGCCTGGTGTCCGCCTGGAACCGCATGCTCTCGGGGGTGGAGGCGGCCCGATACGAGGCAGCGGCGGCGGAGAAGGTGGCGGCCTGGAGGGACATCGCCCAGCGCCTGGCCCACGAACTCAAGAATCCCCTGACTCCCATCCGGCTTTCCGCCGAGCGGGTGCTGCGGAGGTGGCAAGCGGATCCGGCCTCGGCGGGGGAGATCCTGGAGCCGTCCATGCTGGCGATCCTCCAGGAAACCCAGGTGATGAACACCCTGCTCTCGGACTTCCGCGCCTTCGCCAGCCTGCCGGAGCCCTCCCCGGACTGGACGAACCTCCGCGCCCTGGTGGAGGAAGCCTGCGCCCCCTACCGGGCCTCCTTCCCGGACGCCCGCTTCGACGCCTCCGCCGTGGATCCCGGCCTGGTACTGAGGGTGGACCGGACCCGGATGCGCCAGGCCCTGGAAAACCTGATCTCCAACGCCCTGGACGCCATGGACGGCGGGGGGGCGGTCTCCTTCCGCTCCGACCTTGTCAAGGCGGCGGAATCCCGCTATTGTAGGCTGCAGATACGAGATACGGGCCGGGGTATCCCGCCGGGAATCCGGGACCGGATCTTCGTGCCCTATTTCACGACCAAGCGGGCGGGAACGGGGCTGGGCCTGTCCATCACGGAACGCATCGTCCAGGACCACGGGGGACGTGTCCGGTTCGAATCGGAGCCCGGCGCAGGAACCGTCTTCTTCCTGGACCTCCCCTTCGACTCCTGAGGAAACCGTCCGAATGAACACGATCCTGGTCATCGACGACGAGCCCGCCATCCGCGCCGCCGTGCGCGACATCCTCCAGGACGAGAAGTACCGGGTACTCCTGGCGGAGGACGGCGTCGTGGGGCTCGGGATCCTGGAGACCGAGCGGGCGGACCTGGTCATCCTGGACGTGCGGCTGCCCCGCATGGGCGGCATGGACGTGCTCCGGGAGATACGGAAGCGAAAGCCGGAGCTGGAGGTCCTGGTGATCTCCGGCCACGGAACCATCGACATGGCGGTCCAGGCCGTACGCCTGGGCGCCTTCGACTTCATAGAGAAACCCCTATCCATCGACCGCCTCCTGACCGCCGTCCGGAACGGCCTTTCCGTGGCGTCCCTGCGGGCGGAAAACCGCCGACTCCGAAGCGCGGTGCTCCGGGAGGACGAGATCGTCGGGGATTCCGACGCGATCCGGCAGGTCCGGGACCTGGCGGACCAGGCCGCCAAGAGCGACGCCCGGGTCCTGATCACCGGGGAGAACGGGACGGGCAAGGAGCTGGTCGCCCGGAGGATCCACGGAGCTTCCGCCCGGTCCGGGGGGCCCTTCGTGGCGGTCAATTGCGCGGCCATTCCGGACACCCTGATCGAGAGCGAGCTCTTCGGGCACGAGAAAGGATCCTTCACGGACGCGGTCTCCCGCAGGATCGGCAAGTTCGAGGCCGCCGACGGGGGTACCCTGTTCCTGGACGAGATCGCGGACATGAGCCTGGCGGCCCAGGCCAAGGTCCTCCGGGCCATCCAGGACATGCGGTTCGAGCGGATCGGCGGCCAGGAATCCCTGTCCGCCGACGTACGGGTGATCGCGGCGACCAACAAGGACCTGGACTCGGAGATTTCGGGGGGCCGATTCCGGGAGGACCTGTACTTCCGGCTGGCGGTGGTCCTGGTCCGGGTCCCCCCCCTGCGGGACCGCCGGGAGGACATCCCCGGGCTGTGCCGCTTCTTCCTGACCCAGCGGTCCGGGGGGGACGGCCGGAACCTCTCCGAAGACGCCCTCCGCTTCCTCTCGGGCCACGACTGGCCCGGGAACGTCCGGGAACTCCGTAACCTCATGGAGCGGGTATCCGTCCTGTCCGACGAGCCGGAAGTCTCCGAGGCCACCGTCCGGCGCCTGATCGGGGCCGGGGAACGCGCGCCGGCGGATCCCTGCCTGGTCCCGGGGGAATACGCGGGACTGAAACTCCTGGAAGCACGGGAAAAATTCGAGCGGAATTACCTTGTACAAAAACTTCGGGAAAGCGATTATACTATCACCAAGGCCGCCCAGGCCGCGGGGATCTATCCCAGCGCCCTGCACGCCAAGATGAAGAAATACGGGATAGAGAGCGGGGAATGAAGGACCTAACGGACCGCCAGAAGGAAGTGCTGGCCTACATCTCCTCCTTCTCCGAGGAACACGCCTACCCCCCCACCATACGGGAGATCGCGGAGCGGTTCGGCATCTCCGTCAAGGGAGCCTACGACCACGTGAAGGCCCTGGAGCGAAAGGGCACCCTCCGGCTGGGGGAGAACCGGTCCCGGTCCATCGAGGTCCTCTCCCGGGACAAGCCCGGCGCGCGCTACGCGGAGGTCCCCCTCCTGGGTACCGTGGCCGCGGGCCGGCCCATCCTCTCGGAGGAGAACCTGGAAGGCACCATCCGCATCCCCTCTGAAATGCTCCGTTCCCGGCCCGGCTTCGCCCTGCGGGTACGGGGGGATTCCATGCGGGACGCGGGCATCCTGGACGGGGACCTGGCGGTCATCGAGGAGCGCCCGGTGGCGGAGAACGGGGAGATCGTGGTGGCCATGATCGACGACGCCGTCACCCTGAAGCGCTTCCACAAGGAGACCGGCCGAATCCGCCTGTCCGCCGAGAACCCCGCCTACGCACCCATCTACACACAGGACGCCCGCATCCTGGGCCGGCTCCGCGGAATTCTCCGGACCTACTGATGCCCCCCCCGACCGTCGAGATCCTCGCCGGCCCCGAGACGGGGCGCCGGAACGACCGAATCGCCCAGATCCGCAAGGAATGCGCCGAGGCCTGGGGGGGGCCTGCCGAGGAGCACCGCCTGTACGCCTTCGAGACGGGGGTCCAGGACCTCCTGGGCCTCCTCCGGAACGGTTCCCTCTTTTCCGCGGGCAAGCTGGTCCTACTGTTCGGCGCCGAGGCCGTGAAGGGCAAGGCCGACCTGGCGGCCCTGGCCCAGTACATGCGCTCTCCCGCGGACCAAACCACCCTGGTCCTGATCACCGAGGGCTACGGGATCGAGAAATACCTGGAGGACGCCGCGGGCCGGGACGGGAAGAAGATCTTCTGGGAACTCGGGGCGGACGAGAAGGACCGCTGGGTCCGGGACTTTTTCCGTCGGGAAGGCCTGGAGGTCGAGCCCGAGGCCGTGGAAGCCCTCCTGGAGCTGGTGGAGAACAACACCGAAGCCCTGAAGCTGGAATGCTCCCGCCTGGCCCTCTTCTTCCCCCGGGGACGGACGGTCACGGCGGAAGCCGTGGAAGCCTATATCGCCCACAACCGGGAGGAGGACGCCTTCAGCCTCTTCGACCGGATGGCCTCCGGGGACCTGGAGCGGTCCCTGGAAACCCTGCACGCCATCCTGGTCAGCCGGGAAGGCACCGGCATCGGCCTGTTGGGCGGACTCCTGTGGAGCTTCCGGAGGCTCCGGACCCTGGAGGAGGACCTGGCGGACGGCCTGGCCTGGGAGCAGACCCTCCGCCAGCAGCGGATCACCAGCCGGAGGCTCCAGTCCGTCTACGACGCGGCCCGGCGGCTCTGGCCCCGGCCCGTCTGCGAGTCCCTGATCGCCTTCGGGGTGGAGACGGACGTCCAGCTGAGGGCCCTCGGTTCGAACTACGAGAGGCTCCTGCTGGAGATGTTCGTCTACGCCTGCGCGGGGCGGAAGGGGCCCCTGGCCCTGACGGTGCCGGAGTCGGAGCGGCGGGCTTGACCGCCGCTCCGGGATCCCCGACGGGCCTCCGGGTTCAGGTCCCCGTCCGTTCCAGGACGAGGACTTCGTAGGCCTCGAGTCCCGCGTCCCCCGCCCCGAGGATCGAGCCTTCCGGCCGCCGCGTTCCCGCGAGGACCCGGCCGCCTTCGGGCAGGGGGAAGGCCCTCCGGCCGCCGGCGAAGTTGAGGATTACCAGCACCTCAGGATCCGCCCTCGCCGGGGCGGGGTCGGTCCCCCCGGCCCTCTCGGCGCCGTCCCCGACCGCGGTCCGGGAAGGACTCCTCCGGAACGCCAGCACGTCCGGGTCCTCCCCCAGGAACTCGAGGTCTCCGGAGCGCAGGGCCGGTATGTTCCTCCGCAGGGTCAACAGCCTCTTGTAGAAGGACAGCAGGGATCCCGGATCCCCCTCCTGGGCGGCGACGTTCCGGACGCGGGCGTCCGGGTTCACCGGGAGCCAGGGGGTCCCGGTCGTGAAGCCGGCCCCCTCCGAGGCGTCCCACTGCATGGGGGTGCGCTCGGGGTCCCGGCCGAAGCCGGAGAAGGGCCAGGTCCGGATGCCCAGGGGGTCCCGGAGGGCCTTCCGGGGCAGGCGCCGGCAGCCCATGCCGATCTCCTCGCCGTAATACAGGAAGGGGGTGCCCCGAAGGGTCAGCAGGAGGGCCGCCGCGACCCGGGCCCGGGCCTCCGTGTCCGCCCCCTTCCGGTAGCGGTGGACATGCCGGGGCTGGTCGTGGTTGCTCAAGGTGAAGTTCGGCCAGGCGCCGGGCGGCAGGGCCCCGTACCAGCGGCGGGCGGAGTCGCGGAAGGACGCGGCCCCCCAGGGCCGGGTCAGGAACTCGAAGTTGAAGGCCATGTGGAGCTCGTCCCCCGCCTCTCCGTGGCAGGAGGCGGCCAGGGACCGGTCCTGGCCGTGGGGCTCCGCGATCAGGACCCGACCGCCGTAGGAGTCCGCGATGCGGCGGAAATCCCGGAAGACCCCGTGGACTTCCGGCCGGTTCCGGTCGTACAGGTGCTCCTGCAGGAGGTCCGGAACCAGGCGGGCCTTGAAGGGGTTCGAGCGGAAGAGCTCGTCCTTGAAGTACCCCGTGGCGACGTCCAGGCGGAATCCGTCCACCCCCAGGTCCAGCCAGGCCTCCAGGACCCCGTACATCGCCCGGCGGAGCTCCGGGTTCCGCCAGTTCACCTCCGGTTGGTTCCGGGTGAAGGTTCGCAGGTACCACTCCGGGGTGGCGGGGTTCTCGTACCAGGCGGACCGGAGCTCGAAGAGACTGATCCAGTTGTTCGGGGGCCGACGGGGTCCCCGCTCCGGGAAGGGTTTCCAGATGTACCAGTCGTGCTTCGGGGAATCCCGGGCTTCCCGGGCTTCCCGGAACCAGGGGTGCTCGTCGGAGGTGTGGTTGAGGACCAGGTCCACCACCACCTTGAGTCCCCGGCGGTGGGCCGCGGCCAGGAGGCGCTTGAAGTCCTCCATGTCCCCGAAGAGGGGATCCACGGAAACGTAGTCCGACACGTCGTAGCCGAAATCCTTCATGGGGGACTTGAAGAATGGGGAGATCCAGAGGGCGTCCACCCCCAGGCCGGCCAGATAGTCCAGCCGGGACTCGATGCCGGCCAGGTCCCCGACCCCGTCCCCGTCCGAGTCCTGGAAGGACCGGGGGTAGATTTGATAGAAAACCGCGTCGTTCCACCAGTCCATACGGGACTCCTTATCCGGATAATAACGACCAGGGTGGGAAATATTTATTATCAAGGTTAAAGAATGAATTATGAAGTATGAATGTGGAATCAGGAAGTACGGGTCTTCGAGGTCTTTGAGATTGATGTGAAAACGGCAAGCAATTGCTCGCATTCATCCTGGAGATCCTTCAGGCTTTGTGCGGGAAGAACAGCCGCTTCTGCGATAAGTTCCAGCCAATATGAAGTCTCGTCCAATTCTTTCAGGCAGTCGCCAATCTTGGCGATGAATTCAGCTTTTGACCTGGCCCGACTCGCTTCGCGATAATTCGCGCCTACTGAAGTTCCGGACCTCAAGACTTGTTTTCCCAGTACCTGCGCCTCTGTAGTTTTTGGCAATGCCCTATACATTCGGATCACTCGCAACGCGAACATCTTCGTCCGTTCCGATAGATCCCGTGGCTTGGATGAAGCTGGAAGGTTCATGGATGGATGTTGAACTCCTACTGTCCCAGTTTCATCCTTCATCCTTCATCCTTGTTATTTCCCCGTTCATCCTGTCACGCCCTTGGTTCCGGGGCTCGGGCCTTCCAACGGCAGGACCGCCTCGATCTCCGCGTCCCGGGCCGCGTGGGCCTGGCAGGCCAGGCGCTCCCCCGGGGCGGCCCCCGCGGCGGCCAGGCGGGACTTCTCCCGGTCGGATACGGGGCTCAGGGCCGAGGTGCCTTCCAGGACCCGCACCCGGCAGGTCCCGCAGAGGGCCTTGCCGCCGCAGTCGTGGCGGATCGGCCGGCCCGCCTTGAGCAGGGAGGTCAGGAGGGATTCCGTCAGGTTCGTGGGGACCTCGACGGGCTCGGGTCGTCCGGGCCCGCGGTACCGGAGGACGGCCACGGCGTCTACGGGAACAGGGTCGACCGGTTGCGACCCTCCTGCTTGGACTGGTACAGGGCCTTGTCGGCCCGGTCCAGGAGGGTCTTGGCGGAGAAGTCCCGGACCGGGTCGTATTCCGCGGCTCCCACGGAGACCGTGACGCCCAGGGTCTTTCCCTCGTACTCGATCCGGTTGGCTTCCACGCTCTTCCGGATCCGCTCCGCGATTTGCAGGGCGAGGGGACCGTCCGTATCCGGCAGGAGGAGGCAGAACTCCTCCCCCCCGTACCGGGCCGCCAGATCCCCCTGGCGCACGCTGTCCTGGAGGACCACCGCGGTCCGCCGGAGCACCAGGTCCCCGCAGGAATGGCCGTAGGTGTCGTTGAAGCGCTTGAAGTTGTCTATGTCCAGCATGAGGACCGCGAGGGGGCGCCGCTCCGTCCGGATCCGCTCCATCCGCTCCAGGAGCACCGTGTAGAAGTAGTGCTTCATCTTGAGCTTGGTCATCATGTCCGTGGTGGTCATCTCGAAGAGGAAGGCGTTGCTGATCGCGATGGCCGCCAGGTTGGCGATGTTGATGACGTATTCCCGCTCCGTGGCGGTGAACTCGTCCCCCTCGATCCGCTCTCCGATCACGAGGATCCCGTTGATGACCCCCTTGGCCTTGAGGGGGATCACCAGGCTGGGTTCCAGGGCCCCCAGTCCCTCCAGGCCGGACAGGGATCCCAGGGTGCGGCGGATCTCGTCCAGGGTCAGACAGCCGTAGGCCCGGGTGAAATGGGCCACCAGGGGGTGGTCCTCGGGGATGGAGTACTCGACGTCCCGCCGGAGGTCGAAGCCTTGGTGGTTCCGGTGCAGGCTGAAGGAGGGGGAATCGAGGTTTTTCTTGGCGAAGAGCCCGGCCTTCAGGACCTTCATCTGGCCCATGATGGTGAACAGGATGGAGTCGATGAGGATCGGGTAGTCCAGGGTCGAGTTGAGGCTCTTCGAGATTTCCAGGAGCTGGCGGAGATCGAAGATCTGGCGTTCGTACTCCTCGATCACCGCGGTCGATTCTTCCTTCATGGGCGTCGTCACTCCGGCGCTATCCCAAGTATGATTCTCGCTTCAGTATAGGGGTCCGGTACGCGAAAATCTACGCCCCCGCCACGGCGTTCCGGAAGATCGCCAGCCCCGTGTCCCGGGGAGGGCGTCTCCGACGGTCCGGATGGTTCTCCGGCTCCAGGAAGGCTTCGGGGTGGGGCATCAGCCCCAGGACCCGGCCCGTCCGGTCGCAGACCCCCGCGATCGCGTTCGCGGACCCGTTGGGGTTCCGCCCCTCGTACCGGAGGGCCACGAGGCGTTCCCGCTCCAGCTCTTCGAGGATCCCCGGGTCCCGGGCGGCGAACCGGCCCTCCCCGTGCCGGACGGGCAGGTCCAGGGTGGAAAGCCCCCGGGTCCAGACGCAGGGACACTCCGGCTCCACCCGGACCCGGATCCAGTCGTCCAGGTAGCCCGGCTTCTCGTTGTGGACCAGCGTTATCTCCCTCTCCCAATCGCCTCCGAGGTTCGTCAGGATCCCCGTCTTGGCCAGGACCTGGAATCCGTTGCAGATGCCCAGGGCCAGGCCTCCGTCCGCCAGGAAGGCCTCGATTTCCGGGCGGAGCCTCCGCCGGAGGAGGTTGGCCAGGACGACGCCGGAACCCAGGTGATCCCCGAAGGAGAAGCCCCCGGGGAAGGCCAGGATCCGGAACCGGGCCAGCATGCCGGGTTCCGAAAGGAGGTCCGTCAGGTGTACCCGGGACGGCTCCGCGCCGGCCCGGCGGAAGGCTTCCGCGAGCTCCTCGTCGGAGTTGATGCCGAAACCGCAGGCGATCAGGACCGGGACGCTCACGGATACCTCCTGCCGGCGATCGGCGTCTTGTAGGCCCCCTCCAGGTCCTCCAGGCCGGCGGAGAGGACTTCCCGGTCCGCGCGGCGGAATCGAAGCCGGGCTTCGGCCGTCGTGGTGCCCAGCAGTCGGTGGGGAAGCCCCGAGAAGCTCCGCTCGAAGCGCTCCCGGTCCTCCTCCCGAACGGACACCAGGAACCGGGAGGGGGACTCCGAGAAGAGAAGCCGGGACGGCTCCGCGTCCGGGGCCCCCGGAAGGGCGTCCAGGCGGAGGTCCGCCCCGACCCGGCCGCCCAGGCAGCATTCCGCGGCCGCGACGGCCAGCCCCCCGTCGGACAGGTCGTGGCAGGACACCACCAGGCGGCCCGAAATTCCGTGTGCCAGGGCCCGGTAGAGGGGGAGGGCCGCGGCGGGATCGATCCCCGGGGGGGAGCCGAACCGGGCCCCCTCGACGCGCTCCAGGATCGAAAGCCCCAGGGCGCCCTCGGTCCGGCCCAGGAGGTAGACCAGGAGACCCGGGCCCGGGAAGTCCGTGGACGGGACCTTCCGGACGTCCTGCACGAAGCCCGCCAGGGTCACCAGGAGGGTCGGCCGGACGGATATGCGCCGGCCCTCGGCGACGGCGTCGTTCTTCATGGAGTCCTTGCCCGATACCAGGGGCAGGCCGTAGGTCCGGCAGGCGTCCGCCAGGCCCCGGCAGGCCCGGACCAGCTGGGCCAGCTTGCGCTCCGCGTCGGGATTTCCCGGGGAGGGCACGGGATCGGGCCAGCAGAAGTTGTCCAGGGCGGCGGCCCGGTCCGGGTCTCCCCCCAGGGCGATGTGGGCCCGGAAGGCCTCGTCCACCGCGCAGGCGGCCATGAGGCCCGCGTCGTGGTCCGAGAGGCGGGGGCAGATCCCGTGGGTTACGGTGATTCCGGCCCAGTCGTCGTACCGGGGCTTCAGGACCGCCCCGTCCGAGGGGGCGTCCCGGCGGACACCGGTGAAGGGCTTCTCGATGGACCGGCCCTGGACCTCGTGGTCGAACTCCCGGACCCAGGGCTCCTTGGAGGCGACGTTCGGCTCCGCCAGGATCCGATAGAGGGTTTCCGTCCAGTCCTCCCGATCCGGGAGGAAGTCGGAGCGGAGGGCCGCCGGGGACCAACGGGCGGAAAGGCGCAGGGGAGGCAGGCCGTCGTGGAGGAAGTCCAGGGACAGAAGGCCCGCGGTCCGGCCTCCGGACCGGATCTCCGCGTTCCCCGAACCGGTGAACTCCCCGACCACGGTGGCCTCGACCCCCCGCCGGGCGGCCAAGTCCAGGAACTCCGGTATCCGGTCCGGCGGGACCGCCAGGCTCATCCGCTCCTGGCTTTCGGATACCAGGATCTCCCAGGGCGAAAGCCCCGGGTACTTCAGGGGACAGGCGTCCAGGTCGATCCGGACCCCTCCCGAGGACTGGGCCATCTCCCCCAGGCTGGAGGACAGGCCGCCGGCCCCGTTGTCCGTGATCCCCGCGTACAGGCCCCGGTCCCGGGCTTCCAGCAGGAAGTCCGTCATGCGCCGCTGGATGATGGGATCCCCGATCTGGACCGCCGACGCGGGGCTGCCCTCGTCCAGGGCCAAACTTGAAAACGTAGCGCCGTGTATCCCGTCCTTCCCGATCCGGCCTCCCAGCATGACCGCGAGGTCCCCGGGGCGAACGGTCTTTTCCCAGGCGGGCTTCCCGTTCACCGTATCCGGAAGGATGCCTCCGGTGCCGCAGAAGACCAGGGGCTTGCCCAGGAAGCTCTCGTCGAAGAGGAGGGCCCCCGCGACGGTGGGGATCCCGGACTGGTTGCCCCCGTCCACGATGCCCTTGTGCACCCCCTCCAGGACCTCCCGGGGGTGCAGCAGGCCCTCGGGGACCTCGCCTTCCGGGGTGTCCGGAGGGGCGAAGCACAGCACGTCGGTGTTGAAGATCGGCTTGGCCCCCATGCCCGTGCCCAGGATATCGCGGTTGACCCCCACGATCCCGGTGATCGCCCCGCCGTAGGGGTCCAGGGCGGAGGGGCTGTTGTGGGTCTCCGCCTTGACGCAGAGGGCCCAGCCGGGGCGGAACTGGACGACCCCCGCGTTGTCCGTGAACACCGAGCGGAGGAAGTCCTTGGAGGGGGCCAACTCCTCCGTGAGGCCCCGGATGAAGGTCTTGAAGAGGGAGCGGATCGTCTCGGGCGGTCCGGCGGGGCGGCCCGCGGGGTCGGTCTCGGTATAGGAGATTTCGGCGTTGAAGATCTTGTGCTTGCAGTGCTCGCTCCAGGTCTGGGCGACCATCTCGAGCTCCACGTCCGTGGCGCCGGCGGGCAGGCCCGCGGCCCGTCGCGCCTCGACCGTGCGGGGATCCCCGAAGTGCTCCTTCAGGGCCCGCATCTCCGGGAGGGTCAAGGCCAGGAGGCGGTCCCGGGAGAGGGCCTCCAGGTCCGGGTCCGAGAACGACGCGAGGTCGAAGGTCTCCCAGTCCGGGCGATCGTGGACGGACACCCCGGGGTAGGAGGCGGGCGCGCGGAGGCCGGCGGCCCAGTCCCCGGCGGTCAGGATCCGGGCTTCCTGGATCAGGGGGTTGTGGAGGAGCCGTGCGGCCCGCTCCGCCTCGGGGCGTCCCGCGTCCCCGAAGAGGAGGTACTGCCGGGCGGTCCGTAGGGCGGCGGACTCGGACTCCGAAGGGCCCCCGCAGATCTCCAGGGCCTCCCGGGCCGTGATCGCCAGGGTGTCCGTTACCCCCGGCCTCCAGGCCACCTCCACCAGGGCGGACCATCCCGGTATCCGGGCGGCGGCCGGCTCGTCCAGGGTCACCCGCTGGACCACCGGGTCCGACAGGGCCTCCTCCGCGACCTCCCGCGAGATCGGCCGGTCCGACAGGATCACGTCCACCAGGCGCGCCCGGAGGTCCCGTCCGAGGGCCCGGGAAAGCCTGTCGGAAACGCCGCCGCCCCGGCCGTCCAGCCCCGGATCGGCGTAGAAGATTTCTATGCGCATGTATGGTCGGATAGTAGCTGAATCGGGGCGGATTTGAAAGCCGGCCGCCCGCATCTCCGCGGCCCGGGACCGGACCTCGCATTGACGGCCCGCGCGGGCGGGCCTAAGGTATACGCATGCGGTTATCCGTCAAACTGTCCTGGATCCTGGCCGCCCTGCTGGTCGTGAGCAGCGTCATCATCGTGGTGGGCATGCCCCGGCTCTTCTCCCGGATCGCGGAGCGTCAGATGCGGAAGGAGGCCCAGACCTTCGGGCTCTTCCTCCTTCGGAACCTCGAGGACATCGCGGTCAACCGGAACCTCGACTACTCGACCCAGGAAACCCTGATGGAGGGGCTGATCTACCGGGAATTCGAAAAGGCCATCGCCATTTCCGGGGAGACCGGAAGTTTCGTCGTCGACGAGATCCTCCTGTTGACCTCGGACTTCCGCGTGGAGGTGGGGTACCCGAAGGAGGAGACCGGCCGGGATTACTCGGACCACCCGGATATCGCGGCCACCTTCCGGGACAAGCGCTTCGTCATCGTCCTGGAGCGGCATCCGGTACCCGGAAGCACCGAATTGGACATCGACATCCTGTCCTATCTCACCCTGAACGACGAACCCCGGGTCCTGGAGGTCAAGCTCAATTTCCAGAGAACCATCGACCTGCTGTCCGCGCAGTATCGCCGGTTCAACCTGATATCCGTCGGAACGGGGTTCCTGATCATCCTGGGCCTCACCGTGTTCCTTCTGGTCTTCATACGGCGTACGGCGGTGGAGCCGGTCCTCCGGATGGCGGACGCCCTGGACCGGGTCGGACGGGGCGACCTCGATGTCCGGCTGAGCCACCCGTCGGACGACGAATTCGGACTCATGAGCGGCCGCTTCAACGAGATGGTCACGGGATTGAAGGAACGGCTCCAGCTGTCCCGGTACGTCTCCCAGTCCACCCGGGACGCCGTGCGGACGGCCGTGTCCTCGGGCCAGGAGTTCCATACGCCGCGACGCAAACGGATGACCGTGTTTTTCTCCGACATCCGCGGATTCACGGCCTATTCCGAGAAGCGGGATCCCGAGCACATCGTGGCGATCCTGAACCGGATCCTCACCCTGCAGACGGGCCTCGTGGCCCGACACGGCGGCTATATCGACAAGTTCGTGGGGGACGAAACCATGGCGATCTTCCCGGACGTCTCTTCGGCCCTGCTCTGCGCCCTCGATATCCAGGCGGGGATGCTGCGGGCCGAGGCGGACTTCGAGGGTCTCCGGCTCGGGATCGGGGTGTACGAGGGGCTCGCCGTGGAGGGCGACATCGGATCGGAGACCATGAAGGATTTCACCGTCATCGGAGACACGGTCAACACGGCCGCCCGGCTGCAGTCCGTGGCGGCGGGCGGCGAGATCGTCCTGCCGGCTTCCCTGGCCGAGCGCCCCGAAATCGCCGCCCGGTTCGAGACGGCCCTCAAGGGGGTCGTGAAGCTCAAGGGCAAGGAAGCCGAGATGCGCCTGTACCGGGTCACGGGGCGGCGAAGCGCGACCTGAGGCCGCCCCGGCTCCGCAGCCCGGGGACGGGACGGCCGGGAGTCCGCGAGGGATCCCCGGCCGTTCATCCCGTCGGGGCCTGGAGCTTCCGGACCCGCTTTCCCGATCGCTCTACTTCCCGTCCCCGTCCCCGCAGGCCGCCGGCGCCTTCTTGGTCAGCCCGGACAGCTTGTCGGTAACCTTCTTCGCGAAGGGGAACTGGGAGATCACCGTCAGCGCGATCAGGATCACCAGGACCAGGGACACGGGCCGGGTGAACATGGGCGCAAAGCTCCCCTGGGAGACCATGAGGGCCCGGCGGAGGCTTTCGTCCGCCATGGGTCCCAGGATCATGCCGATCACCAGGGGGGCGATGGGGTAGCCCATCTCGCCCAGGAAGTAGGCGACGATCCCGATGGGCACCATCAGGTAGAGGTTGAAGATGTTGTTCCCCAGGGAGTAGGACCCGATGATGCACAGGAGCCCCACGATGGGCATCAGGACCGGCTGGGGTATCCGCAGGACCTTGACCACCTGCTTGGCCAGGAAGATTCCGATCACCCACATGGCCGCCGCGGCCAGCAGGAGGATGGCCCCCGTCTCGGGCAGGAATTTCGGGTTCTCGATCAGGAGGAGGGGACCGGGGGTCAGGCCGTGGAGCATCAGGGCCCCCAGGAGCATGGCCGCCGGGGGGCTTCCCGGGATGCCCAGGGTATAGAGGGGGATGAGGGCCCCGCCGATGCAGGAGTTGTTGGCGGTCTCGGAGGCCACGATGGCGGAGTAGGAGCCCTTGCCGAACTCCTCGGGGTGCTTGGACGCCTTCTTGGCGGTGCCGTAGCTGGTCCAGGCCGCGATGTCCTCCCCCAGGCCCGGCACGGCCCCGATCCCCACCCCGATGAGGCTGGATCGGACGATGTCCGGGAAGCGGCGCAGGACGGTGCCGAACTCCGGGAGGATGCGGCCTATCTTCTGCACCTCCTTGATGGCGATCCGCTCCTTGAGGGTGCCGATCATCTGGGGGATCCCGAAGGCCCCCAGGAGGATGGGCACCACGTCGATTCCCGAGTCCAGCTGGGGGAGCCCGAAGGTGAAGCGCGGGAAGGACTGGAGGCGGTCCCGTCCCACCAGGGAAAGGAAGAGCCCCAGGAAGCCCGCGATCCAGCCCTTGAGGACTAGGTCCGGGGTCACCAGGGAACCCGAGATCAGGATGCCGAAGAAGGCCAGGAGGAAGAACTCGAAGCTCGTGAACTGGAGGGCCAGCCGGGTGATGATCGGGGAGAAGGCGATCACCGCGATCATCCCGACCACGGTCCCGATGGCGGAGGCGGTCGTCGTGATGCCCAGGGCCTTCCCGGCCTCGCCGCGGCAGGCCAGGGGGTAGCCGTCCAGGGCGGTGGCCGCGGAGGCGGGCGTGCCCGGCACGTTGATCAGCACCGCGGAATAGCTTCCCCCGTAGACGGCGCCCACGTAGATGCCCAGGAGGCTCACCATGGCCAGGGTGGAGTCCAGGCCGTAGGTCACCGTGGTCAGGAGGGCGACCCCCAGGGTGGCGGTCAGACCCGGCAGGGCCCCGAACACGATGCCCAGGAAGACGCTGGCGAAGAGAAGGACGATCGCCAGGGGATTGATCAGCAGGGAACCGGCGGAGGCGGCCAGGTGGCCCAGCAGGGAGAGGAATTGCATGGTCTACTCCTGGACGGGGTCGAGCAGGTCGAACCGCACGAAATCCATGAGGGCGACGACGCCGCCCTCCCGGGGGAAGGGGATGTACAGCAGGTACTTGAAGAGGGGCACCAGGACCAGGGGGACCGCGAAGGAAATGAGTACGAGGCGCAGGAAGCGCCCCCGGCGTTCCCGGCCCGTCATGCGGGCGGCCAGCAGGATGTACAGGACCAGGAAGGCGCCTCCCGGAATGTCCGAGGCGTAGTAGAAGGCTCCCTCGAGCGTTTCCCCCAGGCCGGACGCGAACCAGGCGACCATCGGCGCCGCCAGGAGGACGAACAGGACGAGGAGGCGCCGGAGCAGGGCGTCGTCCTCGAAGGCGAACATGGACATCAGGGCCAGGAGCAGGAAGGCCGCGGAGATCACGAAGTCCACCCGGGGCATGTAGAGGAAGACGCCGGTCACCACGGTGACCGTGACCGCCAGGAACCGGAGGGAACCCGCACCCGGGGACTTCAGGCGGGCCAGCGCCGACCCGATCGAGGCCAGGGCTTCCCGGGCACCCGCGGTCCCGGCTTCCTTGAGCCCCGTGAAGAAGAGGGCGATCCCCATGAGGACCAGGCCCGTCCCGATGATGTAGGGCATGAGGGCGGGGGAAACGTACCAGTCGTTCCGGACGCCGGAAAGCTCGGCCCCCCGGGGGAAGGACATCGCGTTCAGTACGATGGCCGCCCCCGCGATCATGACCGGGAACGAGAAGAAAATGTCGGCCTTTCGGAGCCGTTCTTTCGGCAGCATGGGTCCTCCCGGGGTCTGGAGTCCGTCCGCGGATTACGGACGGCGCGATATTTTGTATACAAAACAGTGTACTACACTTCCCTGTCTTGTCAACGGGCAAAAAAAGCCGGCCCCGAATGGGCCGGCCGCAGGAGGGAAGTATCCCGGAACCGTCAGGGCTTGGGGATGCCGAGGGAGGCCGGATCGTTCTTGGCCTGGCCGAGGTCCCAGAGGGTCCAGCAGAACAGGGACTCGAGCTTGGCGAAGATCGCCGCGGCGTCCTTGCCGGACTTGCCGATGGGCTCGTAGTAGTTGGCCGCCAGGAACTCGACGACTTTCTTGGACTTCATAGTCTTCTTGAAGGCGTCGTCCAGCTTCTTCTTGACGTCCGCAGGCACGTCGTCGGGGACCCCGAAGCCGATGGCCTGCATGATGGGCAGGTACTTCTTGAGGTCCGGGTAGGACTTGAAGGACGAGGGGATCTCCCCGAAACCCTCCACCTTGAAGGGATTGGCGATCAGCATTCCCAAGGGCCGGAGCTGGCCCGCCTTGATCAGCTGCTGCTGTTCCGCGATGGAGGTGACCACCACGTCGATCTCGCCGGTGACCGCGGCCGTCTGCGTCGGACCGGAGCCGGTGTAGGGGATGTAGTTGAACTTGGCTCCCGTGCCCTGCTGGAAGGCCAGGAGGTTCAGGTGGTGCAGGCCGCCCACGTTTCCGGCTCCGGCCTTGATGGACTCGGGCTTGGCCTTGGCGGCGTTGATGAGGTCCGCCAGGGTCTTGTAGGGCGAGGACGCGGGCACGGAGACCACGTCCGGGGACCCGGCGATCAGGAAGGGGTACCAGGCGCTCATCCGCTTGTCGAAGCCGCCCATCGCCGGACCGCTGACCACGGACTCGGAGAAGCCCGCCAGGTTGTAGCCGTCGTGGGGCAGGTTCCAGACGTGGAACATTCCGTTGGACGCGGAAACGCCGCCGGTGACGTTGGCCACTACGACGTTGCGACCCAGGGCCGCCCGCATCTCCCCCGCGAACAGGCGGTTCAGGACGTCCGTCCCGCCGCCCGCGCCGAACACGACGGTGATGGTGATGTCCTTGGCCGGGTACCTCCCCTGGCCGAAGACCGCCGCCCCGAGGCACAGGAGAGCCAGGGCGAGCGTAAGAATTCGTTTCATACGTGCCTCCTTGAAGTGTATGGAAAGTTTTGAATACAAAATTAGAGTACCATGTCCACGGCGGATGTCAAGGAAAACTTTCGCGGTCCCGGTGCCGGGTGAAACACCAGAACTCGTCGCCCCCTCGGCGGAAAACGGGTGTATCCTGGAGGCGCGGAGGCTTCGGGCGGAAGGACGGGACGGCGTGGGTAAATTGATAAAATATAACGATATATCCGCTTTTTTCGGGCGGGATTCGGGCGCTCCCCTATTGTCATACTCGCCGTTCTTCCATATACTACCGAAAGCAATTTATCGATATATTCTTATATATATCATTGGAGGGATTCATGGCTGCAGTCCAGACGGAGTTTTCCGCGGATCTCGTGCGGTTCATCGAGGAATGGAAGCAGAAGCCCGGTAGCCTCATCATGATGCTCCATCGCATCCAGGAGGAGTACGGCTACATTTCCCGGGAATCCGCGGAGACCCTGGCGAGGATGATCGACCTGCCGATGGCCAAGATCTACGGCGTCGTCACCTTCTATCATTTCTTCAAGACCACCAAGCCCGGCAAGAACCGCCTGGCGGTCTGCATGGGAACCGCCTGCTACCTCAAGGGCGGCCAGACCCTGATCGAGGAATGCGAGAGCATCCTGAACATCAAGGTCGGTGAGGTCACGGACGACGGCCAATTCTCCATCGATTCCGTCCGCTGCGTGGGCTGCTGCGGGCTGGCCCCGGTGCTGATGGTCGGGAACGACGTCTACGGCAAGCTCACCAAGGACCAGCTGCCGGAGATCATCGCGAAATACCGGAACTGACCGGCGTGCACGCCAGCGTCTGCGACTTCGTCCTGGACGTGGTCCAGAATTCCGTCGAGGCGGGAGCCCGGCTCGTGGAACTGGACCTGTTCGAGGAGGGCGGCCGGATCTCGGTCCGGGTCGCGGACGACGGGCGGGGAATGACCGGGGAGGAGAGGGCCCGGGCCCTGGACCCCTTCCGGTCCGACGGGGGCAAGCACCCCGGACGCCGGGTGGGACTGGGGCTTCCGTTCCTGGAGCAGGCGGTCCGGGCGGCGGACGGGGAGTTCGACCTGGAATCCCGGAAGGGACGGGGCACGACGCTCCGGTTCTCCTTCCCGGCGGACCACCTGGACACCCCCCCGACGGGCGACGTCCCGGGGCTGTTCCGGTCCGCCTTGGCCTTCGAGGGCGGGTACGAGATGCGGATCCGGCGGCGGCGGGAAGCCCGGCCCGGCGAACCCGGGACGGAGTACGAGGTGATCCGGTCCGAGCTGCGGGAGGCCGCGGGGGACCTGTCCGGGGCGACGGCCCTGATCCTGGCGGGACGGTACCTGGAATCCCTGGAGGGTTCCGGGGACGGACCCCGGGAATGACGACGATTCGAACCGTAAGGAGAGCGATATGGCAAAGATGACCCTGGAGGATCTCCGAAAGCTTCGCGACGAGCGCAAGAAGGACCTCAATCGCCGCGACGTGGAGGGAAAGAACGTGCAGATCATCGTCGGCATGGGGACCTGCGGGATCGCCGCGGGCGCCAAGTCGACCTTCGACGCCATCCTGGCCGCGGTGGACGAGTTCCACCTGGACAAGGACGTGGTGATCCGCCAGACCGGCTGCATGGGCCTCTGCTACGTGGAGCCCACTGTGGAGGTGGCCATGCCCGGCATGCCCGCCACCATCTACGGAAAGGTGGACGCCGCGGTCGCCCGGGAGATCGTGCAGAAGCACGTCGTGGAGAAGACGCTCGTGGAGAACCACATCTTCGATCGTCCCGCGGCGGACATCATACAGAAGTAGCGGAGGGCCGATTCATGGCGTACAAGAATTTCATCCTTGTCTGCGGCGGTACGGGGTGCGAATCCTCCAAGGCGGACGAGATCTATAGGAACCTCCTGGCCGAGGCGGAAGCCCAGGGCGTCAAGGCCGACGTCCAGATCGTGAAGACCGGCTGCTTCGGCTTCTGCGAGAAGGGTCCCATCGTCAAGGTCCTCCCCTCGGAGTCCTTCTACGTCGAGGTGAAGCCCTCGGACGCGAAGGAGATCATCTCCGAGCAGATCGTGAAGGGCCGGGAAGTCAAGCGCCTTCTATATAAGAAGGAGCAGCAGAAGGACATCGTCAAGCTGGAGGACATCGAGTTCTACCAGAAGCAGTTCCGGATCGTCCTGCGGAACTGCGGCGTCATCAACCCGGAGAACATCGAGGAGTACATCGCCCGGGACGGCTACGCCGCCCTGGAGAAGGCCCTCTTCGAGATGAAGCCCGAGGACGTGATCGCGGAGCTCAAGACCGCGGGACTCCGGGGCCGAGGCGGCGCGGGCTTCCCCACCTGGATGAAGTGGGACCTGACCCGGAAGGCCGCCGGGGACGTGAAGTACGTCATCTGCAACGCCGACGAGGGCGACCCGGGCGCGTACATGGACCGGTCCACCATCGAGGGGGATCCCCATTCCGTCCTGGAAGCCATGACCATCGCGGGCTACGCCATCGGCTCCAACAAGGGCTTCGTGTACATCCGGGCCGAGTATCCCCTGGCCATCGAGCGCCTCAAGATCGCCATCGCCCAGTCCAAGGCGATGGGGCTCCTGGGGGACGACATCCTCGGCTCGGGCTTCGACTTCGACATCGAGATCCGCCTGGGCGCCGGCGCCTTCGTCTGCGGCGAGGAGACGGCCCTGATGCAGTCCCTGGAGGGCAAGCGGGGCATGCCCGTGCCCAAGCCCCCCTTCCCCGCGATCTCCGGCCTGTGGAAGAAGCCGACCCTCATCAACAACGTGGAGACCTACGCCAACGTCCCGGTCATCCTCACCAAGGGCGGGACGTGGTTCTCGAAGATCGGCACCGAGAAGAGCCCGGGCACCAAGGTCTTCGCCCTGACCGGGGCGATCAACAACTCCGGCCTCGTGGAAGTGCCCATGGGCACGACCCTCCGGGAGATCGTCTTCGACATCGGCGGCGGGATCAAGGGCGGCCGGAAATTCAAGGGCGTGCAGACCGGCGGCCCCTCCGGCGGGATCATCTGCGAGAAGGACCTGGACTCTCCCATCACCTACGAGAGCCTCACGGCCCTGGGATCCATGATGGGCTCCGGAGGGATGATCGTCCTGGACGAGGACGACTGCGCGGTGGACGTCTCCCGGTTCTACATGGAGTTCTGCGTGGACGAGTCCTGCGGCAAGTGCGCCCCCTGCCGCATCGGGACGAACCAGCTTCACTCCATACTGACCAAGATATCCAAGGGCAACGGCGAGATGTCCGACCTGGACAACCTGGAGCGGATCGGCAAGGCCATGACCAAGGCCAGCCTCTGCCTCCTGGGCGGCTCCGCGGCCAACCCGACCCTCTCCACCCTCAAGCACTTCCGGGACGAGTACCTGGAGCACATCCAGGAGCACAAGTGCCGGGCCGGCAAGTGCAAGGCCCTGGTGGTCTACTCCATCGACCCGGCCAAGTGCATCGGCTGCGGACTCTGCGCCCGGCGCTGCCCCGTGAACTGCATCACCGGGGAAAAGAAGCAGGCCCACGTGATCGACGCTTCCCAGTGCATCAAGTGCGGCGAGTGCTTCAAGGTCTGCAAGTTCAACGCGGTCCTCAAGAAGTGATCCGGCAAGGAGACGAAGCGAAATGGTAAACGCGAAGATAAACGGCATTCCGGTGCACGTCGCCAAGGGAACGACCATCCTGGAGGCCGCCCGGAAGGTGAACGTCAAGATCCCCAAGCTCTGCCACAACAACGACCTGGAGCCCTGGGCCGCCTGCGGCATCTGCGTGGTGAAGAACGGCAAGAGCCCCAAGATGCTCCGGGCCTGCTGCACCCCCCTCGAGGAGGGGATGGACATCATCACGAACGACGCGGAGCTGGTGGCTACCCGCAGAACCGTGATCGAGCTGATCCTCTCCACCCACCCGGACGACTGCCTCCAGTGCCCCCGCAACGGGGACTGCGAGCTCCAGACCCTGGCGGCGGAGTTCGGCATCCGGGAGCAGTCCTTCCCCAAGCGCCTCCGGGGCCTGGCGACGGACGAGTCCACGGGGACCATCATCCTGAACCCCGAGAAGTGCGTGCGCTGCGGACGCTGCGTGAAGGTCTGCCAGGACATGCAGGGCGTCTGGGCCATCGAGTTCCTGGGCCGCGGCGAGAAGACCCGCATCGCCCCGGCGGCGGACGTAGCCCTGGCGGAAGGCCCCTGCATCAAGTGCGGCCAGTGCTCCGCCCACTGCCCCGTGGGCGCCATCTACGAGATGGACCAGACCAAGGTCGTCTGGGACGCCCTCATGAAGGAAGGCCCCGACGCCAAGACCTGCGTGGTCCAGATCGCCCCGGCGGTCCGCGTCGCCCTGGGCGAGGAATTCGGACTTCCCCCCGGCACGGTGATCACCAACAAGATCTACGCCGCCCTCCGGCGCATGGGCTTCGACGTGATCTTCGACACGAACTTCTCCGCGGACCTGACCATCATGGAGGAGGGCACGGAGCTGGTGAAGCGGCTGGTCCACAACGAGGGCCCGCTGCCCCTGATCACCTCCTGCTGCCCCGCCTGGGTGGACTACATGGAGAAGTACTACCCCGACATGATCCCCCACTTCTCCACCGCCAAGAGCCCCCAGCAGATGATGGGCGCCATGATCAAGACCTACTGGGCCGGGAAGGCCTCGGTGGATCCGGCCAAGATCTTCTCCGTCTCGGTCATGCCCTGCACGGCCAAGAAGTACGAGAACTCCCGGAACGACGACATGTACTCCTCGGGCCAGAAGGACGTGGACGTCACCCTGACCACCCGGGAGCTGGCCCGGATGATCAAGCAGGCGGGGATCGACCTCCTCAACCTTCCGGAGGAGGAGCCCGATTCCCCCATGGGCCCCTACACCGGCGCGGGTACCATCTTCGGCGCCACCGGCGGCGTCATGGAGGCGGCCCTCCGGTCCGCGTACTACCTGATCACCGACGAGGACCTCAAGGACGTGAACTTCACGGGCGTCCGGGGCATCTCCGGAGTCAAGGAAGCCCGGGTCCACATCAAGGGCGCGGACGTCCGCGTGGCGGTGGCCCACCAGATGGGCAACATCTCCATGGTCCTGGAGGAAGTCCGCAAGGCCAAGGCGGAGGGCAAGGAGGTTCCCTGGCACTTCATCGAGGTGATGGCCTGCCGGGGAGGATGCATCGGCGGCGGCGGACAGCCCTACGGCTGCACCGACGAGGTGCGCCAGAAGCGGATGGCGGGGATCTACTCGGACGACGAGCACAGCGAGTACCGGTGTTCCCACCGGAACCCCTACATCGGACAGGTGTACAAGGAGTTCCTGGAGAAGCCGGGCTCCCACAAGGCCCACAAGCTACTGCACACCCACTACACCCAGAAGCCCGTGTACAAGTGACATCCGCGCCGAAGGGCGCGGAGAACGCGGAGGGGCGCCCCGAAAGGGGCGCCCTTTTCCACGATCGGGGCTCCGGGGCCGATTCGCTCCGGCCCGGTCCATCCACGGGAGGAGCCGTCATGGCGGACATCGATTTCCGGGACCTGACCCGGAGGGTCCTCGAGGAGACGGACCGCCTGGTCCGGCGGTACGGGTCCCGGCTGGCCGGATCGGAGGCGGGCCGGGCCGTCGCCCGGGAGCTGGCGGACCGGATGGAAGGTTTCTGCGACCGGGTCGAGATGGAGGAATTCGAGGCCCGACCCGCCTCGTTCTACGCCTACACAAAGATCCTTCCCTTGGCGTACGCCCTGGGTCTGGGCTCGCTGTTCCTGGTCCGGGGCCTCTACCTCCTGCCCGCCCTCGGCATCGCCGGCGGGATCGCCCTCATGGTCTCCCAGTTCGCGGTCTACGGCAGGCTGGGGGACGGGCTGTTTCCGGCCCGGACCTGCGTCAACGTGGAAGGCGTGGTGGAGCCCGAGGGGGAGGCGGAGTACGAGCTCCTCCTGTCCGGCCACCACGACAGCGCCCCGGTAGCCCGGATCTACTCCGGGCCCTTCCAGAAATACTACGCCCTCGCGATCTTCGCGCCCTACCCGTTTTTCCTCCTGGAGTTCGGGCTCCTGATCTCCCGGGCGGCGGGCTGGATCCGGGAAATTCCGGGCGGGTGGACCGCGGCCCTGCTCGCGGGTTTCCCCTTCGCGGCGGCGTACTTCCTCATGATCGACACCCGCAGCGGAAGCCCGGGGGCGGGGGACAACCTCGCGGCGTCGGTGCTCTGCGTGGAGATCGCCCGGGAGCTGGCCGCCCGGAAGCGGGACCTCCTGCGGCGCACCCGCGTCCGGGTGTTGAGTTTCGACGCCGAGGAGGCGGGTCTCCGGGGCTCCGCCGCCTATCTGCGGTCCCGGGCCGGGGAGATCCGGGAACGGCCGGCCTACATGCTCAATTTCGATTCCCTCTACGACGCGGCGCACCTGCAGGCGCTGGACCGGGACGTGAACGGATTCGTCCGGCTTTCCCGGGAAGTCGCCCGGGACGCGGCCGAGTGCCTCCGGGCGGAGGGATACGAGGCCCGGGTCTACTCCATGGTGTTCGGGGGCGGGGGCACCGACGCTGCGGAGGCCGCCCGGGCCGGGATCGCGGCGACTTCCGTGATCGCCATGCCGACGGCGGTGGTCCGGGAAGGCCTGGTGTACCATACACCCCGGGACACCGTGTCCGCCGTCGGAAGCGACGCGGTGGAGGCCTGTCTCCGCCTGGCGGCCCGGTACGCGGAGCGGGTGGAGTCCGGCGGGGCCCGGGGCGGCTCGGCGCCGTTAGGGTGAAGGTAGAACGCCGAGCATAGCTCGGCGCGTGAGCGCGGCTTCGCCGCGCTCACGCTACTTCGGGGCCGCGATCCGAATCACGATCTCCTCCCCCTCCTCGACCTTCTTCAGGGAGTTGACCACCGCCAGGCTGACGTCCCGGACGATGGTCTTCACGAAGGGGTTCATGGGAACGTTCTTCCCTCCGCAGGTGACGGTGACTTCCCGATCCATAGGTTCCTCCAGCAGCGTGATGAATGTATCGATCTCCCCCGGAGCCAGGCACCGGACCCCCGCCCCGGCGGCCCGGGCGCGCAGACCCGGGTCCGAGGCGATGAGGACGTCGATGCCGTCCAGGGGTATCTTGAGTTCCGCTTCCGAGGCGGCCGCCCCGGCCGCGAGGATCCGCGGCGCCCCTTCGACCTCTCCTCCCTCGACCAGGACCACCCGGGCCTCCGGGAAGAGCCGGTCCAGGAAGGCCCGATCCAGGGAACCGGGGCTCCGCAGGGTCAGGACCGTTTCCGGTCCTCCCACCAGGGCCGTCTCCGCCCCGGCCTCGAAGAACCGGGTCGAATCCTTCCCGGGCAGGAGGAAACTTCCGGGGTGCTTGGTAACCTTCAGGGCCGCGCAGGGTGTTCCCCGGGCGGAGAGGGCCTTGATCACGCCCTCGATGAAGGTGGTCTTCCCCGTATTGGACCAGCCGAAAAAGGAAGCGACGAGCTTGGGTTGCATATCGTAGCCCGATGATAGGGTATCGGGGACGCCGCGGCAACCCGGGTGCCCCGAGGCTTGCGGGCTTCCCCGGGGGGCGATAGAATTCGCGCATGAACAAGAACCCGATCCGTCCGGAGCCGGTACGCGGCCTCGGACGTCTCTTCCCGCGCGGTCGTCCGCGTTCCGGCGGTTTCCGGACAACCCGGACCGGAATTCTCGCCGCGGCCGCCCTGGCCGCCGCGGCGTTGGCGATCCTCCCGGGGTGCGCCGGCGGGGGTGCCGTGCGATCCGGAGCCTCCGCGGAATACGCCCCGGGGCTCACGGTAACCCTGGTGTCCTGGAAGGACGGAGCCGCCGAGTACGCGGGTCACCCGGCCTCGGGCCGGTGGTTGACCGTGGACGTCCGGGTCGACTACGACGGGAACGCCCCCTTCGCGGAACTGCCCTCCTACGCCCTGCGGGTCCGCTGGGAGTCGCCGGACGGGACTCCCGGAGAGTCGGCCGCCCTCTGGGTGTAC